>DASWWC010000185.1:0-39127 GCA_036401055.1 Roseateles sp.
CCGAGGCGCCTGAAGTCGTGGCGCCGCCGCCGCCGGCTCCGGTCGAAGTGGTCGCGCCGCCGCCGCCCGCGCCGGTCGAAGCCGCCAAGCCGGCGCTGCGCGTCGTCAAGGCCGTCGATGCTGCTGCCGAAGAGAAGCAGAAGCAGGATGACCTGGCCCGCCGCCGCAAGGCTGCCGAGGACGAGGCAGCCAAGATCCGCGCGATGATGAATGCGCCCAAGAAGGTGCTGGTCGCGAAGAAGGAAGAGCCCAAGCCGGCCGAAGGCGCGGGCATCAAGGGCACCATTCACAAGAAGGCGGGCGCTCCGGCGCCTGCTGCAGCCGCTGCGGGTGCAGGCACCGGCAAGCCGGGCGACAAGAAGTCGGTCAAGTCCGAGAAGCTGTCGTCCAGCTGGGCCGACGATGCTGCCAAGAAGCGCGGTCTCAAGACCATCGGCTCCGGCCCTGCCGGCGCCAACCGCCCGGGTGGCGGTGGCAACTGGCGTGCCCCGGCGCGCGGTGGACGCGGTGGCCGTGGTGGCCGCGAGGACGGTGGCTCCAATTTCACGCCGCCTGCCGAGCAGCAGACCATCGAGGTCCATGTGCCGGAGACCATCTCGGTCGCCGACCTGGCGCACAAGATGTCCGTCAAGGCTGCCGAGGTCATCAAGCAGCTGATGAAGCTGGGCCAGATGGTCACCATCAACCAGCAGCTGGACCAGGAAACGGCCATGATCCTCGTCGAGGAAATGGGCCACAAGGCCATGGCCGCCAAGCTGGACGACCCGGATGCCTTCCTGGAAGAAGAGGGCGCCAGCGCCGAGCAGCAGCACGAGTCGCTGCCGCGCGCCCCGGTCGTCACCGTCATGGGCCACGTCGACCACGGCAAGACCTCGCTGCTGGACTACATCCGCCGCAGCCGTGTGGCTGCGGGCGAAGCCGGCGGCATCACGCAGCACATCGGCGCATACCACGTGGAAACCCCGCGCGGCATGATCACCTTCCTGGACACCCCGGGTCACGCGGCCTTCACGGCCATGCGGGCGCGAGGCGCCAAGGCGACCGACATCGTCATCCTGGTCTGCGCGGCCGATGACGGCGTCATGCCGCAGACCAAGGAAGCCATCCACCACGCGAAGGCGGCAGGCGTGCCCATCGTGGTCGCGATGACCAAGATCGACAAACCCGATGCCAACGCCGAGCGCGTCAAGAGCGAGCTGGTGGCCGAGCAGGTCGTGCCGGAAGAGTTCGGCGGCGATTCGCCGTTCATCGGCGTGTCGTCCAAGACCGGCCAGGGCATCGACGACCTGCTGGAGCAGGTGCTGCTACAGGCCGAAGTGCTGGAGCTGAAGGCACCGGTCGAGTCCATGGCCAAGGGCCTGGTCATCGAAGCCAAGCTGGACAAGGGTCGCGGCCCGGTTGCGACGGTGCTGGTGCAGAGCGGCACGCTCAAGCGCGGCGACGTCGTGCTGGCCGGCTCCACCTATGGCCGCGTGCGCGCCATGCTGGACGAAGACGGCAAGGCCTCCACCGAGGCCGGCCCGTCCATCCCGGTCGAGATCCAGGGCCTGACGGAAGTGCCGCAGGCCGGCGACGAGTTCATGGTGCTGGGCGACGAGCGCCGTGCGCGTGAAGTGGCCACTTTCCGCCAGGGCAAGTACCGCGACGTGAAGCTGGCCAAGCAGCAGGCCGCCAAGCTGGAGAACATGTTCGACAACATGGGCGAAGGCCAGGCGCAGGTGCTGCCGCTCATCATCAAGGCCGACGTGCAGGGTTCGCAGGAGGCGCTGGCCGCTTCGCTGCTCAAGCTCAGCAACGCCGAGGTCAAGGTGCAGATCGTTCACGCAGCGGTCGGTGGCATCAGCGAAAGCGACGTCAACCTGGCCATTGCGTCCAAGGCCGTCATCATCGGCTTCAACGTGCGGGCCGATGCCGGCGCGCGCAAGCTGTCCGAAGGCAACGGCGTGGACCTGCGCTACTACAGCATCATCTACGACGCCGTGGACGATGTGACCAAGGCCATGTCCGGCATGCTGGCGCCCGAGCAGCGCGAGGAAGCGCTGGGCACGGCCGAGATCCGCGTCGTGTTCGTCGCGTCCAAGATCGGCACGGTGGCCGGCTCCATGGTCACCAGCGGCCTGGTCCGTCGTGGCGCCAAGTTCCGCCTGCTGCGCGAGAACACCGTCGTCTACACGGGCGAGGTGGACTCCGTGCGCCGCGAGAAGGACGACGTGCGCGAGGTCAAGGAAGGCTTCGAGTGCGGTATCAAGCTCAAGAACTACAGCGACATCAAGGAAGGTGATCAGCTGGAGTTCTTCGAAATCAAGGAAGTGGCCCGCACGCTCTGATCCACAGACCCTCGGGTTTACCCCGCAGACCCCGCCCGATAGGGGCGGGGTTTGTTCTTTGAGGAAACCGCCATGCGACACAAACGCGCCATCCCCAACCGAGCTTTCCGCGTCGCCGACCAGATCCAGCGCGATCTGGCGGAGCTCATCCGCGAGCTCAAGGACCCGCGCATCGGCATGGCCACCATCAGCGCAGTCGAGGTCACGCCGGACTACGCCCATGCCAAGGTGTTTTTCTCCGTGCTGATCGGCGATGCCGCCGAGACGCAGGAAGCGCTGAACGAGGCCGCCGGCTATCTGCGCAACGGCCTGTTCAAGCGCCTGCAGATCCACACCGTGCCGACGCTGCACTTTCAGTTCGACCGCACCACCGAGCGTGCCGCCGAGATGAGTGCGCTGATCAGCAAGGCGAACTCGACGCGCGCCGTTGAGGACGAGGAGCCCAATGACTGAGGCCGTCGCCACTGTCGCGAAGCCTGTCCGGGTACGCATCCAGCGCCGCCCGCTGCACGGCGTGTTGTTGCTCGACAAGCCGCTGGGCCTGTCGAGCAACGACGCGCTGCAGAAGGCCAAGTGGCTGCTGCGCGCCGAGAAGGCCGGCCACACCGGCACGCTGGACCCGCTGGCCACCGGCCTGCTGCCGCTGTGCTTCGGCGCCGCCACCAAGTTCAGCCAGCTCAGCCTGGACGCCGACAAGCGCTACCTCGCCACGCTGGCGCTGGGCGTGCGCACGACGACCGGCGACGCCGAAGGCGAGGTGCTGGAGCGCCACGACGCAGACCACATCACGGCCGAACAGATCGCCGCCGCCTGCGCCGGCTTCACTGGCGAGATCGACCAGATGCCGCCGATGTACTCGGCACTGAAGCACGAAGGCAAGGCGCTGTACGAGTACGCCCGCCAAGGCATCGAGATCGAGCGCAAGAGCCGTCGCGTGACGATTCATGCCATCGACATCGTCGCCGTGCAGGCTGGCACCGTGACCCTCGACGTCCGCTGCACCAAAGGCACCTACATCCGCACGCTGGCCGAGGACATCGGCGCGAAGCTGGGTGTCGGTGCGTCGCTGGCCGCGCTGCGCCGCACCGGTTCGGGCGGTCTGACGCTGGAAGGCAGTGTCACGCTGGCCCAGATCGAGGCCATGCCCGACGAACAGCGCGCCGCGCTGCTGACCTCGCCCGACCGCCTGCTGGCTGACGCGCCGGAGCTGCGCCTGGACATGCCCGACGCCGTGCGCTTCCTGTCCGGCCTGCGCCGCCGCGTCGACGCGCCCGACGCCGAACGTGTGCGGGTCTACGGCCCCGAACCCCGCGCCTTCCTCGGCAGCGCCCACATCACCTCTGGCGAACTGATCGCCGATCGCCTGTTGACCCCGCCGGAGGTCCAGGCTCTGCTTTCCGCCTGATCCGGTTTTATTCGAAGCATCACCATGACCACCCCGATCCGCAACATCGCCATCATTGCCCACGTTGACCATGGCAAGACCACCATGGTCGACCAGCTCCTGCGCCAGAGCGGCACGTTCGCCGACCATGAAAAGGTCGTCGACACCGTCATGGACAGCAACGCCATCGAACGTGAGCGCGGCATCACCATCCTGGCCAAGAACTGCGCCGTGTCGTGGGGCGGTACGCACATCAACATCGTCGACACGCCCGGACACGCGGACTTCGGTGGTGAGGTCGAGCGCGCACTGTCCATGGTGGACGGCGTGGTGCTGCTGATCGACGCCCAGGAGGGCCCGATGCCGCAGACCCGCTTCGTCACGAAAAAGGCGCTGGCCCTGGGCCTGAAGCCCATCGTCGTCGTCAACAAGGTCGACAAGCCGGGCGCGAAGTGCGACGCCGTCATCAACGCCGCGTTCGACCTGTTCGCCAACCTCGGCGCCACCGACGAGCAGCTGGACTTCCCGGTTGTCTACGCCTCCGGCATCAATGGCTGGACCTCGCTGACCGAAGGCGCGCCGGGCGAGCAGTGGGGCCCCGACATGTCGGCCCTGTTCGACACCGTGCTGAAGCACGTGCCGGCCCAGTCCGGCGACGCCTCGGCCCCGCTGCAACTGCAGATCTCGGCACTGGACTTCTCCACCTTCGTCGGCCGCATCGGCGTGGGCCGCATCAGCCAGGGCACCATCAAGCCCGGCATGCAGGTCACCGTCATGGAAGGCCCCGGCGGCAAGGCTGTCAACGGCCGCATCAACCAGGTGCTGACCTTCCACGGCCTGGATCGCGTGCAGGTCACGGAAGCCGGCCCGGGCAACATCGTGCTGATCAACGGCATCGAGGACATTGGCATCGGCGTGACCGTGACCGACCCGGCCAACCCGCAGCCGCTGCCGATGCTCAAGGTCGACGAGCCGACGCTGACGATGAACTTCTGCGTCAACACCAGCCCGCTGGCCGGCCGCGAAGGCAAGTACGTCACCAGCCGCCAGATCTGGGACCGCCTGCAGAAGGAGCTCCAACATAACGTCGCGCTGCGCGTCAGCGAGACCGACGAGGACGGCGTCTTCGAAGTCTGCGGCCGCGGTGAACTGCACCTGACCATCCTGCTGGAAAACATGCGCCGTGAAGGCTACGAGCTGGCCGTCTCCAAGCCGCGCGTGATGTTCAAGGACATCGACGGCGTGAAGAGCGAGCCGATGGAGCTGGTGACCGCCGACGTCGAAGAAACCCACCAGGGTGGCGTCATGCAGGCGCTGGGCCTGCGCAAGGGCGAAATGCTGAACATGGAGCCGGACGGCAACGGCCGCGTGCGCCTGGAGTACCGCATTCCCGCGCGTGGCCTGATCGGCTTCGCCAACGAGTTCATGAACCTGACCCGCGGCTCGGGCCTGATCTCGTCGATCTTCGATGGCTACGAGCCGCACAAGGGCGAGATCGGTGGCCGCAAGAACGGCGTGCTGATCTCCATGGACGACGGCGAGATCTTCACCTACGCGCTGGGCAAGCTGGACGACCGTGGCCGCATGTTCGTGAAGCCGAACGACCCGGTGTACGAAGGCATGATCGTCGGCATCCACAACCGCGACAACGACCTGGTCGTCAACGCCACGCGCACCAAGCAGCTGACGAACTTCCGCGTGTCCGGCAAGGAAGACGCGATCAAGATCACGCCGCCGATCGACCTGACGCTGGAGTACGGTGTCGATTTCATCGACGACGACGAACTGGTCGAGATCACGCCCAAGAGCGTGCGGGTGCGCAAGCGCCACCTGTCCGAGAACGAGCGCAAGCGCGCCGCGCGCGCCGAGGGCTGATCCCAGCTCCGCCTGAAGCCCTGCCAGCGCCCCGAAAGGGGCGCTTTGCCATGAGCCATCGATCCGCCGTGCTGCTGATGCTGCTGGTCACGCTGATGTGGAGTTCGGCGGGCGTCGTCACGCGGCATCTGGATGCGGCGCGCGGCTTCGAGATCACCTTCTGGCGCAGCGCCTTCAATGCGCTGGCGCTGGTGCTCATCCTGGGGGCCATGCGGGGCAGGGCGCTGCTGTCAGGGCTGAGGGGCGTCGCCGTCTGGGCGTCGGGCCTGTGCTGGGCCGTCATGTTCACAGCCTTCATGGTGGCCTTGTCGTTGACGACGGTGGCCAACGTGCTGGTCACGATGTCGCTGTCGCCGCTGTTCACGGCCGTGTTCGCGTGGCTGTTTCTGAAGCAGCCGGTGCCGGGGCGCACCTGGGTGGCCATCGTGGTGGCCAGCGCCGGCATTGCGTGGATGTTCGGAGGCCAGCTGGGCGGGCCATTGGCCGGCGTCATCGTTGCGCTGGGCGTGCCGCTGGCGGCGGCCACCAATTGGTGTTTGCTGCAGAAGGTGGGCGAGGGGGCCGGTACCGACATGCTGCCCGCCGTGCTGATCGGTGCGTTGCTGTCCGCCGCCGCGACGTTGCCGCTGGCCTGGCCGCTGCAGGCCGGCGCGCATGACCTGGGCCTGCTGGGCTTCCTGGGGCTGTTTCAGCTCGCCATCCCCTGCCTGCTGGCCGTGCGCCTGGCGCGCGAACTGCCCAGCCATGAGATCGCGCTGCTGGGCCAGGCAGAAACCTTGCTCGGCGTGCTGTGGGCCTGGGCCTTTGCGGGCGAACACCCAGGCAGCGCGGCCTTGATAGGCGGTAGCCTTGTGCTTGCTGCTTTGGTCGCCAACGAGGCTCTGGCGCCCCCTTCCGTCAAATCCGTCCTGAAGAACGCATGAACGACCTGATCCCGCCCCTGGGTGCCGAAGGCCAGATCCTGGCCGAGGTCAATGGCTGCCTCGGCCTGATCACGCTGAACCGCCCGCAGGCGCTGAATGCACTGTCGCTGGCGATGATCCGCGACATGGCGACGCTGCTGAGTCACTGGGCCGCGCGGCCCGAGATCCAGGCGGTGGCCGTGCTCGGTGCGGGTCGTGAGGGCAAGGCGCCGGCCTTCTGCGCCGGCGGCGACATCCGCTTCTTCCACGAGGCGGCGCTGGCAGGCGACCCCGCGCTGGACGATTTCTTCACCGAGGAATACCGCCTCAATCACCAGATCCACAGCTACCCCAAGCCCTACATCGCACTGATGGACGGCATCGTCATGGGCGGCGGCATGGGCATCAGCCAGGGCGCCAAGCTGCGCGTGCTGTCCGATCGTTCCAAGCTCGCCATGCCGGAGACCGGCATCGGCCTGTTTCCGGACGTGGGTGGCGGCTGGTTCCTGGGCCAGTGCCCCGGCCATGTGGGCGAGTGGCTGGCGTTGACCGGCCAGACGATCGCCGCCGGTGATGCCATCGAGTGGGGACTGGGCGACGTCTATGTCAGCGCCGGCAGCTGGGATGACCTCGTCGCCGCGCTGCGCGGTAGCCCGCAGCCCAGCGCCGAGCACGTGGTCGCCACCGTCATGGAGCGCGCCGACCTCGCGCCCGCAGCCGACCCCAAGGCCATGGGCGAGCGCATCGACCGGCACTTCGGTCTGCCGAGCCTGGGCGCCATCCTGCAGTCACTGGCGTCCGCCGATGACCCCTGGGCCCGCGAGACCCACGCGGCGCTGTTGAAGCGTTCGCCCACCATGCTGGCCGTCACGCTGGAGCTGGTGCGCCGGGGCCGCCGGCTCGATCTGCCGGACGACCTGCGCCTGGAGCGCGACCTCGTGCATCACGCCTTCCACCTGCGCGGCGCGGCGCGCAGCGAGACGGTGGAGGGCATACGCGCGCTGGCGGTCGACAAGGATCACAGTCCTCGCTGGAACCCGGCCACCGTGGCCGATGTCGACGCGGCGGAAGTCGCCGCCTTCTTCGTCAGCCCGTGGGCGCCGCACGAGCATCCACTGCGCGCTTTGACGTGATGCTGGACTGGATTCCGCCATCCCAGGGCGGTGCGGGCTAAGCTGCGGACAGATGACTCAATACACGACTTTGCCGCTCTGGCCGAACGCCTATCCGGCCAGCGGCGCTTGCGCCACGCTGAAAGGCCTCAATGAGGATTTCATCGTGACCGAGCTGCCGCTGCAACTGCCCTCCGGTGAGGGCGAACACCTCTGGCTGGACGTCGAGAAGAACGGCGCCAACACCGCCTTCGTCGCCCAGCAACTGGCCGATGCGGCCGGCGTGAACGAGTGGGACGTGGGCTATGCCGGCCTCAAGGACCGCTACGCAATCACCCGGCAGTGGTTCAGCATCTATCTGCCGAACGGTAAAGGCAAAGGCGAGACGCCCGACCTGACCCAGCTTCAGCACCCGGAATTCAAGGTGCTGAGCCAGAGCCGCCACGTGAAGAAGCTGCGCCCCGGCGACCTGAAGGGCAACCGATTCCGCATCGTGCTGCGCGATGTGGTCGGCGACCGCGACGCCATCGAGGCCAATCTGAAGGCCGTGGCGTCACATGGCGTCCCCAACTACTTCGGTGCCCAGCGTTTCGGCTTTGAGGGCGGCAACGTCGAGCAGGGCCGTGCCATGCTGGCGCGCGAAATCCGCGTGCGCAACCCGAAGAAGAAGGGCATCTACCTGTCGGCGGTGCGCTCCTTCGTCTTCAATGAAGTGCTGGCCCTGCGTATCCAGCAGGGGCTCTGGGGCAAGGCCCTGGCCGGTGACGTGATGGACGACGACGGCCTGCCCACCGGACCACTCTGGGGGCGGGGCCGCGTGAGCAGCACCGATGAGGCGCAGGCGCTGGAAAACGGCGTGGCTGCATGTCACGCCACCTTGTGTGAAGGCATGGAGCACGCCGGCCTGGACCAGGAGCGCCGCGCCCTGGTGGCGAGTCCGGTGGACATGGCATGGGACTGGCCGCAAGCCGATCAACTGGCGCTCACGTTCTCCTTGCCCGCCGGGAACTACGCCACATCCGTTTTGAACGAAATCCTTCGTACCACGGAGCCTGACCGACACACGGAGAACGAGCCTGCGTCCGTCGAATGACGGGACGGGGCCACGGCTCGGTTTGAAGCGTGCATCCGTGCCCCAGCAGGCCATGCCCTGTACGTTCGCTTCCCCGTCCTGGAATGACGGCGCTCCAGCGAGTCGGTGCTAGGCAAAACCTGCAAGCCGGGCTACACTAGCGGGCTGTCCGATCCTCTGGCGGTTCGAGTGGCGCTGTGATGCAGCGCTGCAAACATCCCGATAAATAGCGTTTCGCCAAGATCCCTAGGAGTACAGATGGACCTGATCCAAACCCTTGAGCAAGAAGAAATTGCTCGCCTGAACAAGACCATCCCGGCTTTCGCCCCTGGCGACACCGTGATCGTCAGCGTGAACGTCGTTGAAGGCACCCGCAAGCGCGTGCAGGCCTACGAAGGCGTCGTCATCGCCAAGCGCAACCGTGGCCTGAACAGCAGCTTCATCGTCCGCAAGATCTCTAGCGGCGAAGGCGTGGAGCGCACGTTCCAGCTGTACAGCCCGCTGATCGCCTCGATCGAAGTCAAGCGCCGCGGCGACGTCCGTCGTGCCAAGCTGTACTACCTGCGTCAGCGTTCGGGCAAGTCGGCGCGTATCAAGGAAAAGCTGGCTTAATCAGCCGGTTTCCAACCGCCAAAGCCGCCCAGAGCTACGCTCTCGGCGGCTTTTGTTTTTCTTGCGCAGCATGACTCGACCCGCCATCACCCAGCCTCAGCTCGCGCCCGTCACGGCCGTCGATGACCACCTGCCTGCCGTGCCGGCCGCTGCGCTGACGGCCGAGGCGATCCGGGCGCGGATGACGGCGCCGTCCGTCTGGACGCCCGAATTCGCGGGCGACGGCGGCCTGTTCGCCAACCGCGAGCCGGCCGGTGCCGCGGTGCTGGTGCCGCTGGTGCCGCGTGACGAGGGTCTGTCATTGCTGCTGACGCGCCGCACCGACCATCTGCGCGACCACGCGGGCCAGATCAGCTTTCCCGGTGGCCGCGTGGAGCCCGAGGACGACGGCCCCGTCGCGACCGCGCTACGCGAGACCGAGGAGGAGATCGGCCTGGCACGCCGGTACATCGACGTCATCGGCCAGTTGCCGGTCTACTCGACCGTGACGGCCTTCCAGGTCACGCCCGTCGTCGCCTTGATCGAGCCCGGCTTCACGCTGACGCTGGACGAGTTCGAGGTCGCCGAGGCCTTCGAGGTGCCGCTGCCCTTCCTGATGAACCCGGCCCATCATCGCCATCACCGTTTCGAGTTCGCGGGCAGTGAGCGGCGCTTCTTGTCCATGCCCTGGCAGGGGCCGGAGCGGGAGTACTTCATCTGGGGCGCCACGGCCGCGATGTTGCGCAACTTCTACCGATTGCTCAGCGACGCCTGATAGCCCCACTATCATCCCGGCCCATGAATTTCTTCGCGGTGCTGCTGGCCCTGTTGTGTGAGCAACTCAAGCCCTTGAGGCATGGCAACCGGGTGCACCAGTCCGTCATCACCTGGGTGCGCTGGACGGGCCGCAATTTCGACGCGGGCGCCGAGCACCATGCCGTCGTCGTCTGGGTCATCACCATCCTGGTGCCCGGCCTGATCGTCGCTCTGCTGTACTGGGGGTTGCGGCATTTCAGCGTGCTGCTGGCGCTGCTGCTGGACCTGTTCATCCTCTACCTGACGCTGGGCTTCCGCCAGTTCAGCCACTACTTCACCGACATCCGCGACGCGATGGAGCGGGGCGACGACGCGACGGCGCGCCAGTTGCTCGCCGAATGGCGCCACCTGGACGCCAGCGAGCTGCCGCGCACCGAGCTGATCCGCCACGTGGTCGAGCATTCGCTGCTGGCCGCGCACCGCCACGTGTTCGGCGTGTTCTTCTGGTTCATCGTCTGCTCGACCATCGGCCTGGGGCCGGCCGGCGCGGTGGTCTACCGCATGGCCGAGTTCGCCAGCCGCTACTGGGCCTTCAAGAGCCGCACGCTGGACGCACCTACCAATGCCCGTCTGCTGGCCCTGTCGCGCCAGGCCTTCATGTGGATAGACCACGTGCCCGCACGCCTGACCGCCGCGGGCTTTGCCATCGTTGGCAACTTCGAGGAGGCGGTGAACGCCTGGCGCCGCGATGCCCACCTCTGGCTGCACCCCAACGAGGGCATCATCCTTGCGTCCGCCGCCGGTGCCGTGGGCCTGCAACTGGGCGGCGCGGCCGCACCGGGCATCACGCCGGACCGCAGCAAGACCTTCGACGCAGGTTCGGAGCCCGACGCAACCGGCGCTGCCGGGTCCACGGCAGGCGCACCGCCCCAACTGGGCCACCTGCAGAGCGTGGTGGGCCTGGTGTGGCGTTCCGTGGTGCTGTGGATGCTGCTGTTGGCCTTGTTGACGCTGGCCAATCTGGTCGGCTGAACGCGGCCATGGACTTCCACGACCTGCCGGTGCTCGCCGAGCCAGGCCTTGCGGCGCGCGTTCAGCATGCCATCGACCACAAGACCAAGCCGCTGGGCGCGTTGGGCCGCATCGAGGCGCTGGCGCTGCAACTGGCGCTGATCCAGGGCGTCGAGCGCCCGATGCTGCGCGAGCCGCAACTGGTCGTCTATGCGGCCGACCACGGCCTGTCCCGCCGCGGCGTGTCGGCCTACCCGCGCGAGGTCACGCCACAGATGGTGGCCAACATGCTGGCGGGCGGTGCTGCCGTGTCCGTGCTGGCGCGCCAGCAAGGCCTGGCGCTGACCATTGCGGACTGCGGTGTCGATGCACTGCTGGCCCCCGGGGCCGTCGACCTGCGCATCGCTGCCGGTACGGCCGATGCCAGCGTCGGCCCTGCGATGAGCGTCGATCAGGCGCAGCGCGCGCTGCGCAACGGCATGGCGCTGGTTGAGCGTCTGCCGGGCAACGCGCTGCTGCTGGGCGAGATGGGCATTGGCAACACCTCGTCGGCCAGTCTGCTGATGCAGCAGCTGACCGGCCTGCCGCTGGCCGACTGCGTGGGTCGCGGTACGGGGCTCGACGACGCCGGCCTGGCACGCAAGCTCGTCATCCTGGGCGAAGCGCTGGCCGCGAATGCGGCGGCAAGCACGCCGCTGGAGATCGCCGCGGCGCTTGGCGGCTTCGAAATCGTCACGATGGCTGGCAGCGTCATCGCCGCCGCGGCGCAGCGGCGCGTCGTCGTCGTGGACGGCTTCATCACGACGGCCGCCGTCGCGCTGGCCGAGGCGCTGCAGCCGGGCGTGCTGGCGGCCTGTGTGTTCGCGCATCGCTCGGCGGAAGGCCCGCATGCGCGCTGGCTGCAGCACCTCGGCGCACGACCGCTGCTGGACCTGGACCTGCGCCTGGGTGAGGGCAGCGGCGCCGCCCTGGCCTGGCCGCTGCTGACCGCCGCTTGCGTGTTGCTGGCCGACATGGCCAGCTTCGACAGCGCCGGCGTCAGCAACCGGGACTAGGGCGGACGTGCGCCTGTTCCTCGTCGCGCTGCAGTTTTTGACGCGGTTGCCGGTCCGTCTGAGGAGCTTCGAGCCCGCATGGCTGAATGACTGCGTGCGCCACTTCCCGCTGGTCGGTGCGTTGGTGGGCGCGGTGGGTGCTGCCGTGCTCGTGGGTGCGTCGCAGCTGTGGCCGGCCTGGATCGCTGCCGTGCTGGCGCTGGCGGTGACCATCGCGCTGACCGGCGGTTTCCACGAGGACGGCCTGGCCGACACCTTCGACGCGCTGGGCGGCGTGGTGCCGCGCGACAAGGCGCTGGCGATCATGAAGGATTCGCGCATTGGCAGCTACGGCGCGCTGGCGCTGGGCCTGAGCCTGCTGCTGCGCGCCGCGCTGCTGGCCGTGCTGGCCACGCGGCCGCTGTGGGCCGCGGTGGCTGCGCTGCTGGCCGGCCATGTGTTCGCTCGGGCCGCAGCGGTGGGTGTCATGGTCAGCCTGCCCTACGGCGGCGATGCCGACCACGCCAAGGCCAAGCCGCTGGCGCTGGCGGTCTCGCCGCGCAACTTCGCCATCGCGCTGGGATGGTGTGGCCTGCTGGCGCTGGGCCTGTGGGCCTGGGGTGTGCCTGCGGTGCGGCTGTGGCTGGCGCTGGCGGCTGCGTCACTCGTGGCCCTGGTCATGCGCCAATGGCTGAAGCGCCGCCTGGGTGGCTACACCGGTGATGGCCTGGGCGCGACGGAACAGCTGGCCGAGATCGCGGTGCTGCTGGCCTTCACGGCGGCGCTGTGATGGCCTCGTTCACGATCTGGCGCCACCCGAAGCCCTGGGGGGCGGCGGGCCGCTGTATCGGTGGCCGCACGGATCTGGCCGTGGACCCACGCAAGGCCAAGCGGCTGGCCCATCGCATCCGTGCACATGCGCGCCGGCACGGCCTGCCACGCGAGGTCGTCACGTCGCCGCTGGGCCGCGCGGCCGACGTGGGCCGGTGGCTGAAGCGCTGGGGCTTCGTGTGGCACGTCGACGCGGCGCTGTGCGAGATGGACTTCGGCGCCTGGGACGGCCAGGCCTGGCGCGACATCCCGCCGACCGAGTTCGGCCGCTGGATGGCCGACTTCTGCGGCTTCGCCTTCGACAGCGGCGAGTCTTTGAACGCGTTGCTGGCCCGCGCCGCCACCTGGCAGGCGCCCTGCGCATTGGCCGTGGGCCATGGCGGCTGGATCACGGCTCGCGCCTGGGCAGGGCCAGAAACGCCGACGCCGGCCACGTGGCCGGCGCCGTTGCGCTACGGCGAGAGGTTTACTTCAGCACCGTCTGCTGCATGAACAGCACGGTGGCGTAGAACTGGAAGTCCTGGTTGTCCTTCTTCTGGAAACCATGGCCTTCGTTCTCGGCGCGCAGGTACCAGACCGGCGTGCCGCCCTTGCGGACGGTCTCGACGATCTGCTCGGCCTCGGTGTAGGGTACGCGCGGGTCGTTCTTGCCCTGGATGACGAACAGCGGCTTCTTGATCTTGGCGGCATTCGTCAGCGGCGAGATCTTGTCCAGGTGCGCCTTCATCGCCGGGTCGCGCTCGTCACCGTACTCGACGCGGCGCAGGTCGCGGCGGTAGCTCTCGGTGTTGTTCAGGAAGGTCACGAAGTGCGAGATGCCCACCACGTCGATGGCGCCGGCGATGCGGTCGGCGTAGTTGGTCGACACGGCCAGCGTCATGTAGCCGCCGTAGCTGCCGCCGGTGACCAGCACGCGCGACGCGTCCAGGTCCGGCTGCGTGGCGATCCAGTCCAGCAGGGCGCCGATGTCCTTGACCGAGTCCTCGCGCTTGAAGCCGTTGTCCATCGCCAGGAAGCTCTTGCCGTAGCCGCTGGAGCCGCGCACGTTGGGCTGGATCAGCGCCATGCCCAGTTCCTGCACGTAGTAGGCGCTGCGGCCCAGGAAGCCGAACTTGGCCTGCGACTCGGGGCCGCCGTGGATGGAGATCAGCACCGGGCGCTTGCCCGTGAACTTCTTGGGCGGCGGCGTCATCAGGCCCGAGATGGTCGTGCCGTCGAAGCTCTTCCAGCGCACGATCTTCTGCTCGCTGAAGCCCGAGGTGTCCATGCCGGCCGCGGCGGACGCCTTGGTCCACTGCTGCACCTTGCCGTCGGTGCCCACCGAATAGATCTGGCCCGGGCCTTGCGCATTGCTGATGGAGATGGCCAGTTCGCCGCGTGCGCGGTGGTAGCTGGCGCTGCCGATGTTGCCGTCGGGCAGCTTGGCGTTGAGCGGCTGCTCCTTGCCGCTGGCGTCGAACAGGCGCAGCTCGTCGCGGCCGTCCACGTTGAACTGCGCGGCGAGTTTGCTGCCGTCCTCGGTCAGCGTGACGCCGCTGAGGTCCCACGGGATGTGGCTGCTGACGCGGGCGATGCTGCCGCTCGCCAGGTCCAGCTTCATCAGTTCGCGGAACTCGCCGGCGCGATCGCTGGCGATCCACATCGTGCGGCCATCCGACGCCCAGCCGGCGGGCGTGTAGGTCGCCTTGGCTTCGGTGCTGCCGGGGGCCGGCGCCACCTGACGTGTGGCGCCGCTGGCCACGTCCAGCAGCCAGATCTGCGATTCGTTGGCCGACAGGTAGCGCGTCAGTGACACGGTGCCTTCATCCGGCGACGGCCGGCCGGCAGACCAGCCGCCACCGTCCAGCTCCGCCAGCTTGCGGCGGCCCTCGGGCTTCTCGGGGTCCATCAGCCACAGGGTGGTCGTGATCTTGGTGCGCGTGCCACCCTGGGCCGTGCGGTCGATGGGCACGGACGAGTAGATCAGCTGGCCGCTCTTGCGCAGCCAGGTGTTGATGGCGTGGCGCTCGTCGGGGCTGGTCAGCAACACGGGCGGGGCGCCGGCGGGCTCCAGCGGCAGGCGGTAGATCTGGCCGACCTCATTGCCGCCGGCCGCGCGCTCGAACACGATGTACTTGCCGGTGCGCGGCTCATAGGTCGCGCGCGTCACCGGGTCGGGGCCGTCGGTGAGCTGCTGGCCTTCGCTCAGCGGCAAGGTCACGCGGAAGATCTGCGCCGTGTTGGCGCCTGCCTTGCGGTGGCTGACCAGCATCTCCCGCTGCGTCGGGTGCCAGTCGGAGAACGCATGGCCGCGGAAGTCGTTGTAGCGGCCGATGGCGTCGGCCAGGCTCTGCGGCACCGGCGGGATGCCTTGCACGACCAGGTTGGCATTGGGCGTGACGGCGGCGGCGGAGGGCGCGGGCGTCGGGGTGGACGCGCAGGCGGCGAGCAAGGCGGTGGCCAGCGCGCACAGCGAAAGGTGCAGTTTCATGAGAAGCCTCAAAAGGAAATGGGCGCTTGAAGCGCCCATTTTGGAGCCGGTCAGACTACGGTCTAACCCGGCGTGTCGTTCGTCATGCCTGCTGGCATGTCGTCAGGCCGTCTGCTGGATGCCGGCGATCAGCCAGCCCTGGCCGGACTGCACGAGGTGCCAGACCTCGTCGAAGTCCGTGGCCGCCTGCTCGCTCTGCTCGCGCACCAGGCCCCAGAAGCGCACGGAGACGATCTGCTCCCCGTTCTCGGTCGCCACGTCCACGACGCTGGCGTCCAGCTGCAGCACCTCGGTGCTCTGCGTCTGGCCGTTGCGCTCCAGCAGGTCGGTCTGGATGCTGGCGTACATCTGCGGCGTCGTGAAGCGGCGCAGGTCGGCCTGGTCGCCGGCGTCGTTGGCGGCCTGCAGGCGGATGAACACCTGCTTGGCGATCTTCTCGAAGCCGGCGGCGTCGAAGTCGGCGGGCACAGCGGAGGCTGCGGCAGCCGCCACCGGAGCGGCGCTGGCCTGCGGCTGCCAGGCCGGCTGGGCTTGCGGCTCGGGCTGCTGCATGCGGAAGTTGCCGCCGTGGGCGCCGGCACCGGCCAACTGCGTTGCGGCCTTGGGCTTGGCGAAGCGGCGCACCAGGAAGCCGATGACGACGAAGGCGACGATGCCCAGCAGCAGCATGGTCATGAAGCTGGCCAGTTCGGCACCGAAGCCGAGGTGGCTGGCCAGCGCGGCCAGGCCCAGGCCGGCGGCGAGGCCGGCGATGGGGCCCATCCACGAGCGCTTGGGCGCAGCCGCAGCAGCGCCTGCAGCCGGCGCGGCAGCCTGCTTGGGTGCGGCCTGTTGCGGCGCGGCGGGCTGCTGGGCGGGCGGCGTATTGGGGGTGGTCTGCGTGGGCGTGTTGCGCTTCATGCCACCACCGCCCAGGCGCTTGGCCTCGGCGTCATGGATGGGCAGGGCGGCAGCCAGCACGGCGGCCAGGCTCATGGCAATGATGCGATTCACGGCAAGTCTCCAGGGATTCAAGGGTCTGGCCATCAAGTTGATGACAAGCGTCAGGATTTTCAAGTGTCTCGAATATCGCACACAACGGTTTTTCCGAAGTCTGGCCGCATGAGAAAGCGAACTATGGCGTCCGCCGTGCCCTCGGCCGTCTGCAGTTGGCCGCCGTCCTTCAACCCCTGGAAGCGCGCCTGTTCCGGGAAGCTCGCCGGGTCGGCGCCGCGCAACTGCACCTGCATGTCGGTGTCGATGACGCCGGGCGCCAGCGACGCGACGCCCACGTCGGGCGCCTCCAGCGCCAGCGCGCGGCTGAGGTGGTCCAGCCCGGCCTTGACGGCGCAGTAGCTGGCGCTGCCGGCCATGGCGCGGCGGCCCAGGCCTGACGAGATGTTCAGGATGCGCCGTTGCGGCACGCCGTTCGTTTCGGCCAGGAACACGCGGCTGAGCAGCGTGGGTGCCTCCAGCCCGACGCGCAGCGCCGCCGACAGCTGGGCCAGGTCGGTGGCGGCCAGCGGGCCGGGCTCGCTCAGCAGCGCGGCGTTGTTGATCAGCGTGGCGCTGTGCCAGCCGGTGTGAGCCCGCAGCCAGGTCTGCAGCCGCGCTGCGGCGGGCAGCGGATCGGCGAGGTCCAGCGTCCATTGCTCCGCGGGCAGGGCCGGGTCGGCGCGGCGTGCGATGCCGAGGACCGTGTTGCCGGGTTGTCCCAACTGGCGGACAAGTGCGGCGCCGAGGCCGCGTGAGCTGCCGGTGACGATGTAGAGGTGCATTCAGAACTCCGGTGGCGACATGAAGTGGTGGCCGGCGACGCGCAGTTCGCTGGCGTGCAGCAGCAGCCGCGGGCTGGCGGCGGCGATATCGGGCGCGGCATACAGCGCGTCGCCCACGATGGCATGGCCCAGCGAGGCCATGTGCACGCGCAGCTGGTGGCTGCGGCCGGTCAGCGGCTCCAGCGCGACGCGCGTGTGCGGGCCTGTGTGTCCCAGCACGCGCCAACGCGTCTGCGAGGGCTTGCCCCGTTCATGGTCCACCTGCTGGCGCGGGCGCTTGGGCCAGTCGGCGGCCAGCGGCAGGTCGATGAGGCCGCCGCCTTCCAGAATGCCGGCTACCACCGCCACGTAGAGCTTGCCCACGCGGCGTTCGGCAAAGTCGGCGCTCAGCTCGCGCTGCGCGACCGTCCCGCGCGCGAACAGCAGCAAGCCCGATGTGGCCTGGTCCAGCCGGTGCACAACGAGGGCGTCGGGGTACAGCGCCTGCACCCGCGCGCTGGCGCAGTCGGGCTCGGTGCGGCCCGGCACGCTGAGCAGGCCCGCGGGCTTGTCGACGACGACCAGCCGGTCGTCCGCGTGGACGATCTTCATCCGCGCGACGACACCCAGATGCCCGCCGCGATCAGTGCGAACGCTGCGCCGTGATACCAGGCCGGCATCTGGCCCAGCAGCGCGGCCGAGATGACGGCGGCGAATACCGGTGTCAGGTTGACGAAGAAGCCCGCCAGCGCCGGCCCGGCCTCAGCCACGCCCAGGCCCCAGCAGCGGTAGGCGATCAGCGACGGGCCCACGGCCACGTAGACCAACGCGGCGACCAGCGCAGGGCTCCAGTGGATGGCCGCGGGCGCGACGATCTGCTCCACGCCGGCCGACACGCTGGAGAACACCACGCCGAACATCAGCTGCGCCATCAACGCCTCGGCCCAGTTCCAGTCGGGCTTCTCGCCGGGGCGCAGGCCCGGTGCGGGGCGGGCCAGCATCCATGAGTAGATCGCCCAGGTGAAGATGGCCACCAGCATCAGCAGGTCGCCCGGCACGAAATGCACGGCCAGCAGGGCGGCCGGGTCGCCGCGCGCGATGACCAGTGCCACGCCGACCAGCGACAGCACGGCACCAGCCAACTGGCGGCGTGTCGCCTTCACGCCGTAGAAGACCGCGCCCACGCCCAGCATCCAGACCGGCATGCTGGCGGTGATCAGCGTCACGTTCAGCGGCGACGAGGTGTGCAGGGCCAGGTACTGCAGCGCGTTGTAGCAACCCATGCCGAGCAAGCCCAGCCAGGCCAGGCCGCGCCAGCGCGACAGGGCCTCGCGCGGATTCAGCAGCAGCCGGCGCGCCAGCGGCGCCAGCAGCACGAAGGCCAGGCCCCAGCGCAGCGCATTCAGCGTCATGGGCGGGATGTCGTGGCGCACGACGCGGCCGACGACCGCATTGCCGGCCCACAGCAGGGGCGGCAGGGTCAGCAGCAGGGCGAGTCGTGGGGTCAGCTTCATCGGCGGCGGCGCGCGGGGCAAAGGGCTGGCACGATAGCCGACCTTGCAGCAGGAGAAGTCGCATGAGTGAAAAGGCCGTGGTCATCGCGCAGCCCGGCGGGCCCGAGCAGTTGAGGCTGGTGGACGTGGAGGTCGGCGCACCCGGCCCCGGCGAGGTGCGCATCCGCCACGAGGCCTGCGGGTTGAACTACATCGACGTCTACCACCGCAACGGCGCCTATGCGCTGCCACTGCCGGCGCAGCTGGGCATGGAGGGCGCGGGCATCGTCGAGTCGGTGGGCGAGGGCGTCACGCATCTGCGGGCCGGCGACCGCGCGGCCTATGCCAGCCAGCCACCCGGCGCCTACGCGACGGCGCGCGTGCTGCCGGCCAAGGCGGTGCTGAAGCTGCCCGACGCCATCCCCTTCGACACCGCCGCCGCGATGATGTTGAAGGGGCTGACGGTGCAATACCTGCTGAAGCAGACGCTGCCGCAGGGCGGGCTGCAGCCGGGCGATTTCGTCGTCTTCCATGCCGCGGCCGGTGGCGTGGGGCTGATTGCCTGCCAGTGGGCGAAGGCCTTGGGCCTGCAATTGATCGCGACGGCGGGCAGCGACGAGAAGTGCCAACTGGCGCTGGACCATGGCGCCGCGCATGCGATCAATTACCGGACCCAACCCGACTTCGCCGCCCGCGTGCGTGAGATCACCGGCGGCCGCGGCGTGAAGGTGGTCTACGACTCGGTGGGCGCCGACACCTGGGAGGGCTCGCTGAACTGCCTGGCGCCGTTCGGTCTGATGGTCAGCTTCGGCGCCGCGTCGGGGGCCGTGCCGCCGTTCAGCGTCAACACGCTGGCGGCCAAGGGCTCGATCTACGTGACGCGGCCCACGGTGTTCACGCACCTGGCGACGCGCGAGGCCGCACAGGCCATGGGCGACGACTTGTTTGCGGTGGTGGCGAGCGGCCAGGTCAAGGTCCGCATCGACAGGCGCTATGCGCTCGCGGATGCCGCCCAGGCGCATCGCGACCTGGAGGCGCGCGTCATCACGGGCAGCGCGGTGTTGCTGCCCTGATCAGTGCTCGCGCGTCAGCGCGATCTCGAAGCTGAAGCACGAGCCCACGCCAGGCTCGCTTTCGACCGTCACGCAGCCGCCCATCAGGTCCACCAGGCGCTTCACGATGGTCAGGCCCAGGCCGGTGCCACCGTAGCGGCGCGTGATGCTGCCGTCGGCCTGCGTGAAGGGGTCGAAGATCTGCCCGATCTGGTCGCGCGTCATGCCGATGCCCGTGTCCGTCACGGCCACGCGCAGCCGCAGCCGCTCTGGCGGGTCGCCCTCGTGCGGGTCGGCCAGCGCGATCTCGATGCGCACCTCGCCGTGCTCGGTGAACTTCAGCGCATTGCCGATCAGGTTGATCAGCACCTGGCGCAGCCGCAGCGCGTCGCCCACCAGGCGGTCCGGCACGCGCGGCTCGACGCGGGCGTGCAGCTCGATGCCCTTGTCGTGCGCCTGCAGCAGCAGCGGCTGCAGGGCTTCGCTGAGGCAGTCGTGCAGGCCGAACGGCTGCTCGTCGATGAGGATGCGGCCGGCTTCGATCTTGGCCACGTCCAGCAGGTCGTTGATGATGGTCATCAAGCCCTTGGCGGACTGGTGGGCCATGGAGATGAAGCGGTGCTGGCGCTCGGTCAGCTCGGTGGTCTGCAGCACCAGTTCGGTCAGGCCCAGCACGCCGTTCATGGGGGTGCGGATCTCGTGGCTCATGTTGGCCAGGAAGGCGCTCTTGGCCTGGCTGGCAGCCTCGGCAGCCTCGCGTGCGGCCATCAGGGCAACTTGGCTGGCCTTGAGGTCGGCGATGTCGCGGGCGTTGAACAGCATGGCGATCTCGCCGGTGGCCGGGTCGCGCATCGGGCGCGAATCCAGCGCGTGCCAGCGCGGGCCTGCCAGCGTCTGCAGTTCGACGTCCTGGCGGCAGGCCTCGCCGCGTTGCACGCGGAAGAGGATGCCGTGGGCATCGTGGGCATGCGTGAACAGGCGGCTGAACTCGCTGCCGCCCGGCGGCGGCGGCGTGTCGCCGAAGGTCAGCGCGGCCGCGGGGTTACGCATCAGCAGCTCGCCGCTGTGCAGGTTGAACACGGCGATGCGCGCCGAGGTGTGCTGCAGGGCCTCCACACCGCGCAGCATGGCCAGGTCGGGACCGCCGCCCAGCGAGTCGGCCGCGAACAGCATGACCTGGCGGCGGTCCGGCGTGCGCATGCCGCGCGACACCAGCATCACCGTGGTCGGCTCGCCCTTGGGGTAGAGCGTCCATTGCTCGCGGACGATCTTGCCCTGCGCGTGGTCGGCGGCGGTGACGGCCAGACGCTCGCTGACCATGTCGCCGTGTTCGGCGAAGTCGCGTGACAGGAACTCTTCGGCGCTGTCGGCATGCCAGAAGCGCAGGGCCGCGGCATTGGCCCACAGATTGCGCTGCTGCTGGGGGTCGAAGACCCACAGCGGGACGTCGAGCCAGTCGTAGTGGCTCAGGCTGGCGAAGTCGAGGAGCATGGGCGGGGTGGAGGGCGCGCGATTGTCACCGCTGGTCACACGCCGTCAGCGTGAACTACTGCGCGCCGCACCCCGATTGGGGCGGCGGCTCAAGTCCGGCGCACGCGTCGCAGCTCGTCCAGGATCAGCAGGATGGCGCCCACCGTGATGGCGCTGTCGGCGATGTTGAAGGCCGGGAAGTACCAGTTCCGGGCATGCACCTGGATGAAGTCCACCACGTAGCCGTGGATGGCGCGGTCGATGACGTTGCCCAGGGCTCCGCCCAGGATCAGCGTCAGCGCCCAGGCGAACAGCTTCTGATGGCCGTGGCGGCGCAGCATCCAGGTGATGAAGACCGCCGCGACGACGCCCAGGCCCAGGAAGAACCAGCGCTGCCAGCCGGAGGCGCCGTGCAGGAAGCTGAACGCGGCGCCGTAGTTGTGGGCACGCACGAGGTTGAAGAAGCCGGTGACGGGGCGCACGTCGCCGAGCTGGAAGGCACCGATGACCAGGATCTTGGTGAACTGGTCGGCCAGGATGATGAGGGCGGCGATGAGCAGCCATTGGCCGAGGCCGGGCGCGTTGGAGGAGCGGGAAGACATGTTCTGAAGCAATGGGCAGGGGCGCCAATGTACCCGGGTCGGGACTTGTGGGCGCCCGCGAAGGGGCGTAGAAGCGGAACTCCCCGTTTTGTGCTGGAGGACGCCATGCGAAAGCGCATCTACTGGCTGCTGCCCGACCTGGGCAGCGCGCGGCGCACGATGGACGAGCTGCTGCTTGCCCGCATCACCGAGCCCCACATCCATTTCGTCGCCAAGGACGGCGCTTCCATGGACGGCCTGCATGCGGCCAATGTGCTGCAGACCTCGGACCTGGTCGAGGCGGCCCAGGCGGGCCTGCTGATCGGCTCGGGCCTGGGTGCAGCGGGCGGCGTCGCAGCGGCCTTCGCGATCAGCGCGGCGTCGCCAGCGGGCGTCGTCATCGGCATGGCGGCCGGCGGCGCCATGCTGGGTGCCTGGTCGTCCAGCATGATCGGCAGCTCCACGCCCAGCCGACGGTTGCGGCGCTTCGAGGCGGCGCTGGCGGACGGGCAGTACCTGCTCATCGTCGACGTGCCGCGCGGGCGCATCACGGAGATCGAGGACCTGCTGGCCCGTACCCATCCCGAAGCGCACTTCGAGGGGATGGAGCCGAACGTGCCGGCGTTTCCGTGAGCCCCTCGTCCGGTCTCACCCCGGCTGAACGCCGGTGAGTCCGGCCGGTCCCCCGAGGGGACGGCGATGCGTGAGGCATGGAGCCGCACGCATCGCCCTGGCGGGCCGGCTTGGGGCGGCCCGGCGCTCGGCCCTTTGACTCAGGCGACGGTGCGGGTTTCGCCGGTGCCGTGCAGGTTGCTGTCGCAGCGCCCGCAGATCGTCGGGTGGGCCGCGATGCTGCCGACGTCGGCGCGGTAGTGCCAGCAGCGCTCGCACTTGGCATGGCTGCTGGGGGTGACGACCACGCCCAGCTCGCTGGCCGAGGCCAGGCGCACGGACGACGTGATGAACACGAAGCGCAGGTCCTCGCCCAGGCTGGCCAGCAGCATCTGGTCCTGCTCGTTGACCTTCAGCACCAGCTCGGCCTGCAGCGACGCGCCGACGGCCCCCGTCACCCGCACCGCCTCGATGGCCTTGTTGACCTCGTCGCGGATCTCGTGGATGCGCTGCCACTTGGCGAGCAGCGTCGTGTCGGTGGTGCCGAAGTCCCAGTAGGTTTCGGTGAAGATGGACTCGCCCTTGGCAAACACTTGCCACGCTTCTTCGGCCGTGAAGCTGAGGAACGGGGCCATCCAGCGCAGCATCGCGTGCGTGATCTGCCACAGCGCGGTTTGCGCCGAGCGGCGGGCTAGTGACTTGGGCGCCGTCGTGTAGAGGCGGTCCTTCAGCACGTCCAGGTAGAACGCACCGAGGTCTTCGGAGCAGTAGACCTGCAGCTTGGCGACCACCGGGTGGAACTCGTAGCGCTCGAAGTGGCCGAGGATCTCGGCCTGCAACTCGGCGGCGCGGGCTAGCGCGTAGCGGTCGACTTCCAGCAGCTCTTCGGGCTTGACGGTATCCGTCGTCGGGTCGAAGTCACTGACGTTGGCCAGCAGGAAGCGCAGCGTGTTGCGCACACGGCGGTAGCTGTCCACCACGCGGGCAAGGATCTTGTCGTCCAGACCCAGGTCGCCCGAGTAGTCGGTCGCGGCGGTCCACAGGCGCAGGATCTCGGCACCGTACTTGTCCGACACGGCCTGAGGTGCCACGACGTTGCCGACCGACTTGCTCATCTTGCGGCCCTGGCCGTCCACGACGAAACCGTGCGTCAGCAGGCCGCGGTAGGGCGCGCGCCCGTACAGCGCGCAGGCGATCAGCAGCGACGAGTGGAACCAGCCGCGGTGCTGGTCGTGGCCTTCGAGGTACAGGTCGGCCTCGGGGCCGGTCGCGTGCGCGGCACCCTGGTGGCTGCCCTTGAGCACGTGCTCGAAGGTGGAGCCGGAGTCGAACCACACGTCCAGGATGTCGTTGCCCTTGGAGTACTGCTCGGCCTCGGCTCCCAGCCATTCGACGGCGTCCAGCTTGGACCAAGCTTCGATGCCGTTGGCCTCCACCAGCTGCGCGGCGCGCTCGATGAAGTCCAGCGTGTTGGGGTGAGGCTCGCCCGTGTCCTTGTGCAGGAAGATGGGCAGCGGCACGCCCCAGCTGCGCTGGCGCGAGATGCACCAGTCGGGCCGGCCGGCGATCATGTCGTGCAGCCGGGCGCGGCCGTTCTCGGGGTAGAAGCTCGTCGCCTCGATGGCGGCCAGCGCGGTCTTGCGCAGGCTGTCCGGGGCCTTGTCGGTCGTGAACAGGCCGTCGCCCTCGTCCATGCGCACGAACCATTGGGCGGCGGCGCGGTAGATGACGGGGGTCTTGTGGCGCCAGCAGTGCGGGTAGCTGTGCGTCAGCTTGGATTGCGCCATCAGCCGGCCGTTGTCGAGCAGCGTTTGCGCGACGACGGCGTTGGCCTTCCAGATGTGCTGGCCGCCGAACAGCGGCAAGTCAGCGGCGTAGGCGCCGTTGCCCTGCACGGGGTTCAGGATGTCGTCGAAGGCCAGGCCGTGGGCGACGCAGCTCTGGAAGTCGTCCAGGCCGTAGGCGGGCGCGGAGTGGACGACGCCAGTGCCGTCTTCGGCGGTGGCGTAGTCGGCGAGATACACCGGGCTTTCGCGGTCATAGCCCGGGTGAACGTGGGCCAGCGGGTGCTTGAACTTCAGCATCTCCAGCTTGCGACCCGGCACGGTGGCGACGACGCTGCCCTCCAGCTGCCAGCGCGCCAGGCACTTCTCCACCAGTGCCTCGGCGACGACGAAGAAGCCCTTGGGCGTGTCGACCAGCGCGTAGGGCAGCTCGGGGTTCAGGTTCAGCGCCTGGTTGGCGGGAATAGTCCAGGGCGTCGTCGTCCAGATGACGGTGAAAGCTTCCTTGGCCAACGGTGCCACGCCGAAGGCGGCGGCCAGCTTCTCGGGCTCGGCGCTCAGGAAGGCCACGTCGACGGCCGGCGACTGCTTGTCCGCGTACTCGATCTCGAACTCGGCCAGCGACGAACCGCAGTCGAAGCACCAGTAGACGGGCTTCAGGCCGCGGTAGACAAAGCCGCGCTCGAACATGCGCTTCAAGACGCGGATCTCGCCGGCCTCGTTGGCGAAATTCATCGTCTTGTACGGGTTGCTCCACTCGCCCAGCACGCCCAGGCGCTTGAAGTCGGCGCGCTGGCCATCGATCTGCTCGGTGGCGTAGGCACGGCTCTTGGCCTGCACTTCGTCGCGCGGCAGGCCGCGGCCGAAGGTCTTCTCGATCTGGTTCTCGATGGGCAGGCCGTGGCAGTCCCAGCCAGGGATGTAGGCCGCGTCGAAGCCGGCCAGCTGGCGCGCCTTGACGATCATGTCCTTCAGGATCTTGTTGGCCGCGTGGCCGATGTGGATCTGGCCGTTGGCATAGGGCGGGCCGTCATGCAGCACGAACTTCGGGCGGCCGCAGCTGGCGTCGCGCAGGCGCTTGTACAGGCCTTGCTCGTCCCAGGCCTTGACCCAGCCCGGCTCACGCTTGGGCAGGTCGCCGCGCATCGGGAAGGGCGTGTCGGGCAGGTTGAGCGTGGAGCGGTAGTCCGGGGTGGTCATGGCGTGCGGCCAGACGAGAGGTCTGGCGATTCAGAAGGCGGGGAGGGCGACGATGAAGAGCGGCAGGCGCCGCTTCAAATTCGGTCGCGCGTGGTCTGGCGGCTGACCTTGGCGTAAGCGGCGGCGTGGGTGGCCAGGAAGGCGCGTGCTGCCTCGGTGTCGGCGGCGATGGCGGCCGTGAGCGCGTCCAGCCCGTCGTACTTGGCTTCGTCGCGGAGTTTGTGCAGCAGTTCCACGCGGGCGAGTTTACCGTAGCCCCCCTCGGGCCCCAGGGGCCACTCCAGGCAATGGACTTCCAGCAGCACGCGGCCGGCGTCCTCGATGGTCGGCCGGTTGCCCAGGCTGGCGACGCCCGGCAGCGGCTCGGGCGCCAGGCCATGCACCTGCACGGCGAAGATGCCGTGGGCGGCCGGCTTGTCGTGCGGGAAGCGCAGGTTCAGCGTGCGGAAACCATCGGCCGCAGCGGGCGCGGATTCGCCCAGTTGCCGGCCCAGCTTGCGGCCGTGCGTGACATGGCCCGAGATGGCATACGGCCGGCCCAGCAGTGCCGCCGCGGTGGCCATATCTCCCGAACCCAGTGCCCCGCGCACGGCCGAGCTGCTGACGCGCAGGCCGTGCACCTCGTAGCTCATCATGCGGGCGACGTCGAAGCCCTGTGCCCGGCCGGCAGCGTCCAGCGTTGCGTAGTCGCCCTGGCGCTTGGCGCCGAAGCGGAAATCGTCGCCGACGAGCACGTAGCGCGCCCCCAGGCCTTCGCGCAGCACCTGCCGGATGAAATCTTGCGCCGGTAGCGAGGCCAGCGCCTCGTCGAACGGCAGGATGACGACCTGGTCGATGCCGCAGCGTTCCAGCTCGACGAGCTTGTCGCGCAGCGTGGCGATGCGGGCCGGCGCCAGCTCGGGCTTGCCGGCCTTGGCCGCGAAGAAGTCGCGCGGGTGCGGCTCGAAGGTCATCACGCAGGTCGGCAGGCCGCGGTGGCGGGCTTCCGACTGCAGCAGCGCCAGCATGGCCTGGTGGCCGCGGTGCACGCCGTCGAAGTTGCCGATGGTCAGCGCGCAGGCGGGCGCGATGTCGCGGTGGTGGAAGCCTCTGAAAACTCGCATCGGGCGCATTGTCCCCGCAGCGTCAGTCGCCCCAGACCTCGGAAGGGCTCGCCACCCAGCGCCACTCGCCCGGCTTGAGATCCGCCGGAATGGTCAGCGCGCCGAATTGCGGCCGGTGCAGGCTCTCCACGCGGTTGCCCACCGCCGCGACCATGCGCTTGACCTGGTGGTACTTGCCTTCGATCAGCGTCAGGCGCAGCAGCGTCTCGTCCACGATCTCGGCGCCCTCGGCCTTGCTGATCTCGGGCGGGCGCTGGAACTTGCCCTCGGGTTCCTTCAGCTCGACGCCGGCCAGCAATTGCTCGACCATCGCCGGCGTCAGCGCATGCTTGCAGCGCGCCTCGTAGACCTTGGGCACGTGGTGCTTGGGCGAAGTGAGCTTGTGGATCAGCGTGCCATCGTCGGTCAGCAGCAGCAGGCCGGTGGTGTCCTCGTCCAGCCGGCCTATGGGCTGCACGCCGCGCTCGCGCAGCGGCGGGGGCAGCAGGCTCATCACACTGGGATGGTGCTTGGGCTTTTGCGAGCACTCGTAGCCGGCGGGCTTGTTCAGCAGGATCAGCGCCTTGTCGAAGCAGGGCCATTCCTGGCCACTGACGGTGAAGCGCAGGCCCGTCGTCTCGAACTCGGTATCCGGCTCTTCGACGACCTCGCCATTGACGGTGACTTCACCGTTCCACACCAGCCCCGCGCACAGGCGGCGCGTTCCAAAACCCTGGCTGAACAGGATCTGCGAAAGACGTTGTTTCAAGGTTGCTTGGCCCGGGATTTCATCGGTTGGACATCGCCGCAGTCCGCGGCCAGCCAGCGGCCCTCGCCACTGACCCGGGTCGTCTCGGTCTTGCCTTGGCGCTGGTGCCGGATCGTCACGTCGTTCGTGAAACCCTCGTTGCCTCGCAAGGTGATGGTTGCGTCCCCTTCGGAGGCTGGATCCGTGCAGACGAAATGCGTCTGGATGACGCTGCCGCTGCGCTTGGATTCCTGCGTGCAGTTGCCTTGCGTGCTGACAGGAGCGAAATTGCGTTCGGCCTGCTCCTTGGTGACGCAGGTCTTCACCGTGATGACGCCGCCGGCCATGTTCATGCTGATGCCGTTCCTGGCCATCATCTGTTCCATCATCTGGCGGCGCTCGGGGGGCATGTTCTCCATGGCTTTCTGCGCCTGCGCCATCTGGGCCTGACGGGCCGGGTCCACCTGGGGTGTCTGTTTGAATTCCCACAGCCCAGGTTTCATCGTCTGGGCCTGGGAAACGCTGGTCAAGCTGGCCAGGCCGGCCAGCAGCAATGCGGCGTACTTCATCGGGCGACCTCCAAGAGGGCAGAGAGGCAGCGCCGCCGAGCAGCGCTGCTAAGCAAATACCCCCGCAGTGTCCTGCATCCTGTGGCTCACTTCACCCAGATGATGCAGGGTGTCGCCCCACTGCATCTCCATGACCGTGAGGCGCTTGAAGTAGTGGCTGCCGGCGTACTCGTCGGTGACGCCGATGCCGCCATGCATCTGCGTGCATTGCTGGCCGACGAAGCGCATGGAGTTGCCGAGCTGCACCTTGGCCTGCGACAGCGCACGGCGGCGCACGGCGGGCGCATCGCTCAGGCGCAGCGTGGCGTAGTAGCTCATGGAGCGGGCCAGCTCCAGCTGCATCTTCACGTCAGCGGCGCGGTGGCGCAGCGCCTGGAAGCTGGCGATGACGACGCCGAACTGCTTGCGGGTGTTCAGGTACTCGACGGTCAATGCAAGGTATTTCTCCATGACGCCCACGGCCTCGGCGGCCTGTGCGGCGATGCCGATGTCAGCTGCCAGTTCCAGCAGCGTCAGGCCCTGATCGGGGCCGGCGATGAGCTGGGCGGGTGTGTTGTCGAAATGGACCTCGGCAGCACGCGAGCCGTCGTACAGCGAGTAGGGGCGCGTGTGCACGCCTGCCGCATCGCGCTCGACGAGATAGAGCGCGATGCCCTCAGGAGCGTCATCGGCGCCCGACACGCGAGCCGGCACGATGAAGGCGTCCGCCACGTCGCCGGCCGGCACCAGACTCTTCACACCCGTCAGCTTGCCGTCCACGGCGCGAGTGGCGACCTGGTTCAGTCGGTAGCGTGCCTTGGCTTCCTGGTGGGCCAGCACGACCAGCGCCTCGCCGCCGGCGATGCGTGGCAGCCACACGGCCTGCAGTTCGTCGGGCGCATGCTGCAACACGGCGGGCGCGATCAACGCTCCCTGCGCAACGGGCTCCAGCACCAGGCCGCGCCCCAGTTCTTCCATCACCACCATGGCCTCGACAGCGCCAAAGCCCAGCCCTCCGTGCGCCTCGGGCACGGCCAGCGCCGTCAGGCCCAGGCCAGCCAGGCCGTCCCACGCGGCGCGGTCGAAGCCGCCCGTGCGAGTGATCTGCGTGCGGCGCTCGAAGCTGTAGTCCTTGTCGACGAAGCGACGCACCGCATCGCGCAGCGCCTGCTGGTCTTCCGTGAAATTGAAATCCATGGTGTGTCTCCCTGATCAGCCGAGCACGGTCTGCGCGACGATGTTGCGCTGTACCTCGTTGGAGCCGCCGTAGATCGTCGTTTTGCGGACGTTGAGGTAGGTGCCGGTCAGCGGGATGGCGTGCGAGGCGCCGCCCAGCCAGGCCCCGCCCAACCATTGGTCGCCTTGCCAGCCGGCCTCCATGGCCTCGTGGATGTGGGGCAGGGCCAGCGGGCCGCCGGCCAGCATCATCAGTTCGGTGTAGCGCTGCTGAAGCTCGCTGCCGCGGATCTTCAGCAGGCCGGCCACGTCCAGTGGCTGCTTGCCGCTGCGCTCGCCGGACAGCACGCGCAGCACCATCATCTCCAGTGCGACGACGTCGACCTCGCACAGCGCGATCTGGTCGCGGAAGCGCGGGTCATCCATCAGGCCCTCGGTGCTGGCGATGCGCTTGAGCCGCTCCAGTTCGCGCTTGGCGCGGTTCACGTCGGCGATGTTGGTGCGTTCGTGCGACAGCAAGTGCTTGGCGTAGGTCCAGCCCTTGTTCTCCTCGCCGATCAGGTTCTCTGCCGGCACCTCGACGTTGTCGAACCAGACCTCGTTCACCTCGTGCTCGCCGTCCAGCATGATGATGGGCTTGACCGTCACGCCGGGCGTCTTCATGTCGATCAGCAGGAAGCTGATGCCGGTCTGCGGCTTGCCTTCTGTGGACGTGCGCACCAGACAGAAGATCCAGTCGCCGTACTGGCCCAGCGTGGTCCACGTTTTCTGGCCGTTGACGATGTACTTGTCGCCCTGGCGCTCGGCGCGGCATTTCAGCGAAGCCAGGTCGGAGCCCGAGCCCGGCTCGCTGTAACCCTGGCTCCACCACACCTCGCCGCTCATGATGCCGGGCAGGAAGCGCTGTTGCTGCTCCGGCGTGCCGAAGGCCATGATGACCGGCGCGACCATGACTGGCCCGAACGGCACGATGCGTGGCGCGCCGGCGAGTGCACATTCCTCCTCGAACAGGTGGCGCTGCACGGCGTTCCAGCCGGGGCCGCCGAACTGTTGAGGCCAGGCCCAGCCGTGCCAACCCCTGGCGCCCAGGATCTTGGCCCAGCGCTGCAGGTCGTCCTTGCTCAGCCGGAGATCGTTGCGAACCTTGTGGGAGATGTCTGCCGGCAGATGGGTACGCACCCATCCGCGGACTTCGCTGCGGAAGGCCAGTTCCGCCTCGGTGAAGTTGAGGTCCATGTCTCGCTGAGTCGTAGATGGAATGACGAACTTTTTAGCACGGTCGTTCGCATCTGCGCTGTCCGGCCAGGGACAGTGGCGATTTGCATCCCCAAAAGCACGAAAGGCACTCCGAGGAGTGCCTTTCGACGGAGATGCCTGAGGTCAGGCTGCGAGCTTGCTCTTGCTGCGACGACGCAGGCCAGCAACGCTCAGCAATGCCACGCTGGTCAGCGCCAGCGACGCCGGCTCGGGAACGCTCGAGTTGGAACCGCCGCACTTGCCGTTGGTGAGGTTGGTGGCGCACGTGGTTCCCGCGGCAGCGAAGAGCTTGAAGTAGTCGTCGCCGTTGGTCAGGCCGCCACGGCTTTCGGTAATACCGCCGGTCGGTGCAAAGCCGCTGTTGTAGGCCGAAACCAGCCAGTAGCTCGATGTCAGACCCGTGGAGTTGACGAGGTTGTACGGGTTGGTCGTGTCGTACGCGATATCGCCGTAGTTGCCAACGAGCTGCCAGCCCGTCATCGTGCCGGCTGTCGTGTTGGTCAGCGCCTTGGTGCCGGTGGGTGTGCCATCGCCGACCCAGCGGAACAGGGACACGTCAACACCGCTCGTACCGTCGGTCTGTGTGGTCCGCCTCGTGTAGCCCGTGGGGCAGACGTCGCCGGTGGTCGGGAAAACCGTTGTGGGCAGACTGGTGGACGTTCCGGTATTCCGGCTGCAGTACGCCGAAGCGGTGTAGCCTGCGCCAAGGCTGGTCAGGGCGATGGATGAACTGAAGCTGAGCAGAATGGCTTCGGTTTTCCCGTTGTTGTCGGTCGCGTGGTTGGGTGCGGTGCCGCTGCCATCGCCGTTGACGCCCTGTCCACCCGAGTAGGAATTCAGCGCGAAACTGGCCCATTTGCTCGCCGCATTCACGGTATTGGTGGTCGCGTAGCTGGTGCCCCCGATGCTCGTGGACGTCAAAGTGTTGTTAACCGCAAAACCCGCGAGCGACAGCGTCGTGGAGTCCACCTTGTTGGTGCTCGACGCCGTCGTGCAGCTGTTGGCCACGCCGGAGCCGTTGGTGGTGCAGTTCGCGAGATTGCTGACGGTAGACGTGTCAAACGTCCACACGGCATGAGCACTGGTGGACGCCATCAGGCTTGCTAGCAAGGCAGCACAGGGCAGCAAGCGGCGATTCAATGCGTTCATCGGTGTTCCTCGTTGATCTTGTCACTCTGGCGAAGCAACGTGTGTGCCAGTCCTAAAATTCCAGACTGATCAATCACTTAGGGATTGAAGTGCGACTCAAGTAGAACCAAGTGTAAGAAGCTTCGACGCCAAATGAGTCGCGTCGTCCCCCTCAGTTGAGGGTGCCCAGCAGCTTCCTGGCCTCATCGGCCGAGGCGAAGTTCACACCACTCTGCAGCGCCGTTGTCAGTTCGGTGCGAGCCTCGGCAACGCGTCCGGCTTTGGCCAAGGCTGCCGCTAGGTGGTACTTGACGTCCAGGTTGCTGGGCGCGCGCAGCCGTGCCTCGCGAAGGAGTAGGAGTGCGCGCTCGCCACTGCCCAGGCGGTGCTGCGCCCAGCCCGCCGTGTCCAGCAGCGTGACGCTACCCGGTGCGAGCTTGAGGCCGCGTTCGGCAACCTCCACGGCCTGCGGATCCTTCAACTCGATCAGCGTGTTGGCGAGATTGTTGATCGTGTTTGGGTCGGTGGGCGTGATCTCCAGGATGGCGTTGTATTGCTTGCGCGCTCCCGAAAAGTCGCGCTGCCGGACTAGGGATTCCGCCAGCGCGCTGCGAGCCACGGTGTCCTGCGGGAACTTTTGGATCCAGGCATTCGCCAGGTCGTGAGCACTCTTCACCTGACCTTGCAGGGCCATTGCGTGCAGCAGCCTGGCCAGGCTCGCGCCTGACTTCTCCAGGCCGTGGGCTTTACGCAGCGCATCGAGCGCGGTTGCACCTTGTCCTCGGCGCGTAGCAGCCTCGGACAGCAGGTAGTAGCCCGTGGCTGAGTTGGGTGCAGCGCTGATGACCTGCCGCGCGTACTGTTCGGACTTGACGGCGTCCCCACGTGACAGTTCAACGCTCGCGAACATGGCCAGGGCGGACACGTCGTTGGGGGTGCCGGACAGAGCCTTTTCCAGGCTGTAGGCAGCGCCGGTCAGGTCCTTGGCGAGCAGTTGCTGCCGGGCAATGTCCACGAGACGCTGCGTGTCGAACGCTGCGCGGCGTGAAGCGTTGGTCAGTGTGGCCTTGGCGCCGCCGATATCACCGTTGGCAGCCTGTGCAGCCGCGTAGGCTTGCAAGGCTTCGACATCCTCGGGCAGCTTGGCCAGCAGGCTCTTGGCAGCTTCGACGGCACGTGCCGGGTTGTTCTTGCGCAGATGCCATGCGGTCAGCGCAAAGTTGGCCCGCGTTTCCCGCTGGCTGCTCGCGTCGACGGCGCTTTCCAGCCATTTGAGCGCCTCATCGTCCTTGCCCCATTGCTCGTGCAGCAGCGCCATCTCGAAGAGGATCCCGGTGTTGCGTTCGTTGTTCTTGAGCAGGCCGCGCAAGCGGCGGTTGGCTGTCTCGTAGTCCTTCGCGGCCGCGTCCAGGCGAGCCAGCCCGAGTTCGGCGTCGGTCAACGATGGCGCCAGCTTCAGCGCCTTCTCGTAGCCGAGCCGAGCACCGGCGACATCCCGGTGCTGGGCCTTGGCGTAGGCCTGGATCATCAACACGCTGGCATTCTCGGGATGGTTACGAGCGAGCGTGTCGGCCAGAGCGAGGGCCTTCGCGGTCTGGCCCTCCCGCAGCTGTGCGATGACCAGAGACATTCCCGTGGACAGCTGTGCGGGATTCTGTTTGTAGGCTTTGGAGAGTTCGCTGGTGGCCTGCGCGTTCTTGCCGCCTTGGAGCATGGACATGCCAAGGACACTCCGATACCCCGCCGCATCGTTGGACTTCAGGGCGTCCTGCATCAGCGTCGCAGCGCGCTCATGACGCCCCTGCTGCATGTAGGTTGATGCCAACATCATCAACGCTTGGGGGTCGCTTGGCCTGACCTTCACATAAGGCTCAAGCACTTCCAGGGCACGACTCGGGTTGGACTCGGTCAACGCGATTTGCGCGAGCAGCTTGTTCAGTGGGTTGCCCGCCTGCTGTCGTGAGGCCATTTCCAGGTAAGGCTTGGCCTTTTCGAGTTCGCCCAAACCAAAGTGGGCCAGGCCGTTGAGCATCAGCAACTGGGGGCGAAAGCGGATGTGCTCGATGGGCACTGGATCCAGCAACTCGGTGAGCGACTTCAGCAGCTTCTTGGATTCCGCGCTCTTGCCAGCGCGCTCGGCGAGCAGGGACTGCAGGTAGGTGCCGCGGGGATCACGGGGCTTGAATTTGAGCAACTCCGCTACTTCGGCGGTCGCTTCCGCGTTGCGTTGCAGGTCAACGTAGAGGCCTGCGCGCGCCAGTCGCGTCTCGGCGTGTCGGGGGCTGCCTTGCACCACTTTGTCGTAGGTCGCCAGGGCTTGGCTGACTTGCCCCATCGCATGCAGTGTGGCGCCACGCTGGTACAGAGCTTCGGGGTTGTCCGGTGCAAGCTTCAGGGCTTGGTCTGCCGCGGCGAGGGCTTCAGTGAACTGACGGGTCCGCACGCGTAGCGGAATCTCGGCTATCCAGCTGTCAGGCGCGCCGGGATTGATGGCCCGCGCCTCCATGATGGAGGCCATTGCGGCCTTGATGTTGCCCAGGTCAGACTGGGCCAGCGCGCGTTCTAGAAGCAGCGGTTGCTGCACGCTCGATGGCAGCCCCGCTGGAGACAGTCGGGGGTCGTCCAGCATCAGCGGTTGCCGGCCCTGCGCGTTGAGCGCCATGGCCAGCGGCACCGCGACCTCGGCGCGGCTGACACCCAGCCGCAGTGCGTCGGCGAAGGCGACCTCCGCGGCAGCGGGTTGACTGTCCGCCAGCAATGCCTTGCCCAGCAGCACATGGACGGAGAGCTGGTTCTTGTCGGCCTGCAGCGCGTTCTTGAGCTGGATGATTGCCCCCGACAAGTCTCGCTTCTCGTAGCGCTGCAGCGCATCTTCGTAAAAGCGGGCGGCCTTGGCCGCGTCCTGAGCGTGTGCCGCAGTGGCAATCAGCAGACTTGCCAACAGTACGGGAAACGAAGTGGACAGACGGGTCATCTGGCAGGCCGGCGGTGGGGAAGCTGCCGGATTCTTGCAGAACCCTCTGACGCGGTGAGCCCTCTGGGTCAGTAGCGCAGTTCCAAGGTCATGACATCGTTCTCGCGACGCATCTGGAAGCGGTTCAGAAAGCTGTTACCCAGCAGCACATGGCTGATCTGGCCGGGGATGACGATGGCCGGCACGTCGCGCACCTCCACGTCGCCGATGCGCACTCTGGCCAGCTCGATCAGGTAGGCCGGCACGGCGCCGTTGGCGGTTTGCGTCATCACGCGTTTGCCGTTCAGATAGCGCAGCCCCAGCTTGTCGGCCTCGATCTGGCCGATGGAGATGACCGTGGCACCGGTGTCGACCAGGAAGGTCGTGACCTGGCCGTTGATCAGGCCCATGGTCGTAAAATGGCCGCCCGGCCCCATGGGCATCATGATCTGGCGACGCTCTGCCGGCGTGCTGGAGACCACACGGGCCGGAGCTGCCCCCAGCATCAACGCCTGCCGGCGCCCGCCGATCTCCACGATCGCGCGCCCTTCCTCCAGAGCAACCAGCCGCACCCTGTTGACGGTGGCGCCCACTGCCACGGTGCGGGGCTCCCCGTCGATCAGCAGCAGCGCGAAGCGCCCGCCCATCGTGCCATTGAGCTGGACTTGCTGCGCCCAGGCGGGCGACGCCAGGGCCAGTGCCAGCAGCAGGTACGGCAGGAGCCGGGCAGGGCGCATGTCAGTCGCGGAAGTTGTTGTAGGTCAGCGGCGTGTCGCTGAAGCTCTTCTTCAGGTGGGCGATGGCCGTCTGCAGGTCGTCGCGGTTCTTGCCGGTCACGCGGACGGCGTCGCCCTGGATGCTGGCCTGCACCTTGAGCTTGCTCTCCTTCAGCGAGGCGACGATTTTTTTGGCCAGCGTGGCTTCGATGCCTTCCTTGATCTTGTAGACCTGGCGCACCTTGTCGCCGCCGAGCTTCTCGACCTTCTCCTGCTTGTCGAGGAAGCTGATGACCACGTCCTGCTTGGTCAGCTTGCCGTACAGCACGGCTTCGATCTGCTCCAGCTGGAACTCGCTGTCGCCGGTGGCGTGGATTTCCTTGTCCTTCAGCTCGACCTTGGCACCGGTGCCCTTGAAGTCGAAACGGGTGCCGATTTCCTTGATGCTGTTGTCCACGCCATTGCGGATCTTGACGTGGTCGGGTTCGAGAACGGTGTCGAAGCTGGGCATTTGAAAACTGAGGTGAAAGCGTCTGCGAAAATTTTCCCATGTCCACGCAGCAACAGACCCCCTCGAACGGAGTGCCGATTCCCCTTCGGATCGAGGCCGACGTCAATCTCAAGCCCTACAACACCTTCGGCCTGCCGGCCGTGGCCAAGCGGTTGGTCCGTGTTCGCGAGGCGGCCGACGTGCGCCGCATCGTGGATCACCCGGAGCTGGGCCGGGCGCCCAAATTCGTGCTGGGGGGCGGCAGCAACCTGGTGCTGACCCGGGACGTGGAGGCCGTCGTGCTGAAGGTGGAGATTCCCGGCATCCGCCTGCTGGAGGAGCGCGCCGACGCCTGGATCGTGGAGGCCGGCGCCGGCGTCGTCTGGCATGAGCTGGTGCAGTGGACGCTTGACCAGGGCTACCCCGGCCTGGAGAACATGGCCTTGATCCCGGGCACCGTGGGTGCGGCGCCGGTGCAGAACATCGGTGCCTACGGCATCGAGGTGAAGGACCGGCTGGAGGCGGTGGAGGTCATGGACCTGGTGACCGGCCGGCCGGCTTTGCTGCCGGCGGAGGTCTGCCGCTTCGGCTATCGCGACAGCGTGTTCAAGCACAGCGACTTCGGCGGGCTGGCCGGCAAGAGCGTCATCACGCAGGTGCGCTTTCGGCTGCCCAAGCCGTGGCAGCCGGTGCTGGGTTACCTGGAGATCGAGCGCAAGATGGCCGAGACGGGCATCGCGGCACCCGATGCGCGCCAGATCTTCGACTGGATCGTCGCCGTGCGCCGCGCCAAGCTGCCGGATCCGGCCGTCATCGGCAACGCGGGCAGCTTCTTCAAGAACCCGGTCGTCACTGCCGAACAGTGCAAGGACATCATCGGCCGCGATCCCGGCATCGTGCACTACCCGATGCCCGACGGCAGCGTGAAGCTGGCGGCCGGCTGGATGATCGACGCCTGCGGCTGGAAGGGGAAGACGGTGGGCGGCGCGGCGGTGTACGACAAGCAGGCGCTGGTGCTGGTCAATAAGGGCGAGGCGCGTGGCGCCGAGGTCGTCACGCTGGCGCGGGCCATCCAGGAGAGCGTCTACGGGCGCTTCGGCATCCGGCTGGAGCCGGAGCCGGTGGTCGTCTGAAGGTGAATCCTGCCGCTCGCTGAAAGCGGGCGAGCCGGATGATGGCTGCCTTCGGTCCCTGCGGGAGGGCGGCGATGAGCGGGAAGACATGGAGCCGGCGCGTGCTGCTGGCCTGGCTGGGCAGCCTGGGTGTGCCGGCGATGGCGCTGGAGCCGCTGCTGGCGAAAAGCGCGCCGGCGGGCATCGACCCGACGCCCTATCTCGTCAGCGAAAAGCTGGATGGTGTGCGGGCGCTGTGGGATGGCACCACGCTGAGGTTCCGCAGTGGTCGCACGGTGGCGGCGCCGGCCTGGTTCCTGGCCGCGCTGCCGAAGACGCCGCTGGACGGCGAGCTATGGATGGGGCGACGCCGTTTTGATGAACTGTCTGGCGCCGTGAGGCGGACCGAGCCGGTCGATGCCGAGTGGCGCCACATCACCTACCGCGTTTTCGAACTGCCGGCCGGCGCCGGCAGCTTCGAGCAACGCGCCGAGCAGCTCAAGACGTTGGCGAACGACATCGTCGTGCCCGTCGAGCAGCAGCGCTTCAGATCAAACGCCGAGTTGCGCGCGAAGCTGAAGCAGGTGGTGGACGCGGGCGGCGAAGGGCTGATGCTGCACCGGGCGGATGCACCGCTGGCATCGGGCCGCAGCGACCTGCTGCTGAAGCTGAAGCCCGAGGCGGACGCGGAAGCCGTGGTGGTCGGCCATCAGCCGGGCAAGGGCCGCTTTGCCGGCATGCTGGGCGCGCTGGAAGTGCAGACGCCGGGCGGCGTCCGCTTCCAGTTGGGCACGGGCTTCAGCGAGGCCCAGCGCCGCGATCCGCCGCCGGTCGGCGCGACAGTGACCTACCGCTATCGAGACGTGACGCCGGCTGGCAAGCCGCGGTTCGCGAGCTTCGTCCGCGTGGCCGACGAGTTCTGAACGTTCAGAGCCAGCGCAGGATGTGCTGCAGCCAGCGGGGCAGCGGACGGCCGGGGACGTAGTTCTGGCGGTAGTGGCTGTGCATGGTCGGGCTCCTGAAACGAATGCTGTAATTTTATACAGTATTCGTGGCGCCTGACCAGCCCTCCACGGGTTTACTCCAGGCGCGGCAGGCCACCGCCGGCGAGCAGGCCCGTGCCGGTGTATATGCCCAGCTTGGCGCGCGTGTCCGTGATGTCCAGGTTGCGCATGGTCAGCTGGCCGATGCGGTCGGCGGGGCTGAACGGTGCGTCCTCGACCTTCTCCATGGACAGGCGCTCGGGCGCGTAGGTCAGGTTGGGGCTGCGCGTGTCGAGGATGGAGTAGTCATTGCCGCGGCGCAGTTCGACGGCCACTTCGCCGGTGACGGCTCGGGCGATCCAGCGCTGCGCGGCCTCGCGCAGCATGATGGCCTGGGGGTCGAACCAGCGGCCCTGGTACAGCAGGCGGCCCAGCTTCATGCCGTTGATGCGGTACTGCTCGATGGTGTCCTCGTTGTGGATGCCGGTCACCAGGCGCTCGTAGGCGATGTGCAGCAGCGCCAGGCCGGGGGCCTCGTAGATGCCGCGGCTCTTGGCCTCGATGATGCGGTTCTCGATCTGGTCGCTCATGCCCAGGCCATGGCGGCCGCCGATCTTGTTGGCCTCGGCCAGCAGCGCGACCGGGTCGCGGTACTCGACGCCGTTCAGCGCGACGGGCACGCCTTCCTCGAAGCGCACCGTGACCTCTTCGGCCTTGACGACCAGGTCATCGCGCCAGAACGCCACGCCCATGATGGGGTTGACGATGCGGATGCCGCTGTTCAGGTGCTCCAGGTCCTTGGCCTCGTGCGTGGCGCCCAGCATGTTGGAGTCGGTGGAGTAAGCCTTCTCGGCGCTCATCTTGTAGGCGAAGCCGTTGGCCGTCATGAACGCGGACATTTCCGAGCGGCCGCCCAGTTCGTCGATGAAGGTCTGGTCCAGCCAGGGCTTGTAGATCTTCAGCGATGGGTTGGTCAGCAGGCCGTAGCGGTAGAAGCGCTCGATGTCATTGCCCTTGAAGGTCGAGCCGTCGCCCCAGATGTTGACGCCGTCGGCCTGCATGGCGGCCACCAGCATGGTGCCGGTCACGGCGCGGCCGATGGGCGTGGTGTTGAAGTAGGTGACGCCGGCGGTGCTGATGTGGAAGGCGCCGGCCTGCAGCGCGGCCAGCCCTTCAGCGACCAGTTGCGCGCGGCAGTCCACCAGCACGGCCTTCTCTGCGCCGTACAGCATGGCCTTGCGCGGAATCTCGTCGTAGTCCGGCTCGTCGGGCTGGCCCAGATTGGCCGTGTAGGCGTAGGGCAGGGCGCCCTTCTTCTTCATCCAGTGCAGCGCGGCCGAGGTGTCGAGGCCTCCGGAGAAGGCGATGCCGACCTTCTGGCCGACGGGGACGGATTGCAGGATGGTGCTCATAGAACGCTCACAAAGAAACCAAAAGATTGCGCCACTTCGGATGGCGCTCGATGTAGACGGCGACGTAGCTGCATGCGGGAACGACCTTCAGCCCTTGTTCCTGGGCCCAGCCAAGGCCCGCTTCAACCAACTGGGCCGCGAGGCCTTGTCCGCGATATGCCGAGGGGACGCCGGTGTGCGTGAACACCACGCGGTCCGGCTGTGCGCCTGGCAACAGCTCGTAGTCCAG
>DASWWC010000186.1:0-15776 GCA_036401055.1 Roseateles sp.
CCACCGGTCCAGGGATTGCAGCCCTGCTGTCACCTGATTGAGGCCCAGCTCACGCACGGGGATGCGCTCCACCGTCTCGCGCGTCTCGGCACCGAAGGCACGCCAGCTGCGCCGGCCGGCCTCGCTGACCCGGCGCTGCGCGGGCGGCTCGTAGACCCAGCGCAGCAGGCCATCGTCGCGCACCAGGCGCACGGCCGCACGGGTGTCGCCGCTCTCGAAACCTCGGCGGCGGCGCTGCTGGATGCCCACGCGCGGCACGTCGGCCATCGCGGGCGCCTCGGCGGCCAGCTCGGCCCGCGCCCGGGCCCACAGATGTTGCGGTGCGGTGCTCATGCGTTGTCCTTCAGCAGCGGCAGCGGCGTGACCTGGGCACGCCGGGCGGTGACGATGTCCAGCATGGAGTCGTAGTCGGCACGCTCGTCCAGCGCCTGCACGCCGGCCTCGATGGCCTCGACGAAGCCGCAGTGCTCGGTCAGCCGCACGGTCTCGATGGGCACCAGCTTGCGCTCGCGGATCCAGCGTTTCACCTCGGCCCAGCTGGCCTCGCCGGTGTGCCAGCTCTTGCTCTGCGCATTGGCGGCGGAGTTGCCGCTGGCGTCGGCCACCACCACATCGCTGTAGCTGGCCGCGCTCATCTGCTGGTACTCCTCCTGGAAGCTGCCGTGGCGCCACCAGCCGGGCAGCGCGTGGCCCTTCAGCAGGAAGACGACCGGGTAGATGTCCACCAGCTCCAGGCAGGCCGCGAACAGCAGCGCCAGGTCGATGCAGGTGCCCGCCTGGTCGGCCCGCACCATCGATGGCACGCGCAGCCGCTGCGAGTCCAGCTCACCGCTGTAGCTGGGCGGAGGGTTGATGTAGCCCAGTTGCCAGTCGTGCAGCAACGTGGCCCAGATGGCCTCGACCTGGCGGTCCACGCCGCGCAGCGCGGCCTCGTCGATACCGTCCTCGGGTACGCACTGGTAACCCTCGAAGCCGGCCGACGGGTCGTCGCGCAGCACGCGGTTGTAGCGCTGCGCCTGCGCCACCGCACGCACCACCGCCGGGTCGCGCGGCAGCACGAAGGACGGCAGCCAGCGGCCGTCACGGCGGTTGTCGCGCCACTGGTCCACCGGCAGCAGCCGCAGGCGGTGGCTGTCGTGGTACAGCACCCGTTCACCCTGGCGCACGCAGACGGACAGGCTGGTGTTGATGGCCTCGTGCACGCTGCGCGCCACCTCGGCCGTCAGCGGCACGTGGATCTTGTCGGTCAGCCGCTCGCGGCGGTGGCGCATCGTCACGCGGCGCTGAAAGCGCGCCACCTCGGCGCCCATGTGTACCGCCACGTCCACGTCCAGCGGCTCGGCCTGCTCGGGCAGGTCGCAGGCCAGCACGAAGCGCTTGAACAGCGGCTGCGCGTTGTGCAGCACCGCGTAGTTCAGCTCGGGAAAGGGCTCGATCTCGCAGCGCACGTCCGGGCTGGGCGCCGCGGACTCGCCGCGGCGCTCGCGGTGGCGCTGGCGTGCGGCCTCGTGCAGCGCCCGGGTGCGTTCGTCCACGAACACCGGCGCGCCCACCCACAGCGTCACGCCGGTGGCATCCACCGACTCGGGCAGGGCCCGCACCTCCTCCCAGGCGCAGCGGAAGGCCAGCGGCAGGTCGAAGTCGGTCTCCAGCAGGCGCCGCCGCAGCTGCGCGAGCATGAACTCGGCCAGCGAATCGTCGAACGCATCCTGGAAACCCACGGCGGCCAGCGCCACGCCCTCGGCGATCAGCATGGGCGCCAGCCGGGCGCTGCTGTTCCAGACGTTGAAGCAGGCCAGGTAGACCGGCGCCTGGGCCCGCGCCAGCAAGTGGCCCAGCGTCTGCGCCGGAAGCAGCTGCGGCAGGCCCCGGCTGCCGCGCAGCAGCAGGCCGTCCACCATGCGCCGCATGTCGGCGAGCACGTCGGCGGCGCGGACGATGCCGCCCTCCTCATGCGTCAGCTCAACCCAGGCCGCCTCACCCTTGGCCGCGACCAGCTCGCGCAAGCCCTGATGGCTGTCCATGCCGGCAAAGTGCAGTAGCTGCGGCCGGTGCTGGCGCAGCGCGTCGGTGAGCTCGTCGGCGCTGGGGTAGTCCAGCACGCGCAGATCGACGCGGCCGGCCGGCAGCGTGCTGCGCAGCTTGGCCAGCTCGTCCTCGACGGTCCAGTGCTCGCGCAGCTCGGTGGGCAGCGTGTTGACGAACAGCATGCGCAGCGGCTCGGACAGATCGAAGCCGCTGCGCGGCAGCGGTTGCCAGCGGTCCTCCACCTCATGCTGCACCTGCAGCTCGCGGATGACCGTCAGGGCGCTGGGCCGGCCACTCGCGCCCAGCCGCTGCTCGCGCGTCGCCGCGGCCAGCACGTACTCCCAAGGGAAAATGCGCCCCTCCCAGCCCACGGCCTCGTGCTGGAAGGGCACGCGCACCACCAGCGCCTGCTGCCCGGCCAGCAGGCGCAACTCGTCCGGTCCCAGGCCCAGCCGCGCCAGCGTGGCGCGCGCATCGGCCTGCTGCTGCTCGCGCGCCCGCGCGTCGTTGACCCAGCGCTGCCGGGAGCGCAGCACATAGGTCCAGCGCTGCGCCTCCTGAGCCATCAGCTGGTGGACCTGACCGTCCTCGTCGCTGGCCACCGCATGCAGCGGCAGGCCGCGCAACGCCAGCTCGCCGCTGCCCGCGTCGCCCAGCCGGTGCGCCGCGACATGCACGCCCTGCAGCAACTCGTCCTGCAACGCCTCGCTATTGCCCATGTCTGCCTCCTCGGGCCTCCCGACGGCCCATGCGGCAGTATCGCGAGCCGCTGCGGGCCCGACATCCTTCAGGACGGGGAAAGGCTCAGACCAGCCCCAGCGTTTCCTCGACGCCCAGGTGCACGTTCATGCTCTGCACGGCCGCGCCGCTGGCGCCCTTGCCGAGGTTGTCCAGGCGGCTCATCAGCAGCACCTGCGTGTCGGACGCGAAGACGAACAGGTCCACGCGGTTGGTGTCGTTGCAGGCCTGCACGTCGAAGAAGCCGTTCTCCAGCGTCGCCGCGTCGCGCAGCGGCTTCACGTTGATGAAGCGCTCGCCTTCGTAATGCGCGGCCAGCGCGGCGTGCACGGCCTCGGGCGTCGTGCCCGCCTTCAGCTGGCTCAGGTGCAACGGCACGCTGACGGCCAGGCCCTTGTAGAAGGTGCTGACGATGGGTTGGAACACCGGCGGCGTGGCCAGCCCGGTATGGGCCGCCATCTCGGGCAGGTGCTTGTGCTTCAGCGCCAGGCCGTAGGGCCGCGGCGCCTGCAGGTGGGCCGGCAGCGGCTGCTGCTCGTACTCGGCGATCATGGACTTGCCGCCACCGGAGTAGCCGGTGATGGAGGTGGCGCTGATGGCCGCATCCTTGGGCAGCAGGCCGGCATCCACCAGCGGGCGCACCGCCAGGATGAAGGCGCTGGAATGGCAGCCGGGGTTGGAGATGCGCTTGCTGGCCTGGATGGCGCCGCGCTGGCCGCGGGCCAGTTCGGGCAGGCCGAAGGCCCAGCCCGGCGCCGTGCGGTGCGCCGTGCTGGCGTCGATGAGGCAGGTGCGGTCGTTGTTGACCATGAACGCCGCCTCGCGCGACGCCGCGTCGGGCAGGCACAGGAAGGCCACGTCCGCCGCGTTCAGCAGCCGCGAGCGCTCGGCCGGGTCCTTGCGCTTGTCGGCGGCTATCTTCAGGACTTCGATGTCCGTGCGTGCGGCGAGGTACTCGTGAATCCGCAAGCCGGTCGTGCCTTCCTGGCCATCCACAAACACCTTGAACGTCATCGCCGCTGCTCCAAGCACTGAAAATCGAGCCGCACAGGATAAGGGCAAACCATGAATCCCTCTCGCGTATTGCTTCTCCCCGGCTGGCAGAACTCCGGCCCGGAACACTGGCAGACCCGCTGGGAGCGCCTGCACGGCGACCAGCGCGTGGAGCAGCACGACTGGGACTGGCCGCGCCGCGGCGACTGGATGGCGCGGCTGGACGAGGTGCTGCTGCAGGACGACGTGCCGGCCGTGCTGGTGGCGCACTCGCTGGGCTGCCAGCTGGTGGCCGCGTGGGCGGCGCATTCGCAACACACCGGCCGCGTGAAGGGCGCGCTGCTGGTCGCCCCGCCCGACACCGAGCGCGACGACACGCCGCCGCAGCTGCACAACTGGCGCCCCATCCGCCGCCAGCGCCTGCCCTTCCCCAGCATCACCGTCATCAGCAGCGACGACCCCTTCGGCGCCGCCGAGCGCAGCACGCAGATGGCGGCGGACTGGGGCAGCAGCGTCGTCATGGCCGGGCCGCGCGGGCACCTGAACGCCGAGTCGGGGCTAGGTGACTGGCCGGAAGGCCGGGAGTTGCTGAAGAGTCTGTGAAGGACAATCCGCCCCCATGGCGACCAAGAAACCCAAAGGCCTCGGCCTCGGCCTCGAAGCCCTGCTGGGCCCCAAAGTCAGCGACACCCCCGCGCCCGTCGAACGCGACGGCACACCCAGCACGCTGAAGCTGGAGCAGTTGCAGGCCGGCAAGTACCAGCCGCGCACGCGCATGGACGAGGGCTCGCTGTACGAACTGGCCGAGAGCATCAAGGGCCAGGGCATCATGCAGCCCATCCTCGTGCGGCCCATCACCCCCAGCGGCGGCGTGAGCTACGAGATCATTGCCGGCGAACGCCGCTTCCGCGCCGCCAAGCTGGCCGGCCTACGCGAAGTGCCGGTGCTGGTGAAGGCGGTGCCCGATGAATCGGCCGCCGCGATGGCGCTGATCGAGAACATCCAGCGCGAGGACCTCAACCCACTGGAAGAGGCGCAAGGCCTGAAGCGACTGACCGACGAGTTCGGCCTGACGCACGAGCAGGCCGCCCAGGCCGTGGGCCGCTCGCGCAGCGCTGCCAGCAATCTGCTGCGCCTGCTGAACCTCGCCGCGCCGGTGCAGAACATGCTGATGGCCGGCGACCTGGACATGGGCCATGCGCGCGCGCTGCTGCCGCTGGATGGCGCCACGCAGATCACCACAGCCAGCGAGATCGCCGCCAAGAAGCTCAGCGTGCGCGAGGCCGAGAAGCTGGTGTCCAAAGCGCAGGGCGCGGCCCGCCAAGCGCCGCTGCTGCGCGTGAAGGGCGACAAGAGCCGTGACGTGCTGCGGCTGGAAGAGGAGCTGGCCGATGCGCTGGGCGCCACCGTGGAGGTGCGCATCAAGAAGCGCAGCAAGCGCGGCCAGAGCGGTGAGCTGGCCATCCACTTCGACTCGCTGGACGCGCTCTCGGGGCTGCTGGACAAGCTTCGTCCGCCGCCGGCCTGACGCGCCAGCCTTCGGCCACCCTTGACGGCGATGGCCGGCTGCGGGCGCGCCTCACTCGATGCGCTCGCCCTGCGCGGCACGCTCGCGCAGATAGCGTTCCGCCACCGGTCGCATGACCTCGCGCACGGCGGGCGGGTAGGCCAGCAGCTTCATCTGCAGCCAGGCCGGCTCGCGCGACAGCCGCCGGATGGCGGCGTCCATCTCCCGCACCTGCGCACGGGCCATGCTGCGGCTGCAGGCCACATGCACCGGCGGCGGCTCAAGCGCCTCGCGCACGCGGCGGGTTTCCACGGCCAGGCCCGCCGTCTGCAGCCAGCCGTTGGGGGTCTCCAGCACATAGTCCATGCGGCCCTGCATCAGCATGTTCAGCAGGCGCCCATCGTCAGGCAGCGCCTCGCGCGGCTGCGAGAACTCCGCCAGCAACTGGTCCAGCTTCTCGCCATAGCTGCGCTGGCGCACGAACAGCCCCTTCAGCCGGCCCTCCTCCAGCAAGGCCCGCAGCGACACCTCGGCGCTCGGCGGCAGCCGGCCTGGGGCCGACACCAACAGCATGGGGCTGCCCTGGCCCAGCTCGACGAAATGCGCCACGTCCAGCCGCTCGCGCGTCTTGAAGGCGTCGGCAAAGCACAGCTCCCGGCCCTGGCGCATGTCGCGCCAGACGCGCTCCAGCGACATCGCCTGCACCCGGTGCTCCAGCTGCGGCAGGGCCTGGGTCAGCAGCCGCAGCTGCTGGTCCATCGGGCCCTGGCCAAGATCTTGCACACGCTGCGCCTGCGGCCGCTCGTGCTCGGGCGGCCCCTCCACGATCGCCCAGGTCACCACCGGGCGGGCCGGGCCCGCGAGGCCCGCCACAGGCCACAGCGCCGCCAACAGCAGGCCGGCACGCAAGAACATGGCGATGCGCAAAATCATGGGGCAGCAATTTAACGCGCGGACAAGGCGCGGTGGCCAGAGCGGCGAGCTGGCCATCCATTTCGACTCGCTGGACGCGCTGTCCGGCATCCTCGACAAGCTGCGCGGCAGCTGAACCGCCGGCTCGGCGCCATGCGGCGGCGTCCGACAAGACGCCTGTCGCCGCAGGCCCAATACTCGGGTCGTTCACGCGCTCCACAGTTCTTCACGAAAGGCCTTGTCGGTGCTGCGCCACAAGGCCCCCTCGTCCGTGCGGTTTCCCCGAAAAGTGCCAGGTCTTGCCCACATCGCGGGCGTATGCTGGACCGGCCCTGTCAACGAAAAGGCCACATGGTTTGTTGGAGGGCAGACGACGGCTTATTCTTGAGATCAAGTCACGGCCCCCGACAGCAAGCTCAGCTTGTCGAAGGACCGGAATGGAGAGTTCTGATGACGCCTTGCAGTTGAGGCGCGATCAGAACCCCCCAGCTGACCAGGGCACGGATCGTGCTCGCGGCCCTGTGGAGTTCACACCGCAGGAGAGTCGCATGGACGTCATCAGCCACTACGCCGCACGCTACGAGCGCAGCAAGGTCGAGGAACTCACGCTGGAGGAGTACCTCGCAGAGTGCAAGAGAAACCCGCTGGCCTACGCCACCGCTGCAGAGCGCATGCTGCAGGCCATCGGCGAGCCGCAGATGCTGGACACGCGCAACGACCCGCGGCTGTCGCGCATCTTTGCGAACAAGACCATCAAGATCTATCCGGCCTTCGCGGAGTTCTATGGGCTGGAGGAGGCCATCGAGCAGGTGGTGAGCTACTTCCGCCATGCCGCGCAAGGCCTGGAGGAGAAGAAGCAGATCCTCTACCTGCTGGGCCCGGTGGGCGGCGGCAAGAGCAGCATCGCCGAGCGGCTCAAGCAGCTGATGGAACACGTGCCCTTCTACTCGCTGGCCGGCTCGCCGGTGAACGAGTCGCCGCTGGGGCTGTTCGATCCCGTCGAGGACGGCCCGCTGCTGGAGCGTGACTTCGGCATCCCCCGCCGCTATCTCAACCGCATCCTGTCGCCGTGGGCCGTCAAGCGGCTGGACGAATTCGGTGGCGACATCCGCAAGTTCAAGGTCGTCAAGCGCTACCCCAGCGTGCTCAAGCAGCTGGGCGTGGCCAAGACCGAACCGGGTGACGAGAACAACCAGGACATCAGCTCGCTGGTCGGCAAGGTCGACATCCGCAAGCTCGAGACCTATGCGCAGGACGACCCAGACGCCTACAGCTACAGCGGCGGCCTGTGCCTGGCCAACCAGGGTCTGCTGGAGTTCGTGGAAATGTTCAAGGCGCCCATCAAGGTGCTGCACCCGCTGCTGACGGCCACGCAGGAGGGCAACTACAAGGGCACCGAGGGCTTCGGCGCCATTCCCTTCGACGGCATCGTGCTGGCCCACAGCAACGAGAGCGAGTGGAAGACCTTCCGCAACAACAAGAACAACGAGGCCTTCCTTGACCGCGTCTACATCGTCAAGGTGCCGTACTGCCTGCGCGTCAGCGAAGAGATCAAGATCTACGAGAAGCTGATCCGCGGCTCGTCGCTCGCCGAGGCCAAGTGCGCGCCCGGCACGCTGAAGATGATGAGCCAGTTCGCCGTGCTCACGCGCCTGAAGGAGCCCGAGAACTCGTCGCTGTATTCCAAGATGCAGATCTACGACGGCGAGAACCTGAAGGACACCGACCCGCGCGCCAAGAGCTACCAGGAGTACCGCGACTACGCGGGCGTGGACGAAGGCATGAGCGGCATCAGTACGCGCTTCGCGTACAAGATCCTGAGCAAGGTCTTCAACTTCGACAGCGCGGAGGTGGCCGCCAACCCGGTGCACCTGATGTATGTGCTGGAGCAGCAGATCGAGCGCGAGCAGTTCCCCAAGGAGCAGGAGGAGAAGTACGTCGGCTTCATCAAGGAGCAGCTGTCGCCGCGCTATGCCGAATTCATCGGCAAGGAGATACAGACCGCCTACCTGGAGAGTTATTCCGAGTATGGCCAGAACATCTTCGACCGCTACGTGACCTATGCCGACTACTGGATCCAGGACCAGGAGTACCGCGACACCGACACCGGCGAGGTCTTCGACCGCGCGGCGCTGAACGCCGAACTGGAGAAGATCGAGAAGCCGGCCGGCATCTCCAACCCCAAGGACTTCCGCAACGAGATCGTCAACTTCGTGCTGCGAGCGCGCGCCAACAACGCCGGCAAGAACCCGCTGTGGACCAGCTACGAGAAGCTGCGCACCGTCATCGAGAAGAAGATGTTCTCCAACACCGAGGAGCTGCTGCCGGTCATCAGCTTCAACGCCAAGGCCAGCGCCGACGAGGCCAAGAAGCACGAGAACTTCGTGCAGCGCATGGTGGACAAGGGCTATACGGCCAAGCAGGTGCGGCTGTTGTGCGAGTGGTATCTGCGCGTGAGGAAGTCCAGCTAAGAAAGCAGGTCGTTCGATGTCCCTGCAACAGATCATCGACAGACGCCTCTCCGGCAAGAACAAGTCGATTGGCAACCGCGAGCGCTTCCTGCGCCGCCACAAGGACCAGATCCGCGAGGCGGTGAAGCGCGCGGTGGACGGTCGCGGCATCCGCGACATGGAGCGCGGCGAGGATGTGCACATCCCGAAGAAGGACCTGAACGAGCCCGTCTTCGGCCATGGCGACGGCGGCGTGCGCGAGGTCGTGCGGCCCGGCAACACCGAGTACGTGAAGGGCGACCGGGTCGCCAAGCCCAAGGGCGGGCAGGGTGGCGGAGGCGGCGGCGGCGAGGCCAGCGACCAGGGTGAGGGTGAGGACGACTTCGTCTTCCACCTCAGCAAGGAAGAGTTCATGCAGGTCTTCTTCGACGACCTGGCCCTGCCCAACCTGGCCCGCACGACGCTGGCCGACACGCCCGAATGGAAGAGCCACCGCGCCGGCTTCGTCTCCGACGGCACGCCCACCAACCTGCATGTCGTGCGCTCCATGCGTGGTGCGCTCGGCCGCCGCATCGCGCTGGGCATGGACAAGCGCCGCGAGCTGCACGAGCTGGAAGCCCGCGAGCAGGAGCTGCTGAAGGAAGACCGCCCCGAAACCCCGCGCCTGCTGGCAGAGACCCGCGAGCGCATCGCCCACCTGCGCGCACGGCTGGAGGCCATCCCCTTCCTGGACCCCATCGACCTGCGCTTTCGCTCCCGCGTGCGCGTGCCGGTGCCCACCACGCGCGCCGTCATGTTCTGTCTGATGGACGTGTCCGGCTCCATGGACGAGGGCCGCAAGGACCTGGCCAAGCGCTTCTTCATCCTGCTCTACCTGTTCCTCACGCGGCACTACGAGAAGATCGACGTCGTCTTCATCCGCCACCACACGCAGGCACAGGAGGTCGACGAGCAGAACTTCTTCCACGCCACCGAGACCGGCGGCACCGTCGTGTCGTCGGCCCTGGTGCTGATGGAGCAGATCATCAAGGAACGCTATTCGCCGACCGAGTGGAACATCTACGGCGCGCAGGCCAGCGACGGCGACAACTGGCACCACGACAGCGGCCGCTGCCGCGAGATCCTGGCCGACAAGATCCTGCCGCTGTGCCGCTACTTCGCCTATGTGCAGGTCGCCGAGCCCGAGCAGAACCTGTGGGAGGAGTACCAGAAGCTCGCCGAGGACCAACGCCACTTTGCGATGCGCAAGGCGGTGGAGGCGTCGGAGATCTATCCGGTATTCCGTGACCTGTTCAAGAAGGAAGGGGCCACTGCATGAGCAGCCGCGAAGACCGCCGCCACCACGAGCGCGTGGCCGTGCCGCCGCAGGGCGTCGTCGAACGCCGCCAGCGCCAGCCGCTGCGCCACATGAAGCCGCTGCTGGAGCGGCCCAGCAAGCCCCTGCCCTCGCCCAATGACTGGACCTTCGACCTCATCGAGGAATACCACGCCGTCATCAAGCAGACCGCCGAGCGCTACGGCCTGGACACCTATGCCAACCAGCTGGAGGTCATCACCGCCGAACAGATGATGGACGCCTACGCGTCGGTCGGCATGCCGGTGAACTACCGGCACTGGAGTTACGGCAAGGAGTTCATCGCCACCGAGCGCAGCTACAAGCGCGGCCAGATGGGCCTGGCCTACGAGATCGTCATCAACTCCGACCCCTGCATCGCCTACCTGATGGAGGAGAACACGATGGCCATGCAGGCCCTCGTGATCGCCCACGCCAGCTACGGGCATAACTCATTCTTCAAGGGCAACTACCTGTTCCGCATGTGGACGGATGCGTCGTCCATCATCGACTACCTCGTCTACGCCAAGAACTACGTCGCCGACTGCGAGGAGCGCCACGGGCTGGACGCCGTCGAGGGCCTGCTGGACAGCTGCCACGCGCTGATGAACCACGGCGTGGACCGCTACCGCCGCCCCGCCAAGCTGTCGCTGGCCGAGGAGCGCGCGCGGCTGAAGGACCGCGAGCACCACGCGCAGATGCAGGTCAACGACCTGTGGCGCACGCTGCCCAAGAAGCCCGACCGCCCCGATGAAGCCGCCGAGAGCCGCCGCTTCCCCGACGAGCCGCAGGAGAACCTGCTGTACTTCATCGAGAAGAACGCCCCGCTGCTGGAGCCCTGGCAGCGCGAGATCGTGCGCATCGTGCGCAAGATCGCGCAGTACTTCTACCCGCAGCGCCAGACCCAGGTCATGAACGAGGGCTGGGCCACCTTCTGGCACCACCGGCTGCTGAACCAGATGTACGACGATGGCTACCTGTCGGACGGCATGATGATCGAGTGGCTGAAGTCGCACACCAACGTCGTCTACCAGCACCCCGGCGCCAACCTGAACCCCTATGCGCTGGGCTTTGCGATGTACACCGACATCAAGCGCATCTGCGAGAACCCCACGCCCGAAGACCGCGACTGGTTCCCCGACATCGCCGGCAGCGACTGGCTGCCCACGCTGGACCACGCGATGCGCAACTTCAAGGACGAGAGCTTCATCGGCCAGTACCTGAGCCCGAAGATCATGCGCGACTTCCGGCTGTTCTCCGTCCTCGACGACGAGACCAAGAGCGAGTACGAGATCAGCGCCATCCACGACGAGGTGGGCTACCGCCACCTGCGCCAGGCGCTGTCACGCCAATACGACCTGTCCACGCGCGAGCCCAACATCCAGGTCTGGAACGTCAACCTGCGCGGCGACCGGTCACTGACGCTGCGGCACCAGCAGCACCTGAACCGCCCGCTGCACGACAGCGCGCAGGAAGTGCTGAAGCATGTGGGGCGGCTGTGGGGCTTCGCGGTCAACCTCGAAAGCGTCAACGGCCGGGGGGACGTGACGCGGCGGTGGAATGTGCCGGCGCAGCACGGCTGAGCATCAATCCGTGAGTCGCCCGATCAAGGCCTGCCGGCCGCGGGGCGTCACCTGCAGCTCACGCGACTCCGCCGCGCGCCGCAGCCAACCCATGGCCAGCATCGCCTCCAGCCACGCCACCGCCAGTGGCCCCGCGAAATGGTCGCGACGTTCGGACCAGTCCACGCAGTCGTAGAGGGCGAGGCCGGTCGCTGCTTGGTCTTCCGGCATCAACTCCGCCAAGGCCTTGCGACCCGCCTCGCTGACTTCATAGCGCCCATCGGGCGCCGCTCTGACCCAGCCCTTGGCCAGCAGCGCCTCCCGCCACTTCACGCCCAGCTCACCGGCCAGATGGCCATAGCAGCTGCGCGCATGTCTCAGCGCCCGCATCTCGGGCTTGTGCCAGCGCCGCACATCGGCGGCCGGCTCCGTGGCCCGGCCATCTGCCAAGCGCAGCAGCGCTTCCAGCGCATGCGCCACGTCGCCGTCGGCCAGGCCGAAGTAGCGATGCCGGCCCTGCGGGCGCACGCGGGCCAGGCCTTCGTCGACCAGCAGCTTCAGGTGGGCCGACATCGTCGGCGCCGTCACGCCGGCATGCGTCGCCAACTCGCCGGCCGTGTGCAGCCGGCCATCCAGCAGCCGCGCCAGCACACGCGCCCGGGTCGGGTCGGCGATGGCGGCTGCCAGACGGGCCAGGCGCGGTTGGCCCTTGCTCAACGCGGCACCTGCTCGCGCTCGTTCAGGCCGTAGTCGCGCGCGACGTGCGCCACACGCAGCCGGTAGTCGGCAAACAGCCCACCACGCCCGGCCGCCTGGGCCTCGCGGTGCCGCTCCATCTCGCGCCAGCCGCGCACCGCGTCCTCGTCGCGCCAGAAGGACAGCGACAGCAGCTTGTCCGGCTGCGTGAGGCTCTGGAAGCGTTCGACGGAGATGAAGCCATCCATGCGCTCCAGCAGCGGCTTCAGCGCCGCGGCATGGTCGAGATAGGCCTGCCGACCCTCGGCGGTCGGTTGCACTTCGAAGATGACCGCGATCATGGCCGCACATCCTCACAGAAACGGCGCTCCTCGCGCAGGATGAATCGCTGCTTCTGCGCAAACTCGAAATTGGCGCGCGCCTGCGGGTCGGCCTTCAGCCGCACACGGTAGGCCTCGTAATCGGCCAGCGAGTCGAAGCCCACCAACCCCCAGGCTTCGAAGTTCGTGCCTTCCCACGGCAGCCAGTAGCCCAGCAGCCGTCCGCCCAGGCGCGGAATGATGCGGCCCCAGTTCTGGGCGTACTCCCGGAAGGCCTCGCGCTGGTGCGGGTCCAGCTCGTAGCGGATGAAACAGGTGATGGCGGGCATGGCGGCTCCTGGTGTGACGAGCCGACACTGTGCGCCGCGCCTGGCCGCCGATGCTTAGGCGCGCAGCGAAGCGTCGCCGCGGCGCTACCGGGCTGCAGGCGCCTTGAGCCAGCCGTTCACATCCAACCAGTTCACGAACAGCGGGAACCAGCCCTGCGCCGTCTTGCCCGGGTAGCCCAGGCCGAAGCCGTGGCCGCCGTTCTGGAACAGGTGGAACTCCACCGGCCGGCCGGCATCAAACCAGGCCTTGACGACGCCGAACTGGCCGCGGAACAGGAAGTCGTCCGTCGCGATGACGTTGAACATCGGCGGCGCATCCTTGGGCACGGTGACCGGCCCCATGCCGCCATAGATGGGCCCGATGAAGGCCAGCTTCATGGTCTTGGAGTTCAGCGTGCTGTGCATCGTCAGACCGGCACCGGCCGAGAAGCCGATCATGCCCAGCCGCCGCGTGTCCACGCCCCACTCCTTGGCGCGCGCATGGATGAGCGCATAGGCCGCCTCGGCGTCGGCGAGCTGGTTGGACAGGTCGGGCAGCAGCGAGCGCGGATTGCCGTCACTCGACCCGGCCGCCGCGAACATGCGGTCCATCGAATCCTTGAAGCCGTCCAGCGACTCGGGCGTGGGCTGCAGCCGGTACTTGAGCACGAAGGCGGCGATGCCCTTGTCAGCCAGCGCCTGCGCGACCGCCCAGCCCTCGTGGTTCAGCGCCAGCCAGCGGAAACCGCCGCCCGGCGCCACCAGCACGGCGGCGCCGTTGCCCTTGCCGGGCGCCGGCAGGAAGGGCGTCAGCGTGGCCGTCGTGATGTTGCGCGCCATCGGCTGGCCCCACTGGCGGAACCAGCTCTCGCTGGCCGGCTGCTTGTCCACGCCGCCGGTGCCCAGCGGGATGGCGCGCGGCTCGGCGGGCGTCGGGTGCGGGTAGATGGTGCCGTCCTGGGCCAGGGCGCAGGCGGCGGCCGTGGTCATGACCAGGGCAAGCAAGGAAGAACGCAAGATCGACATGAACGGGTCCTGATGGAGGGGTGAAGGAAAGGCCGCGTCAGCGCGGCAGCGGCTGTGAGCGGGCCAGCGCGAAGCCGGTGCTTTCCACCGGCGCGCCGGTGCCCGGCTGGCCGCCGCCGACGCTGATGCGGTAGCTGCCGGGCATGACCTGGCGCTGGCCGTCGCGGTCGACGAAGCTGAGGTCGCGGGCCTGGAGCCGCCAGCTCAGCTCGCGCCGCTCGCCGGCTTTCAGGTGCAGGCGCTGGAAGCCGCGCAGCGCCAGCCGCGGGCCGCCCTCGAAGCGGGGCGGCGCGAGATACAGCTGGGCCACCTCGTCGCCGTCGCGGGCGCTGGTGTTGGTGACGGCCGTGCGCACGACCAGGCTCACATCCCTGCCGTCGTCCTGCACCTCGACCTGCGGCGCTTCGTAGCGGAAGCTCGAGTAGCTCAGGCCGTGGCCGAAGGGGTAGACCACCGGCTTGTCGAAGAAGCGGTAGGTGCGTCCGGCCATGCGGTAGTCGTCGAAGGGCGGCAGATCGGCCACGCTGCGGTAGAAGGTCACCGGCAGCCGGCCGGCCGGGTTGGCCGCGCCGGCCAGCACCTGGGCGATAGCCTGCCCGCCGCCCTCGCCCGGATACCAGGCCTGCAACACGGCCGCCGCGTTGGCGTGGGCCCAGGACAGGTCGATGGCGCTGCCGCTCAGGTTCACCACCACCAGCGGCTTGCCCAGCTGCGCGGCGGCGCGCAGGTAGGCGCGCTGGTCGGCGGGCAGGTCCAGCGTCGTGCGGTCGCCGCCCGAGAAGCCGTCGATCTTGACCGGCATCTCCTCGCCTTCGAGGTCCGAGGTCAGGCCGACGACGGCCACGATGACATCGGCGTCCCGGGTGCCGGCGCGCAGATCCGCCAGCGGCTGGCGCGACACGCGCTTCCAGATCATGCCCGCCGGGGCGCCCACGCCCGACTCGGCCTCGAACTGCAGCGCGTAGCGCTCGCCCTGCTTCAGGTCCACCTGCACCAGCGGCACCGGCTCGGCCCAGCGCGTGGCCTGCTTCGCCAGCACCACGTCGCGGCCAGCCACGCGCACCTGGCCCTTCAGGCCCGCCAGGCCCAGTCGGTAGCTGCCGGTCTCGGGGGCCACGAAGGCGCCGGTCCACACGGTGCGAACGACCGTGCCGGCCGCGCTGAAGTCCTGCGGGCGTGATTCGATCTGCGCGACGGTGTGGCTGCCGATGGCCCTCGTGTCGAAGCGGCGCTTGCCGATGTCCGCGGGCGAACCGGCCTGCAGCTTGAAGTAGCTGGCGCGCAGGCCGGCGCTGCCGTCGGGCGCGACGAAGAGCTCACGCGGCACCGGGTCGCCGTCGGTGATCGTCGGGCCGAACGGCACGAGCTTCACCTGGGCCGGCGTGAACTGCCGGCCCAGCCCTTCGAAGACAGTCTGCGTCGGCCCGGTCTGCATCGATGAATAGTTGCCGCGCATCACCCGCCGCGCATCGGCCAGCGGCCCCACCACGGCGATGCGGGCGGACGCCTTCAGTGGCAGCGTGCCGTCGTTCTTCAACAGCACCAGGCTTTCGACGGCTGAGCGCAACGCCAGCGCACGGTGCTCGGCCGAGTTGATCGCCGTGCCGGGCGGGAAACGCTGCTCGCCCGCGCCGGGCAGGTCGCCCACGCGCAGCCGCGCCGCGAACAGTCGCACCAGCGCGGTGTCGATGCGTATTTCGGCCCAACGTGACCGCCGATTTCGGCATCGTGACCGGTCATTTCGGTCATCGTGACCGGCAGTCGATTTCGGCTCATCGTGACCGACCGTTTCGGCATCGTGACCGCCCATTTCGGCGATCGTGACCGCAGTGACGGCGCCTCGTAAGGGTCGCGCCGGTCGTGCCGGCAGTGCTGCGTAGAGAACGCAACCCGGGCCTCCTAC
>DASWWC010000187.1:0-29680 GCA_036401055.1 Roseateles sp.
TCTTGTCCATCGGCTCGCAGCTTCGCTCCGCGCTTCCTCCCCACACTCGGTCACCCTCATGCAGTTGCGCTTCGCTTCGTTCGTCGCGATCAACTTACGGCGGGACTTGCACCCGCAAGAGTGCGCTCATGCTGAGCGCACGCGAAAAAAAGCCGCCCGAGCGGGCGGCTTGCTGACGGGCTACTGTCCGTGGATTACAGCAGGCCCTTGAGCAGCTTGCCCATCTCGGACGGGTTGCGCGTGACGGTGAAACCGCACTCTTCCATGATGGCGAGCTTGGCATCGGCCGTGTCGGCACCGCCCGAGATCAGCGCGCCGGCGTGGCCCATGCGCTTGCCCGGAGGGGCGGTGACACCAGCGATGAAGCCGACGATGGGCTTCTTCATGTTGGCCTTGCACCAGCGGGCGGCTTCGGCCTCGTCCGGGCCGCCGATCTCGCCGATCATGATGACGGCGTCGGTGTCCGGGTCGTCGTTGAAGGCCTTCATCACGTCGATGTGCTTCAGGCCGTTGATCGGGTCGCCACCAATGCCGACGGCCGAGGACTGGCCGATGCCCAGCTCGGTCAGCTGTGCGACCGCTTCATAGGTCAGCGTGCCGGAGCGCGAGACCACGCCGACGCGACCCTTGCGGTGGATGTGGCCGGGCATGATGCCGATCTTGATTTCTTCCGGCGTGATCAGGCCCGGGCAGTTGGGGCCCAGCAGCAGCGTGCGCTTGCCGCCGGCGGCTTCCTTGGCCTTCATCTTGTTGCGCACTTCCAGCATGTCGCGGACGGGGATGCCTTCCGTGATGCAGATCGCCAGGTCCAGGTCAGCCTCGACGGCTTCCCAGATGGCGGCCGCAGCACCAGCGGGCGGCACGTAGATGACGGACACGGTCGCGCCGGTCTGCGAGGCGGCTTCCTTGACGGTCGCGTAGATGGGGATCTCGGAGAACTTCTCGCCGGCCTTCTTCGGGTTCACGCCCGCGACGAAGGCGTTCTTGCCATTGGCATAGGCCTGGCAGCCCAGCGTGTGGAACTGGCCGGTCTTGCCGGTGATGCCCTGGGTGATGACCTTGGTGTCTTTGTTGATGTAGATCGACATGGTGTGGAACTCCTGGGCTTAACGGACGGCGGCGACGATCTTGGTGGCCGCTTCGGCCATCGTGTCGGCGGCGATGATGGGCAGGCCGGATTCGGCCAGCATCTTCTTGCCCAGTTCTTCGTTGGTGCCCTTCATGCGCACGACCAGCGGCACGGACAGGTTCACGGCCTTGCAGGCGGTGATGACGCCTTCGGCGATGGTGTCGCACTTCATGATGCCGCCGAAGATGTTGACGAGGATGCCCTTCACTTCCGGGTTCTTCAGCATGATCTTGAAGGCTTCGGTGACCTTCTCGGCCGTGGCGCCGCCGCCGACGTCCAGGAAGTTGGCCGGCTCGCCGCCGAACAGCTTGATGGTGTCCATCGTGGCCATGGCCAGGCCGGCGCCATTCACCAGACAGCCGATGTTGCCGTCCAGCGAGATGTAGGCGAGGTCGAACTTGGAAGCCTCGACTTCAGCTGCGTCTTCCTCGTCCAGGTCGCGGTAGGCGACGATTTCCGGGTGGCGGAACAGCGCGTTGGCGTCGAAGTTGAACTTCGCGTCCAGCGCCATCAGGTTGCCCTTGGAGTCGCAATTCAGCGGGTTGATCTCAACCAGCGAAGCATCCGTGTCCATGTAGCACTTGTAGAGCTTGGCGAAGATGTCGACAGCCTGGTCGACCGAGCCGCCGGTCAGGCCGATGGCGCCGGCGATCTTGCGCGACTGGGCTTCGGTCAGGCCGGTCAGCGGATCGATCATCTCGGTGATGATCTTCTCGGGCGTACTGTGGGCCACCTCTTCGATGTCCATGCCGCCTTCGCTCGACGCGATGAAGGCGACCTTCTGCGTGCCGCGGTCGGTGACCAGCGAGACGTAGAGCTCGTTCTTGATGTCGGCGCCATCTTCGATGTACAGGCGGCGGACCTTCTGGCCTTCAGGGCCGGTCTGGTGCGTCACGAGTTGCATGCCCAGGATTCCCTCGGCCTTCTCCTTCACATCGGCGATGGTCTTGGCGACCTTGACGCCACCACCCTTGCCGCGGCCGCCGGCGTGGATCTGGGCCTTCACGACCCAGACCGGGCCGCCCAGCTTCTGGGCTGCTTCGACGGCCTCTTGCACGGTGAAGGCCGGGATGCCGCGCGGCACCGGCACGCCGAACTGGCGCAGGATTTCTTTGCCCTGGTATTCGTGGATTTTCATGGCTGGGTCTTTCGGGTCGGGGAAGTCAGGAAGCGGTCGTGCTGGCCTCTGGGGTCGCCAGATGCCAGCGCGGGTAGAACTTGGCCACGGTCGCGCCGTCGCGGCGCAGCGCATGGCAACGGCCGAGCTGGAAGGGCGGCGCATCGGCGGCGGCGTCGCCCTCGCGCGTGTCGATGACGGAGCCGGCCATGGCCTGAATCACCGCCGTCGGCAGGATGCTGCACAACTCGGTGAGATGGGTGCAGCCGCGCGTGCCGCCCAGTCGCTCGGTGACGGCCTGGCGAAAACCCTTCAACAGGTTCAGGCCCACCAACTGCGCATAGGCGTCACCATGCTCGTCGCAGGCACCGGGATAAGGCATCCAGCGGGTGTCTGACGTGGCGGCACTGATGGTCAGCTGCGCATCCACCGTCAGCTGCAGGTGCATCTCGTGGATGGGGTCCCCGGCCTTGCGGGGCAATCCAGCCAAAGGCACATCGTGCGTCTTGGTATCGATCAGGCTGGCTTCGACATCGAACAAACCGTCATCGCGCGCAAACACCTGCACATCAAGGGCGCGGCGATGCAGCGGACGACGCTGAATGGACGATTGGACGGCGGGCATGGAGAGCGCAGGCTGAACGACCCGGGCCAGGCCGGGAAGGCGGTTTGACCGGTTTTTTCGGCTGCTTTGCCGACGAGCCGTGAGCCCGTAACCGGATGAACCGCCGTTCTGGCGGCAGGCGGCAATGTAGCACGGAGGGTCAAAACTACCCTTGCGCGCTCAATCAAGTGCCCCTTGGGCCCTCAGCAAGCGGCGCACCACATCGGGGGCAAATCCGCGCGCCAGCAGAAAGCGGGTCTGGCGCGCCTGCTCGGTGGTATCGCGTGCCGGCTCCATCCCGAAGCGCTTGTGCCAGACCTCGCGGGCCCGCTCCAGCTCGCTGGCTCGCAGCGCTTCCTGCTGTTCTGCGTCCAGGCGCAGGCCGTGTTGGGCCAGTTCCTGCTGGATGCGCTGGGCGCCGAACCGGCCGGCACGCAGGTGCAGGCGAGACTCGACGAAGCGGGTTTCATCGAGATAACCGTCCGCCGCCAGCGCATCGAGCAGTGCATCGACGGCGGCTTCGCTGGCGTCGGCGTCGGGCGGAGTGCCTTGTTCGGCACTCTCGGCTTCAGCGGCCGGCGCTGCCTGCAGCAGGCGTTGCCGTTGCTGCTGCTGGACGCGCAGCAGCTTGCGCTTCAACTCCGTGCGGCTGTGCTCGCGCTGGGCCAGCAGACCGATGGCACGGGCCTTCAGCGACAGGGGGGCTCGCATGGCCAAGCGCCGCCGGGCGCCTTATTCCTCGGCCGGCTTGTTACCCAGCGGAGCCACACCCACCGCTTCGCGGATGCGGTTTTCGATCTCGTGCGCGATGTCGGGGTTCTCGCGCAGGAACTCGCGCGAGTTGTCCTTGCCCTGGCCGATCTTCTCGCCGTTGTAGGCGTACCAGGCACCGGACTTGTCGACGATCTTGTGTGCCACGCCCATGTCGACGATCTCACCCTCGCGGCTGATGCCTTCGCCGTAGAGGATGTCGAACTCGGCGGTCTTGAACGGGGGGCTGACCTTGTTCTTGACGACCTTGACCTTGGTCTCGGAGCCGATGACCTCCTCGCCCTTCTTGATCGAGCCGATGCGGCGGATGTCCAGACGCACCGAGGCGTAGAACTTCAGCGCGTTGCCACCGGTGGTCGTCTCGGGCGAGCCGAACATGACGCCGATCTTCATGCGGATCTGGTTGATGAAGATGACCGTGCAGTTGGTCTTCTTGATCGTGGCGGTCAGCTTGCGTAGCGCCTGGCTCATCAGACGGGCCTGCAGGCCGGGCAGTTGGTCACCCATCTCGCCTTCGATTTCGGCCCGGGGCGTCAGCGCGGCGACCGAGTCGATGACGATGAGGTCCACGGAGCCGGAGCGCACCAGCGCGTCGACGATCTCCAGCGCCTGCTCGCCGGTATCGGGCTGGCTGATCAGCAGGTCGGTCAGGTTGACGCCCAGCTTCTGCGCGTACTGGATGTCCAGCGCGTGTTCGGCGTCGATGAAGGCGCAGGTGCCCTGGATCTTCTGCATCTCGGCGATGACCTGCAGTGTCAGCGTGGTCTTGCCGGACGACTCGGGGCCGTAGATCTCGATGACACGGCCGCGCGGCAGGCCGCCGACGCCCAGTGCGATGTCCAGGCCCAGCGAGCCGGTGGAGACGACCTGGATGTCTTCCAGCACCTCGCCTTCGCCCAGCCGCATGATGGAGCCCTTGCCGAACTGCTTCTCGATCTGGGACAGAGCGGCTTGCAGGGCCTTGGCTTTCTCGGTGTTCAGGGCTTTGACGGGGGCGTCCATGCGAATCTCCAGGTGAATGCAGCAATTATGGGGCAATCTGTATGTTTGTACAGTGTTTTAAATCCCCGATCCAAGGCAGCGGCGGCCTCAGGCTTGATGAGCATCCTAGGAAGCTGGTGGCTCATGAGATGAGCCACCGGTGCAGCGCCTAACATCGACGCCGGAGACAAGAACATGCGCATCCTCATCGCCGAAGACGATCAAGTGCTGGCCGATGGCCTGCTGAGGGCGCTGCGCGCCTCGGGCTATGCGGTGGACCGCGTGTCCAGCGGCACCGAGGCCGACTCGGCGCTGGCGACGCACGAGTTCGACCTGGTCATCCTGGATCTGGGTCTGCCCCGCCTGCACGGGCTTGAGGTGCTGCGCAAGCTGCGCGCTCGCGGCTCGACCATGCCGGTGCTGATCCTGACGGCGGCCGACAGCGTCGAGCAGCGCGTCAAGGGGCTGGACCTGGGCGCCGACGACTACATGGCCAAGCCGTTCTCGCTGCAGGAGCTGGAGGCGCGCGTGCGGGCGCTGACGCGGCGCGGCCTGGGCACCGCCAGCAGCGTCATCAAGCATGGCCCGCTGACCTTCGACGCCACGGGCCGCGTGGCCTATATCAACGATCAGATGCTGGAGCTGTCGGCGCGCGAGCTGTCGCTGCTGGAAGTGCTGTTGCAGCGCGCCGGGCGGCTGGTCAGCAAGGATCAGCTCGTCGAGCGGCTGTGCGAGTGGGGCGAAGAGGTTTCGAACAACGCCATCGAGGTGTACATCCACCGGCTGCGCAAGAAGATAGAGCAGGGGCCCATCCGCATCGCGACGGTGCGGGGGCTGGGCTACTGCCTCGAGAAGATCGCCTCCTGATCGATGGCGAGCAAAGACGGCGGCAGTCCGCAGCAGGGCTCGCTGTTCGGCGAGATCCTGGACTGGATGCTCGCGCCGCTGCTGCTGATCTGGCCCATCAGCGTCGCGCTGACCTGGCTGGTGGCGCAGGGCATCGCCGGCCGGCCCTACGACCGGGAACTGGGCGAGGTGGCGCGCAGCCTGGGCCAGCAGGTGGCCGCCACCGAGGCGCCCACGCGAGGCCGTGACCGCTATGCGCTCGCGCCCGAGGCCGCAGCGCTGCTGCGGGCAGACGCGTCGGACACGGTCTTCTACCAGGTGCTGGGCCTGCGGGGCGAGCTGCTCAGCGGCGACGCAACATTGCCTGTGCCCACGGAGGAGGCGCCCACCCCGCCCGGCGAGCTGCATTTTCGCGACGACGAGGTGGGCACGGACGCCGTGCGGGTGGCCTATCTGTGGGTGCAGCCGGAAGGCCAGGCCGCCACGGGCAAGGCCCTGCTGGTGCAGGTGGCCGAGACGCTGGGCAAGCGCTCGCGCCTGACCAACGAGATCATCAAGGGCGTCATCCTGCCGCAGTTCGTCATCCTGCCGCTGGCGGTGCTGCTGGTATGGCTGGCGCTGGCGCGTGGCATCTCGCCGCTGAACGAGCTGCAGCGGCGCATCCGCTCGCGCGAGAGCTCGGACCTGTCGCCCATCGACGAGCAGCGCGTTCCCGACGAGGTGGCGCCGCTGGTGCAGGCCATCAACGACCTGCTGGCGCGGCTGGACTCGTCCATGAGCCGGCAGAAGCACTTCCTGGCCGATGCGGCGCACCAGCTGAAGACGCCGCTGGCCGGCCTGCGCACACAGGCCGAACTGGTGCAGCGCGAGATCGATGCCGGCCGCTCCACCCCCGATGAGCTGAAGCGCTCGCTGGCGCAGATCGCACGCGCCAGCGAGCGCGCGGCCCACATGGTCAACCAGCTACTGGCCATGGCGCGGGCCGAGGACGCCGAGCAGGCCCTGCGCCGCGAACCGGTCAACCTGGCCGAGATCGCCATCGACACGGTGCGCGACTTCGTGCCGCGCGCGCTGGAGCGCCGCATCGACCTGGGCTACGACGGCGTGGGGGCCGACGACAGCCGGCTGCGCGTGCATGCCCACCCGGTGCTGATCGGCGAGCTGATACGCAACCTCGTGGACAACGCGCTGCTGTACACGCCGGCCGGCGGGCTGGTAACGGTGCGGGTCGTGGAGGACCCTTTCGGCCAGGTGGTGGTGCTGCAGGTGGAGGACACCGGGCCGGGCATCGCGCCGGGCGAGCGCGAGAAGGTGTTCCAGCCCTTCTACCGCGCGCTGGGCAGCGGCGTCGAGGGCTCGGGCCTGGGCCTGGCCATCGTGCGCGAGATCGTGCAGCAGCACGAGGCCGAGCTGACGCTGGACGACACCCGCGTGCGCCGCGCGGCGGGCGGCGAGTCGCCGGACGGGCAGGGCCCGGGTGCGCGCTTCACGATCCGCTTCCCCGCAACGCTGGCCGAATCGTCCTGAGCGTCAGGTCTTGACCAGCTTCCTGGCCCGCGCAATCGACATCAGCATGCCCAGCGACAGCCCCAGCGTCACCATGGCCGTGCCGCCATAGCTGATGAAGGGCAGCGGCACGCCCACCACGGGCAGGATGCCGCTGACCATGCCCATGTTGACGAATACATAGGTGAAGAAGCTCAGCGTCACCGCGCCGGCCAGCAGGCGGCCGAACAGCGTGGGCGCGTCGGACGCGATCATCAGCCCGCGCAGGATCAGCGCCGTGAAGCCGGCCAGCAGCGCCAGCGCACCCATGAAGCCGAACTCCTCGCCGAAGGCCGCGAAGATGAAGTCGGTGGTGCGCTCGGGGATGAACTCCAGGTGAGTCTGCGTGCCCTGCATGAAGCCCTTGCCGGTCATGCCGCCCGAGCCGATGGCGATCTCGCCCTGGATGATGTGGAAGCCCTTGCCCAGCGGGTCCTTGGTCGGGTCCAGCAGCGTGCAGACGCGGTGGCGCTGGTACTCCTTCAGCACCGGCCAGGTCACGTCCGGCTGGCAGATGCGGTCCTCGCTGAGCACCAGCGTCGTGATGCCGGCCGCCGCCAGCACGAAGGCCGGCACGATGAGCTTCCACGGCAGGCCGGCGAAGAAGATCACGTACAGCCCGGCGGCCAGCACCAGGATGCCGGTGCCCAGGTCGGGCTGCTTGGCCACCATCAGGAAGGGCAGCAGCAGCAGCGCGAAGGCGGCGATGAAGTCCGGCCAGCGCAGGATGCCTTCTCGGCGCTGGAACCACCACGCCAGCATCAGCGGTGTCGCGATCTTCAGCAGCTCCGACGGCTGGATCTGCGTGATGCCGACGTTGAGCCAACGGGTCGCGCCCTTCTTGGAGATGCCGAACAGCGCCGTCGCGATCAACAGCGCGATGCCCACCGTGTACAGCGGCACGGCCAGCGCCATCAGCCGCTGTGGCGGCACCTGGGCGACGATGAACATCAGGCCCAGGCCCAGCGCCATGTTGCGCGCATGGTCCACGAAGCGGGTGCCGTGGTCGTAGCCCGCCGAGTACATGCTCACCAGCCCCCAGCCGCACAGCCAGACGATGGCCAGCAGCAGCGGGATGTCGAAGCCGCTGAGCCAGGGCTTGAGCCGGCTCAGCAGCGGCGGGCGTTCGATGACGGTCATCGCGAAGCTCCGGGGCTGGGTGCGGACGCCGCCGATGCCGCGACCGCGGCGGCGGAAGCAGCCTGGCCTGGCAGCGGCACGTCGGCCGCGCGGCGCGGCGTGCCGATCGGGGCGAAGGTCTGGCCCAGCTGGGTCTTGGCGATGTCTTCCTCGCTGGGATAGGTGCCGCTCAGCAGGTAGTCGAACACGCGGCGCGCGATGGGCGCGGCGGCGCCCGAGCCCCAGCCGGCGTTCTCGACGATGACCGCCAGCGCCACGCTGGGCTGCTCCACGGGAGCGAAGGCGACGTACAGCGAGTGGTCGCGCTTGCGCTCGTCCGCCTTGATGGCGCTGTAGCGCTCACCGGCGCGCAGGCCCACGGCCTGCGCAGTGCCCGTCTTGCCGCCGCTCTGGTAGGTCGCACCCATGAAGACCTGACGCGACGTGCCCTCCAGCGTCACGCCGTTCATCGCGTTGCGGATGACGTCCACGTCGGCGGGCTTCAGCGGCAGCGGGGGCAGCGCGTCGCTGGCGATGCGGCGCTTCTCGTGGCGGGTCACGTCCTCGATCTCGCGCACCAGCCGCGGCTTGAAGCGCTGGCCGCCGGATGCGACGGTGGCGTAGGCGCTGGCCATCTGCAGCATCGTGAAACTGTTGTAGCCCTGGCCGATGCCCAGCGAGATGGTCTCGCCGGGGAACCACTTCTGGTTGGCCGGACTGCGGCGGAAGTAGTTGCGCTTCCATTCCTGCGAGGGCAGGACGCCGGTGACCTCGCCCATCAGGTCGATGTCCGTCTTGCGCCCGAGGCCGAAGGGCGACAGCTCGTCGTGGATCAGGTCCACGCCCATCTGGTTGGCGAGGTCGTAGAAGTAGACGTTGGAGGACGACACGATGGCCGCACGCATGTCCTTGGGACCGGGCCGGTCGGCCTCGGGGCTGCCGAAGCTGCGGCCGCCGAAGTTGTAGACCAGGTTGTCCTGGATGACGACGTGCGGCCCGCGCTTGCCGCTGGTGAGCGCGGCCATGGCCATCAAGGGCTTGAAGGTGGAGCCGGGTGGATAGGTGCCCCGCAGCGCGCGGTTCAACAGCGGCTTGTCGATGTCCTCGTTCAGCTCGCGCCACGAATCGGCGTCGATGCCGTCGACGAACAGGTTGGGGTCGAAGGTGGGCTTGGACACGAAGGCCAGCACCTCGCCGTTGCGCGGGTCGATGGCCACCAGCGCGCCGCGGCGCTCGCCGAACAGCTGCTCCACCAGCGCCTGCAGCTTGATGTCGATGGACAGGTTCAGCGTGTTGCCGGGCGTGGGCGGGCGGTGGTCCAGCCGGCGCACGGCGCGGCCACCGGCGCTGGTCTCGACCTGCTCGAAGCCCGTCGTGCCGTGCAGCTCGCGCTCGTAGGCCTGCTCCAGCCCCAGCTTGCCGATGTACTCGGTGCCGCGGTAGTTGGCGAGTTCCTCCTCCTCCCAGTCGTCCATGGCCTTCTTCTCGGCCTGGTTGATGCGGCCGATGTAGCCGATCAGGTGGGCGCCGATGTCGCCCAGCGGGTAGGAGCGGAACAGCCGCGCCTTGATCTCCACGCCGGGGAAGCGGAAGCGCTGCGCCGTGAAGCGGGCCACCTCCTCGTCGGTCAGCTTGGTGCGGATGGGCAGCGAGTCGGTGTGCTTGGCCTCCTCCAGAAGGCGCTTGAAGCGGCGCTTGTCGCGCGGCTGGATGTCGACGATCTGGCCCAGCGCCTCGATGGTCGCATCCATGTCGGCGACCTTCTCGGGGTTGATCTCCAGCGTGTAGGCCGAGTAGTTGCTGGCCAGCACGACGCCATGGCGGTCCTTGATGAGGCCGCGGTTGGGCACGATGGGCACGATGGCGATGCGGTTGGACTCGGCGCGCTCGGCCAGGTCGTCGTGCTGCACGATCTGCAGCCACACCAGCCGCGCCACCAACAGCCCGAAGCAGAACAGCACGAAGGCGACGGCCGCCAGCACGCGCAGCCGGAAGCGCGCCAGCTCCTGGTGGAGGTTCTTGAGGACGACCACTTCTAGAGGGGACGGTGCGCGTCGCGGTCCGGCGCGCGGCGCTGCGGCGCCAGCAGCAGCGCGCTGGCGATGGGCCACAGCGCGGCCTCGAAGAACGGCGCCAGCAGCACCGGCCAGCCGGGCCACATGCCGCCCACGGCCATGCGCACCACCAGCGTCAGCACATGCGCGGCCATGAACAGCGGCAGGATCTGCAGCGCCTGGCCGACGAGGCCGAACCACGCCATGCGCCGGTGCAAAGTGATGGCGCCGAAACTCAGCACGCTGTAGGCCAGCGCATGCTGGCCCAGCACGGCGCCGTCGTGCACGTCGATGAGCAGGCCGAAGGCGAACGCCCACAGCACGCCCACGCGACGCGGCTGGTGCACGCCCCAGAAGGCCAGCACGACGGCCAGCACGTCCGGCATGGCCGGCAGCCGGCCCATGGGGATCATGTCCAGCATCAGCGCGACCAGCAGCGACAACGCGATGAACCAGGGGTTGGCGGGGAGCAGCAGCCGCTCCGCGGCGCGCGGCATGATCATGGCGTGGCTCCCGAAGCCATGTTGGCGGCCTTCTCGGCGCGCTCGGCCTTCTTGGCGGCGCGGGCTTGGGCCTTGGCCTCGGCGGCCGATGCGGCCTCCGCCGCCGACGCGACCTCGGCCTCCTTCTTGGCCGCCAGATGGCGGTCCAGCGGCAGCAGCACCAGCACATGGCGCGCACTGTCGGGCTGAGCGATGGGGGTCAGCTGCACCTGCGCGAAGCTGGAGTCACCGCGCCGCTCGACGGCGGACACGCGCGCCACCGGCAGGCCCGGCGGATAGATGCCGTCCAGGCCCGACGTGATCATCGCGTCGCCGACCTTGATGTCCGCATTGGCGGCCAGGAAGCGCAGCTCCATGCCCGCGCCGTCGGCGCGGCCGAAGGCGGCGTTGCGCATCTGCGTGCGCGCGTTCAACAGCGGGATGGCGGCGTCCTTGTCGGTCAGCAGCGTGACCTCGGCCGACAGCGGGTAGACCCGCGTCACCTGACCCAGCACGCCGGCCTCGTTGATGACCGGCGAGCCGGCGGCCAGCCCTTGAGTCGCGCCGCGGTCGATGACGACGCGGCGCGAGAACGGGTCCGGCGCCTCGAACAGCACCTCGGCAGCCAGCGACGGCACCGTCAACGCCGGCTGCAGGCCCAGCAGCTTGCGCAGGCTGTCGTTCTCGGCCTGCAGCGCGGCGACGCGCGACAGCCGCTCGGCCTGTTCGGCCAGCTGGCGCCGCGCCAGATCCTCGGCGGCCATCGCGCGCTGCGTGCCGCGCAGGTAGTCGCCGGCCGTCTCCCAGGCGTCCACCGGGGTCAACAGCAGGCGCTGCACCGGCTGCAGCACCAGCGCCAGCCCGGCCCGGGCCGGCTGCATCAGCTTGAAGCGGCCGTCGGCCACCATCAGCAGCAGCGCCAGCGCCGAGCACAGCGCAAGCTTGGCCAGCGCCGACAGCCCCTGGCGGAACAGCGGCGGCGGGGAGCGGTCAAGAGTGCCGAGGGGCATCGAAGCAGGACAGCGAAAGTGCGCGTGGTGTCAGCCGTGGCGGCTGACGCCCCTCTCGGAGGGTGGACTCGGTGCGCCGAGACCGGGATCTCACATCAGTCGGAGGTGAAGATGCTGCCCAGGCGCTCCATGCGCTCCAGGGCCATGCCGCAGCCGCGCACGACGCAGGTCAACGGGTCTTCGGCCACCAGCACCGGCAGGCCGGTCTCTTCGCTCAGCAGGCGGTCCAGGTCGCGCAGCAGCGCGCCGCCGCCGGTCAGCATCATGCCGCGCTCGGCGATGTCGGCGCCCAGCTCGGGCGGCGTCTGCTCCAGCGCGTTCTTCACGGCGGAGACGATCTGGTTCAGCGGGTCGGTCAGGGCTTCGAGGATCTCGTTGGACGAGATCGTGAAGCTGCGCGGCACGCCCTCGGCGAGGTTGCGGCCCTTGACCTCCATCTCCTTGACCTCGGAGCCCGGGAAGGCGCTGCCGATGTTCTTCTTGATGGCCTCGGCGGTCTGCTCGCCGATCAGCATGCCGTAGTTGCGGCGGATGTAGTTGATGATGGACTCGTCGAACTTGTCGCCGCCGACGCGGACCGAGCCCTTGTAGACCATGCCGCCCAGCGAGATGACGCCCACCTCGGTCGTGCCGCCGCCGATGTCGACCACCATGGAGCCCGAGGCCTCGGCCACCGGCAGGCCGGCACCGATGGCAGCGGCCATGGGCTCCTCGATCAGGTAGACCTCGCTGGCGCCAGCGCCCAGGGCGGCGTCACGGATGGCACGCTTCTCGACCTGGGTGGAGCCGCAGGGCACGCAGATGATGATGCGCGGGCTGGGCTTGAAGGTCTTGCTGTCGTGGACCATCTTGATGAACTGCTTGATCATCTGTTCGGTCACGACGAAATCGGCGATGACGCCGTCCTTCATCGGGCGGATCGCCTCGATGTTGCCGGGCACCTTGCCCAGCATGGCCTTGGCCTCGCGGCCGACGGCCTGGATGGTCTTCTTGCCGTTGGGGCCGCCCTCGTGGCGGATGGAAACGACCGAGGGCTCGTCCAGCACGATGCCCTTGCCTCGCACGTAGATCAGGGTGTTGGCGGTGCCAAGGTCGATGGCCAGGTCGGTGGAGAAGTAGCGGCGCAGGGAGGCGAACATGGTGTGGCGCTGCGAGCCTCGCCAGCGGCGGCGCGGCTCAAGAATTCGGGGGGGCTGGAAGCCAGGAGGCCGCCCTGCCTGCGACGAAATGCATCGCTGAATGAGCGGCCGCCGAGGGCCTGGAGATGGGCGGCGATAATAACCGAACACCCCCTTCCGAGGCCCGCCAACACTGGCTTTTCTGGCCCCGGGCTTACATCTGAAAACCCTTCATGAGCCTCACCCCTGACGACGTGAGTCGCATCGCCAACCTGGCCCGGCTGCAGTTGCAGCCCGCCGAGTCCGAAGCCCTGCTCGGCAACCTGAACGATTTCTTCAAGATCGTGGACCAGATGAGCGCCGTCGATACGGCCGGCGTCGAGCCGCTGTACACGCCGCTTTCGGCCATCCAGCAGGTCAAGCTGCGCCTGCGCGAGGACGCCGTCACCGAGAGCAACCAGCGTGAGCTGAACCAGCGCAGCGCCCCGGCCGTCGAGGACGGCCTCTTCCTCGTTCCCAAGGTCATCGAATGAAGCCCGTTCACGACATGGGCGTGGCCGAGCTGGCCGCCGCCCTGAAAAGCCGTGCGCTGTCCAGCCGCGAGGCCACGCAAGGCCTGCTGGACCGCATCAAGGCCCACGACAAGGCGCTGGGCGCCTTCCTGCACGTCGACGCCGACGGTGCGCTGGCCCGCGCGGCCGCGGCCGACGCGCTGCTGGCCGCCGGCAATGGCGGCGCGCTGACCGGCGTGCCGCTGGCGCACAAGGACATCTATGTCACTGCCGACATGCCCACGACGGCGGGCTCGAAGATGCTGGACGGCTACCGCAGCCCGTTCGACGCGACGGTCGTCGCGCGCCTGAACGCGGCCGGCACCGTGGCTCTGGGCAAGCTGAACTGCGACGAGTTCGCGATGGGTTCGGCCAACGAGAACAGCGCGTATTTCCCGGCCCACAACCCCTGGGACCTGGGCCGCGTGCCCGGCGGCTCGTCGGGCGGCTCGGCCGTGGCCGTGGCGGCACGGCTGGTGCCCGGCTCCACCGGCACCGACACCGGCGGCTCCATCCGCCAGCCGGCCAGCTTCACCGGCATTACCGGCATCAAGCCGACCTACGGCGTGTGCTCGCGCTACGGGATGATCGCCTTCGCATCCAGCCTGGACCAGGCCGGCCCGATGGCCCGCTCGGCCGAGGACTGCGCGCTGCTGCTGTCGGCCATGAGCGGCTTCGACGAGCGCGACGCAACCAGTGTGGAGCAGCCGCCGCAGGACTTCCATGCGCAGATGCTGGCCGCCCGTGAAGGCGCTTCGGCCGGCAAACCGCTGGCCGGCCTGCGCATCGGCCTGCCGCGGGAGTTCTTCCCGGCCGGCCTGAGCGCCGACGTGAACGCCGCCGTGCGCGCCGGCCTGGCCGAGCTGGAGAAGCTGGGCGCCACGCTGGTGGACGTGAGCCTGCCCCGCACCGAGCTGGCGATTCCCGTCTACTACATCATTGCCCCGGCCGAGGCGAGCTCCAACCTCTCGCGCTTCGACGGCGTCAAGTTCGGCCATCGTGCCGCGCAGTACGACGACCTGCTGGACATGTACAAGAAGACGCGCGCCGAGGGCTTCGGCGCGGAGGTCAAGCGGCGGATCATGATCGGCACCTATGTGCTGTCGCACGGCTACTACGACGCCTATTACCTGCAGGCCCAGAAGCTGCGCCGCATGATCGCGGACGACTTCCAGCAGTGCTTCACGCAGTGCGACCTGATCGCCGGCCCGGTGGCGCCCACCGTCGCCTGGAAGCAGGGCGAGGGCAAGGATGACCCGACGCAGGCCTACCTCGCCGACATCTTCACGCTGCCCGGCTCGCTGGCCGGCCTGCCCGGCATGAGTGTGCCGGTGGGCTCTGGGGCGGACGGCATGCCCGTGGGCCTGCAGCTGATCGGCAACTACTTCAAGGAAGGGCAGTTGCTGCACACCGCGCACGCCCTCCAGCAAGCCACCGACTGGCACCTTGCCGCGCCCTCGGGACTCTGAAAATGCCTACTTCTCAACTCATCCGCGGTTATGAGGTCGTCATCGGCCTCGAAAACCACGTCCAGCTCTCCACGCAGAGCAAGATCTTCAGCGGCAGCTCCACCGCCTTCGGCGCCGCGCCCAACACGCAGGCCTCGCCGGTGGACCTGGCCCTGCCCGGCACGCTGCCGGTGCTGAACCGCGCGGCCGTCGAGCGCGCCATCCGCTTTGGCCTGGCGGTGGGCGCCAAGGTGGCGCCGCTGTCCATCTTCGCGCGCAAGAACTACTTCTACCCCGACCTGCCCAAGGGCTACCAGATCAGCCAGTTCGAGATCCCGGTCGTGCAGGGCGGCAAGGTGGAGTTCTTCGTCGGCGACAAGAAGCATGTCGTCAGTCTGACCCGCGCCCACCTGGAGGAAGACGCGGGCAAGAGCCTGCACGAGGACTACCACGGCCAGTCGGGCATCGACCTGAACCGCGCCGGCACACCGCTGCTGGAGATCGTCTCCGAGCCCGACATGCGCTCGGGCGCCGAGGCCGCCGAATACGCCAAGACGCTGCACGCGCTGGTGATGTGGCTGGGCATCTGCGACGGCAACATGCAGGAAGGCTCGTTCCGCTGCGACGTCAACGTGTCTGTGCGCAAGCCCGGCGAGCCCTTCGGCACGCGCCGCGAGATCAAGAACCTGAACAGCTTCCGCTTCCTGGTGGACGCGGTGAACTACGAGGTCAACTGGCAGATCGACGAGATCGAAGACGGCCGCAAGATCCAGCAGGCCACGGTCCTGTACAACCCGGACACCGGCGAGACCCGCGCGATGCGCAGCAAGGAAGACTCGGCCGACTACCGCTACTTCCCCGACCCTGACCTGCCACCGCTGGTCATCGCGCCGGAGTGGGTGGAGCGCGTGAAGGGCGAGATGCCCGAGTTGCCGGCCGTCATGGCCGCGCGCTTCATCGAGGCCGACGGCCTGCCCGAGTACGACGCGACGATGATGACGCAGAGCCTGGCGACGGCCCGTTACTACGAGGCCACCAAGGCGGCGGGCGCGACGCCGAAACTGGTGGCCAACTGGGTCATGGGCGAGATCAGCAAGCGGCTCAACGCCTCGGGCGGCGAGATCGCCGCTGCGCCGGTCGGCCCCGAGCTGCTGGCGAAGCTGATTGCGCGCATCTCCGACGGCACGATCTCGAACAACGCCGCCAAGCAGGTGTTCGAGTCGCTGTGGAGCGGCGAGTCTGCCGACGTGGACGCCGTCATCGACGCCAAGGGCCTGAAGCAGGTCAGCGACACCGGCGCCATCGAGGCCATCCTCGACGAAGTGCTGGCCGCCAACCAGAAGTCCGTCGACGAGTTCCGCGCCGGCAAGGACAAGGCGTTCAACGCGCTGGTCGGTCAGGCGATGAAGGCCACCAAGGGCAAGGCCAACCCGGCCCTGGTCAACGAGCTGCTGAAGAAGAAACTCGGCTGATCGCCGCCGAGCCCGCCGTCATTTCGACGCGGGCTTGGGCGTGGTGGGCGGTGTCGTCTTCGGCAGTTCGCTGAGCGGCGGCATGGAACCCGGCGTCGCGCCCGCCCAGAGCTTCTTCAGCCGCGCCAGTTCGGCGTCGAAGCGCGCGTTGATGCGCACGATCTCGGCCTTCTGGTTCTCGATCAGCTGCTGCTGCGCCTCGACCGCGGCGTCGTTGGCGTCCAGCGCCTGCTTGAGCTTGGCCGGCAGCGGCCGGCCCTTGTAGAACTCGGCCTCGTCCAGCAGCGGCCTGCGCTCCACGCCCAGGTCCTTGATGCGGCGCTCGGAGCTGCGCGTGGCCTTGTAGGCGTCGTCCAGCGCCGCGTGGCGGGCACGCTGGTGGGCGGCCTCGTTGGGGTAGCGCTGCATCAGCGTGCGGTCACGCCGGATGGCATCCTGTGCGGCCACGCGCTCGGCGGCGGCACGGCGGTCGGCCGCCTCCTTGGCGGCGCGCTCCTCGGGGCTGAGGAAGGGCGGCAGCGTGGTGCGCTGCGAGCCGTCGGGGTTGAGCACGCGCTGCTCGCGCGAGGTGCACTCGGCGATGGGGCGGTCGCTGGTCAGCTTGCGGCCGTCGGTGGTCGTGCAGGTGTAGATGCCCTTGCCCGGCGGGGTGGTCTGGGCCTGGGCAGTGACCGCGATGAGCAGTCCGGCGGCGATCAGTGCACGCATCAGACTCCGTAGCGCTCGCGATAGGCCAGCACCGCGGGGCGGTGGGCGGCCAGCTCCGGCGCGCCGTCCAGATAGGCCAGCAGGTCGGCCAGCCCGGCCACGGCCACCACCGGCAGGCCGTAGCGCTGCTGCACCTGCTGCACGGCGGACTGCGGGCTGTCGACACCGCCCTCGGCGGCCTTCTCCTGGCGGTCCAGCGCGATGCTGACGCCGCAGGGCGTGGCGCCGGCGGCCTCGATCATCTGGATGGACTCGCGCACCGAGGTGCCGGCGGAGATGACGTCGTCGATGATGAGCACGCGACCCTTGACCGGCGCGCCGACCAGGGTGCCGCCTTCGCCGTGGTCCTTGGCTTCCTTGCGGTTGTAGGCAAACGGCACATTGCGCCCGCGCCGCGCCAGCTCCATGGCCACGGCCGCGGCCAGCGTGATGCCCTTGTAGGCGGGGCCGAAGATCATGTCGAAGTCCAGGCCCGACGCGATCAGGCGCTCGGCATAGAAGCCAGCGAGGCGGCCGAGCTTGGCGCCGTCGTCGAACAGGCCGGCGTTGAAGAAATAGGGGCTCAACCGGCCGGCCTTGGTCTTGAACTCGCCGAAGCGCAACACGCCCGCCTCCACGGCAAAGGCGACAAAGGACTGGGCGAGAGGGTCGGGAGTGGCGGCAGACATGTCCCAAAGATTCTAGGGGTCAAAAAAACAGGCCCGACCCCTAGAAGGGGCCGGGCCGTGAGCTGGTTTTCACCGAGTCGCAGGCCAGGCCTGCGTGTCGTCTGCGCGCGAGGCGTCAGAACGAGGCCTTGAACTGCACGCCGTAGCTGCGCGGCTCGTTGACGATGCCGGTCAGGTTGTTGAAGTCGATGGCCGCGACGACCTGGCGGTGGTCGGTGATGTTGCGGCCATAGGCCGCCACCTCGTACTTGCCGTTGGCCCAGCCATAGCCCACGCGCAGGCCGCCTTCCAGCGCCGACTTGGCACGGTACTCGACGGCCTCGTACAGGAACATGTTGTACTTGTCCTTGTAGGCCCAGTCGGTCAGCACGGTCAGCTCGCCGCCGGCCAGCTCGGTGCTGTACTTCAGCGTCCAGTTCCACACCAGCTTGGGCGCGCGCGGCAGGTCGTTGCCGTTGATGCTGACGGTGCCCGGGAACGGGCCGGCGGGGTCCTTGATCGTGCAAGGCGCGCCGCACGGTGCGACGAACAGGCCCGGGTCCTTGATCTGGGTGTCGTTGTACGAGAAGCCCAGCGTCGTGCGCCAGTCACGCGCAATGATGGCCTGCGCGTCGATCTCGAAGCCCTGGCCTTCGGCCTTGGCGGCATTGACGAGGCGGTTCTGGTTGACGCCGCCGGAGCCGGCGGTCAGCTGCATGTCCTTCACGCGGTACTTGAACACCGTGCCGGTGATGCGCGCCGTGTTGTCCAGCAGATCGGCCTTGAAGCCGGCCTCGACGGACAACACCTTCTCGGAGTTGGCCACCGAGATGGTGTCGCCGAACAGCACGCGGCCCTGGATGGACGGCGCGCGGTAGCCGGTGGCGACGCGGGCGAAGACGCTGGTGGTCTTGCTCAGCGCATAGTTGGCGCCCAGGTCCCAGCTCCAGTTCGTGGACTTCGGGTTGGCCACCAGCGGGCCGACGTTCGGGTTGCCGAACGGCGTCTGCGTGCGCGCGGCGTCGAAGTCCTTCTTGTCGTTCGTGTAGCGCAGGCCCGCCGTGAGCTTGAGGTCGGGCGTCAGCGCGTACTTCACGTTGCCGAACGCGGCCCAGGACTTGGCCTCCTGGTGCTGCACGGCGTACCCGTTCTGCGGGTCACCGGCGGCAAAGCTGTCGAAGTTGAAGCTGTCCACCTGCAGCTTCTCGTTGAAGTAGTACAGGCCCGCGATCCACTGCAGCGGGTCGCCCGTGTTGGACTGCAGGCGGAATTCCTGCGTCGTCTGGCGCAGGTAGGGGATGCCGTCGGCAGTCTGCGCGTCGAACGGGATGTTGGCGGGCTGGTTGCCGTAGTTCGGGCCCGACGGCGGCGCGTAGGGCGCGCCGAAGCCGCCATCCACGTCGCCGCGGCTGTAGAACTTGGCGCGGGCGTGCGACGTGATGGAGTACAGCGACACGCCGTCCAGGTCCCAGCGCAGCCGGGCACTGACCTCGCTGGACTTCAGCGTCTGGGAGTTGTAGCCGTCGGTCGGGTAGTAGCTGTCGTCATAGCCGTCGACGAAGTCGTTCGTGCCCTTCTTGATGATGTTGGCGCGGAAGGTCGTGGCGGTGCCCTTGAAGTCGCGCGCCTGCACCTTGAAAAGACCCTCGAAGCCGCTGTTCTTGTACAGCGCCTGCACGCGCACGGCCTTGTCGTTGTAGCCCTCGAGGTCGGCGGTGGCGCCCAGGCTTGCGGCCTTCGGGTTGTGCACGCGGTCGTCCTGGCGCTGCACCAGGCCGGCAACGCGCAGCTGCAGGTCGTTGTTGACCGGCACGTTGACGGCGGCTTCCAGGTTGGCGGCGCTCCAGCGACCGAAGCCGACGTTGGCGTAGCCCTCCAGGCGCTTGGTCGGCTTGGCGGAGTCGAACTTCATGACGCCGGCCGGCGAGTTGCGGCCGAACAGCGTGCCCTGCGGGCCGCGCAGCAGCTCCACCTGGGCCATGTCGAACACCGGGAAGCCCTTGAGCGCGATGCTTTCCTGCACCACGTCGTCATAGACCAGGCCGACCGGCTGCGACGCGTTCATGTCGAAGTCGGTGTTGCCCAGGCCGCGGATGTAGAAGCGCGGGAAGGTGCGGCCGTAGTCCGACTCGATGTTCAGGCTGGGCACCTTGCCGGACAGCGCGCGGATGTCCTGGCCGCTGGCGTTGTAGGTATCCAGCTCTTCCGACTTGATCGCCGAGATGGACAGCGACACGTCCTTCAGGTTCTCGGCGCGGCGGCTGCCGGTCACGATGACGGCTTCCAGTTGGTTGACGTCCTTCTTGGCCTCGGGGGCCGCCGGGGTGGCCTGGGCGACGGCAGCCTGCATCGGGAACGCTGAGGCCAGGGCCAGCGCGATCAGGGTCGGAGGAATGCGGTGGGTGGGCATGAGAAATCCTCGGGTTGACGGTGGGCAGAAGGGGCCGGGCATGGGGCATGCCTCTGGAATGCGACGGGATAGTAAAGATCGCATGAAGGTTTCGTGATGACGCCGACGGTGGTGTTGTGCTTTTGCTGCACTGCGATACTGGGACAGACAAACCCCTTTCCCCGGACCTCCGATGCGCTTCATCACCGCCAATCTCAACGGCGTCCGCTCCGCCGCCAGCAAGGGCTTCTTCGACTGGCTGGACCGGCAGAAGGCCGACGCCGTGGGCGTGCAGGAGCTGAAGGCACAGGCCGACGTCGTCGAGGCGCAGTTCCGCAGCTGCGACCGGCTCGCGGGCCACTTCCACTACGCCGACAAGAAAGGCTACTCGGGCGTGGGCCTGTACACGCGGACGGAGCCCAGCGAGGTCGTCGTCGGCTTCGACGGCGGCGAGTTCGACGGCGAGGGTCGCTGGGTGGAGACGCGCTACGACAAGCCCGGCCGCAAGCTCAGCCTGATCAGCTGCTACTTCCCGAGCGGCTCGTCCGGCGAGGAACGCCAGCAGGCCAAGTACCGCTTCCTGGACGCGATGTACCCGCACCTGATGGCGCTGAAGGCCGAGCGCGAGTTCATCCTGGTGGCCGACGTCAACATCGCCCACAAGGAGGCCGACCTGAAGAACTGGCGCAGCAACCAGAAGAACAGCGGCTTCCTGCCCGAGGAGCGGGCCTGGATGACGCGCCTGCTGGGCGATGGCGGCCTGGTGGACGTCTACCGCCAACTGCAGCCCGGCACGACCGACGACTGCTACACGTGGTGGAGCAACCGCGGCCAGGCCTATGCCAACAACGTCGGCTGGCGGCTGGACTACCACCTGGCGACGCCCGGCCTGGCCGCGCTGGCGCGGGCCGAATCCATCTACAAGGGCGAGAAGTTCAGCGACCACGCGCCGCTGACCATCGACTACGACTTCGGGCTCTGACGCGCCCTCGCCGCAAGGCTGGTGACTACATGGCGTGCACCGTCAGCGGGCGCTGCGTTGACGTCTGATTGCAGCTCCAACATCTGTTGCGGAGCTTTGTCGCCGCTCGTAAGTGGTTGATGCTGCTGCGGGATCGCTCCTACAACAGGCTGTGCCAGGCACCGACGCCGAGGACCCGGGGCGAGTTCTAGAGTGAACTCAGCCGCGGTGGAAATGCCCCGGCGCCCGCCGGTCGACCTCTCGTCGACCACCGCATTGCCTGAAAGGAGCCCCCCATGTCCCGCATCAAGACCGCCACCACGGCACTGACCGCTGCCTTCCTGGTCTCCGGCATCGGCTTCGCCGTTGCCCAGTCCGAAGACCAGCCGCAGACCGAGCCGATGACGACGACCGCGCTGCCCAGCGAGGAGACCCCGGCCGACCCGAACGCCGCGCCGCTGGACGTCACGGCACAGCAGCAACCCGCCGAGCAGGCACCTCCGGTGGACAGCCAGCCGATGCCGGCCCAGCCTGCCGACACGACGACCCCGCCGGCCGCCGACACCAGCATCCCCGCTGCGACGACCACCGCCGATCCCAGCTACACCGAGCCCGCTCCGCGCGCCGACCGTAACTGAAGACGGCTGAACCGGGCGACCGACTGCCATGCGATTCGGCCCGCCCGCCGACGTCGATGCCGCCACCGCACGGCGGCGCGACGTCATCTCCGGCCTGGTGCAGGGCTGCCTCATCGCCGCCGCTGCACTGGTCGTGCTCTACATCGCGCTGGGCGGCCGCCTGAAGCGCGGCCCCTCGGCACCGCCGCCCGCCCGTCCGGTCGTGGCGGCTCAGGTTCCCGCACAGGCCGCCGACACCGAGCGTCGCCTCGACCTTGGCTCGGTGCGTGCCCCGTCCGATGTGACACGCGTGGCCGCCTGGGCGGTGCGCGAGGCCGACAACGGCCAGCGCGCCTTCGCCATCGTCGACAAGCGCCGCGCCCAGGTCTACGTGTTTGCGCCGCAGGGCCGCCTCATCGGCACCAGCCCCGTGCTGCTGGGCTATGCCGCGGGCGACCACACCGTCGCCGGCATCGGCAACCGGCCCATCGACCAGGTCAAGCCGCACGAGCGCACCACGCCGGCCGGCCGCTTCCAGTCCGCGCCGGGGCGCAATGCGCTGAACGAGGATGTGGTCTGGGTGGACTACGACGCTGCCGTGTCCATGCACCGCGTGCGCGCCACCAACCCCAACGAGCACCGCCTGGAGCGGCTCGCCAGCAAGACGCCGGCCGACAACCGCATCAGCTGGGGCTGCATCAACGTGCCGGTGGCGTTCTTCGACCACACCGTCTGGCCCCACATCGGCCAGGGCCGCGGCGTCGTCTATGTGCTGCCCGAGCGCCAGACGCTGGCGGCCTATTTCCCCGACGCCGCACCGCCGCGGCTGCTCGCGCAGGCATCGCCCCCGGGCCGACGTAACAGCGCCATTCCGTGAACTGCTTGCCTGTGCGCGCCACAGGCCCCTTCCTAGACTGCCCGCCGGGCTGGCGCAAGGTCGCGCCGCCATGGCCGTACAGCGGGGCATCGAGTGGGCATCAGAGGCGCGCGCCGGGTCAGTACCGGCATCTGGTTGGGGATCTTCACGACCTGGGCCGCCGCGGGCACCGTGCGGCCGGTCGCGCATGACGCGGCCGATGGCCGGCCTTTCGCGATCGTCGACAAGCGCCTGGCCACGCTGTCGGTGCACGCCGCCGACGGGCGCCTGCTGGGCCGCTCGGCCGCGCTGCTGGGCCTCACGCCCGGCGACCAGGAGCCGGCGAGCGCGCGGGGCAAGGCACCCTCGGCCCTGAGGGCGCATGAACGGGTGACGCCCGCGGGCCGTTTCGAGGCCCGGCCGGGCCGCAACCTCAGCGGCGAACGCGTCGTCTGGTTCGACTACGGGGCCAACCTCGCCATCCACCGGCTGCGCCCGGCGCCGGCCGCCGAGCGTCGCGCCGAGCGGCTGGCCTCCGGCAACCCGGACCAGGCGCGCATCACGCTGGGTTGCGTGGTGGTCGATCCGGCCTTCTTCGACGAGGTGGTGCTGCCGGTGCTGGGCCGGGGTTCCAGCCTGGTCTACGTCCTGCCGGAGCGCGACGCCCGGGCCGCCGCGGCGCGCTGACCCAGGGGAATCCCGAGGTCGACCCTGCCGGAAACGCGCCGGCTGGCGGGGACAATCGCCGACCTGTCCTGCGGGCTACCGCCCGCGTCGCCGCCCTATCGGGTCCACCTGGAACGAACGACGTGACTACCACTTCCCCCGCGGCCAACCCGGCCGCGAACGGCCTGCCTGCCTCCGAGCAGGCCACCATCCTGGGCCAGCCCCACCAGCTCTTCGTCCTCTTCTTCACGGAGATGTGGGAGCGCTTCTCCTACTACGGCATGCGGGCGCTGCTCGTGCTGTTCCTCATCACCGAGACCGCCAAGGGCGGCTGGGGCTGGAGCCGCGCCGACGCGACCAACCTGTACGGCTGGTACACCGGCCTGGCCTACCTGACGCCCATCCTGGGCGGCTACATCGCCGACCGGCTGCTGGGCACGCGCCGCTCGGTGCTGCTGGGCGGCTTCATCATCGCGGCCGGCCACATCGCGCTGTTCATGGACACGCTGCCGATGTTCTACCTGGGCCTGGGCCTGGTGGTGCTGGGCACGGGCCTGTTCAAGCCCAACATCTCGGCCATCGTGGGCCAGCTCTACACCAAGGACAACGAAGGCGCCCGTGACGGCGGCTACACGCTGTTCTACATGGGCGTGAACGCCGGCGCCTTCTTCGGCATCTCGCTGTGCGGCTACATCGGCGAGAAGATCTCCTGGAACCTGGGCTTTGGCCTGGCCGGCATCTTCATGATCCTGGGCGCCATCCAGTTCTGGCTCAGCCAGGGCCTGTTCGGCAGCATCGGCGACAAGGTGGACGCCGCCAAGAAGGCCATCGCCGAGACGCTGGACGACACGCCCGAACACGTGGTGTCCGACCGCCTGAAGGCCATCTTCGTGTTCTCGTTCTTCACGATCTTCTTCTGGTTCGCGTTCGAGCAGGCCGGCGGCTCCATGACCATCTTCGCGGCCGACTACACCGACCGCACGCTGGAAGGCACCAGCGGCCTGATCTTCAAGATCATCAACACCGCGATGACGCTGGTGCCGGCGGCCATCCTGAGCTGGCTGCTGTTCAAGCTGTACCGCTCCACGGGCGGCAACTACCTGCTGGCCAACGTGTCGCTGGCCGTGGCCTTCATCATCATCTGGGGTCTGTGCCTGTGGATGCTGGGCCGCGAGTTCATGATGGACCAGAGCGAGGTGCCCGCCACCTGGTTCGGCGTGCTGAACAGCTTCTTCATCGTCGTGCTGGCGCCCATGTTCTCCAAGATGTGGGAGGAGAAGTGGAACCCGTCCGGCCCGGTCAAGTTCGGCACCGGTTTGGTGCTGCTGGGCCTGGGCTTTGCCGTGCTGGCCTATGGCTCGGCCGGCATCCCGCAGGGTGCCAAGACGGCGCAGGTCAGCATGATGTTCCTGACGCTGGCCTACCTGCTGCACACCATGGGCGAGCTGTGCCTGTCGCCGGTGGGCCTGTCCTACATCTCCAAGCTGGCGCCCACCCGCCTGCTGGGCCTGATGTTCGGCGTCTGGTTCCTGAACTCGGCCATCGCCAACAAGATCGCCGGCTCCACCGGTGCCTACATCGACCACATCTCGGCCACGTACTCGATGTCGGTCTTCTTCCTGATCTTCACGGTCATCCCCATCGGTGCCGGCGTGGTGCTGATGGCCATGACGCCGCTGATGAAGAAGTGGATGCACGGCGTGCACTGAGCGCGCTGAAACCGGCGCGTAACCGCCGGCCCCCCACGAATGCCGCCAGTGCCTCGCGCCTGGCGGCTTTTTTGTGCATGCTGGGTCTGTTGACACCCAATGTCAGCAGCATCGTCGGGTAATGCGCCCAACTAATTCACGGGCAAGCCGATCTCGCTAGAGTCGCGCCCCTGCACTCGGAGCACCACATGACAAAGAACAGCCTGGCGCTGCTGCCCCTCCTCCTCGTTTTGGCCGCCTGCGGACAGCAGCAGGGGGGTCCAGGCCATGCCGGCGGGCCGCCGCCCGTGTCCGTCGCGCCTGCCACGCAGCGCGAGATCCAGGAATTCGAGGAATTCACCGCGCGGCTGGAGGCGCCCGACACCGTCGAGGTGCGCGCCCAGGTGGCCGGCACCGTGCAGGCCGTGCGCTTCAAGGAAGGCCAGTTCGTCCGCAAGGGCGAGCCGCTGTTCACCATCGACGCCCGCGCCTACCGCGCCGAAGTGGCGCGCGCCGAGGCGCAGATCGCAGCAGCCAAGACCCAGGCCGAGCTGGCCAAGGCCGACCTGGCCCGCTCGGAGAAGCTGGTCAGCGTCAACGCGGTCAGCCAGCAGGAGATCGACCAGTTGCGCTCCGCGCTGCGCAGCGCCGAGGCCAACCAGAAGGGCGCCGAGGCGGCGCTGGTGCAGGCCCGGCTGAACGTCGAGTACGCCAACGTGGTGGCGCCGGTCAGTGGCCGCACCTCGCGCGCCAATGTGACGCCGGGCAACCTCGTCGGCGTGGGCGACCCGGTGCTGACCACGCTCGTGTCCAACGACAAGGTCTACGCCTACTTCGACGCGAGTGAAGCCGCCTACCTGCGCTACATGCGCGCGGCCAAGCCGGCGTCCGTGTCGGTGGCGCTGGGCCTGTCGGACGAGCAAGGCCACCCGCACACCGGTAAGCTGGACTTCGTCGACAACCGCCTGAACCCCGCCACGGCGACTATCCGCGCCCGCGCAGTGTTCGACAACAAGCAGGGTCAGTTCACGCCGGGCCTGTATGCGCGGCTGAAGATCGGCGGTGGCGGCAGCTACACCGGCGTGGTGGTGCCCGAGCGCGCGATCACGACCGACCAGACCCGCAAGGTCGTGCTGATCGTCGGCCCCAACAACATCGTGCAGCCGCGCCCGGTCAAGCCCGGCGCGCTGCTGGACGGCATGCGCGTGGTTGAGGGCCTCAAGGCCGGCGAGCAGGTCATCGTGGACGGCGTGCTGCGCGCCATGCCCGGCGCCCCCGTCACGCCGCAGATGCTGAAGGTGGACGACAAGGGCATGCCCATCCCCGCCGCCCCGGCCGCACCCGCTGCCTCGAAGTAATCAAAGGCGGCACCAGCCATGGACATCTCACGCTTCTTCATCGACCGGCCGCGCTTCGCGACCGTGTTGTCCCTGTTCATCTTCCTGATCGGTGCGCTGGCCATCCCGCTGCTGCCGATCTCCGAGTACCCCGAGGTCGCGCCGCCGCAGGTCGTCGTGCGCGCCCAGTACCCCGGCGCCAACCCGCGCGTGATCTCCGAGACGGTGGCCGCGCCGCTGGAGGAGCAGATCAACGGGCTGGAAAACGTCCTGTACTTCGAGAGCCAGGCCACCGGTGACGGCGGCATGAGCCTGACGGTCACGTTCAAGATCGGCACCAATCCGGAAGCCGCCGAGACGGCGGTGCAGAACCGCATCAACCGCGCGCTGCCGCGGCTGCCCGACATCGTCCGCACCATCGGCGTGACGACCGAGAAGAGCAGCCCCAACCTGACCATGGTGGTCCACCTGGTCAGCCCGGACAACTCGCGCGACGCGCTCTACCTGCGCAACTACGGCACGCTGAACGTGCGCGACGACCTGCTGCGCGTGCCCGGCATGGGCTCGGTGCAGACCTTCGGTGCCGGTGACTACGCGATGCGCGTGTGGCTGGACCCGCAGAAGCTGGCCGGGCGCGGCCTGACCGCCGGGGAGGTGGTCGCCGCCATCCGCGAGCAGAACTCGCAGGTCGCCGCGGGTGTGGTGGGCGCATCGCCCGCGCCCAAGGGCACGGAGTTCCAGCTGGCCATCAACACGCAGGGCCGCCTCGCCAGCGAGGAGGAGTTCGCCAACATCATCGTGCGCACCGACACGCGCACCGGCGCCATGGTGCGCCTGAGTGATGTGGGCCGCGTCGAGATCAGCGCCAACACCTATGCGCTGCGCAGCCTGCTGAACAACAAGGAAGCGGCCGCCATCGCCATCTTCCAGGCGCCCGGCTCCAATGCGCTCGCCATCTCCGACAACGTGCGCGCGACGATGGAGCGCCTCAAGCCCGGCTTCCCGCCGGGCGTGGACTACGCCATCGTCTACGACCCCACGCGCTTTGTGCAGACCTCCATCAACAAGGTCGTCAGCACGCTGTTCGAGGCCGTCGGCCTGGTGGTGCTCGTCGTCATCATCTTCCTGCAGACCTGGCGCGCGTCCATCATTCCGCTGGTCGCGGTGCCGGTGTCCATCGTGGGCACCTTCGCGGTGCTGCTGTTGCTGGGCTTCTCCATCAACACGCTGACCCTGTTTGGCCTCGTGCTGGCCATCGGCATCGTCGTGGACGACGCCATCGTGGTGGTCGAGAACGTCGAGCGCAACATCCAGGACGGGCTCACGCCACGCGCTGCGACGATCAAGGCCATGCAGGAGGTCTCCGGCCCCATCATCGCGATCGCGCTGGTGCTGTGCGCCGTGTTCATCCCGCTCACGCTGGTGCCGGGCCTGTCGGGCCAGTTCTACAAGCAGTTCGCCGTCACCATCGCCATCTCCACGGTGATCTCGGCGTTCAACTCGCTGACCCTGTCGCCCGCGCTGGCCGCCATCCTGCTGCGCCCGCACGACGCGCCCAAGGACGCGCTGATGCGCGGCATGGACCGCGTCTTCGGCCGCTTCTTCCACTGGTTCAACGTCTTCTTCCACCGCCGCTCCGAGGACTACGGCCGCGGCGTGACCGGCATCCTGAAGCGCAAGTCGCTGGCGCTGATCGTCTACGCGCTGCTGCTGGGCGCCACCGCGCTGATCTTCACGCGCATCCCCAGCGGCTTCGTGCCCGCGCCGGACAAGCAGTACCTGATCGGCGTGGCGCAGCTGCCGGCCGGCGCCAGCCTGGACCGCACCGAGGAAGTGATCCGCAAGATGAGCGAGATCGCGCTGAAGGTGCCCGGCATCGTGGACTCGGTGGCCTTCCCCGGCCTGTCGGTGGCCGGCTTCTCGGCCGCGCCCAACGAGGGCATCGTGTTCTTCGGCCTGGCCGACTTCGACAAGCGCACCTCGCGCGACCTCAGCAAAGAAGCCATCCTGGGCCAGGTCAACGGCGCCATCCAGCAGATCCAGGGCGCACGCATGTTCGTCGTGCCGCCGCCGCCGGTGGACGGCCTGGGCATCGCAGGCGGCTTCAAGATCCAGGTGCAGGACCGCAGCAGCCAGGGCGAGCAGGCGCTGTACGGCGCGGTGTGGGGCACGCTGGGCCAGGTCTACGGCAACCCCAAGACCAGCATCGGCACGCCCTACTCCAACTACGACATCAACGTGCCGCAGCTGTTCGCCAACGTGGACCGCGTGAAGGCCAAGCAGATGGGCGTGCCGCTGCCCTCCATCTACGACACGCTGCAGATCAACCTCGGCTCGCTGTACGTCAACGACTTCACCAAGTTCGGCAAGACCTACCAGGTCATCGTGCAGGCCGACGCGCCGTTCCGCGCCAAGGCCGACGACATCGTGCAGCTCAAGACCCGCAACGACGCCGGCGAGATGGTGCCGCTGGGCTCGCTGATGACGGTGGAGCCCACCTTCGGCCCCACCCGCGTCACGCGCTACAACGGCTTCCCGGCCGCCGACATCAACGGCGCGCCCAACCCCGGCTTCTCGTCGGGCCAGGCCGAGGCCGAGATCGAGCAGCTGCTCAAGGGACTGCCGCGCGGCATGAGCTACGAGTTCACCGACCTCAGCTACCAGGATCGCCTGACCCGCGACGTGGCCGTGCCCGGCACCTCGCTGAAGATCCCGACGCTGGCGGCCGTGCTGCTGTTCTCCGTCGTGCTGGTGGTGCTGGTGCTGGCCGCGCAGTACGAGAGCTGGAGCCTGCCGCTGGCCATCATCCTGATCGTGCCAATGTGCATCCTGTCGGCGCTGTTCGGCGTGTGGATCTCGCACTTCCCGCCCTTCATGCAGTCGGGGGACCTGAACATCTTCACGCAGGTGGCCTTGGTCGTTCTGGTGGGCCTGGCCTGCAAGAACGCCATCCTGATCGTGGAGTTCGCCAAGGAGCTGGAGGAGCATGGCAAGTCGGTCGCCGACGCCGTCATCGAGGCCTGCCGCCTGCGGCTGCGCCCCATCCTGATGACGTCCATCGCCTTCTGCGCCGGCGTCGTGCCGCTGATCCTGGGCTCCGGCGCCGGCAGCGAGATGCGCCGCGCGATGGGCATCGCCGTGTTCGCCGGCATGCTGGGCGTGACCTTCTTCGGCATCTTCCTGACGCCGGTGTTCTACGCGCTGCTGCGCAAGGGCACCGAGAAGCGCCGTGCCCGCGCCGCCGCGCTGCGCGCGCAGGTCGAGGCCTCGGCCCACGCCTTCCACCCGGGCATCGATGACGATGTCCCCACGACCAAGAAGGAGGGCCACTGAAATGAAAGCCCGCCTGACTCTCATCGCCGCCGCCGCCGTGCTGGCCGGCTGCGCCGCGCCCGGCCTGTCGCAAGGCCCGGCCAACCTGGCGCCTGCGCAGTTCAGCCAGCTGCCGCCTGTCGGCGCTCAGGCCGCCAGCGGCGCCGCACAGATGACGGCCGCCTTCGTCGACAGCGCCCAGTTGCAGCGCGTCGTCGATGACGTGCTGGCCAACAACCGCGACCTGCGCGC
>DASWWC010000188.1:0-4746 GCA_036401055.1 Roseateles sp.
TCTTGTCCATCGGCTCGCAGCTTCGCTCCGCGCTTCCTCCCCACACTCGGTCACCCTCATGCAGTTGCGCTTCGCTTCGTTCGTCGCGATCAACTTACGGCGGGACTTGCACCCGCAAGAGTGCGCTCATGCTGAGCGCACACGTGAAAAAGCCCGGTGCGAGCACCGGGCTTGTGGCGACAAGGCGCAGGGCTTACCAGCCCAGGTCCTTCAGCAGCGGCAGCGTCAGGTCCTTCGGCGGGCCGAGGAGGAGGCCGAGGTCAGGCGTGATGTTGGGCTCCATCAGCAGACTGGGCGTCGCGCTGGTGTCCCAATGCGAGACCGACGAGCCGGCGATGCGCGGGTTGGGCGTGTACAGCAGCGGGCGGTTGAACCCGTCCGTGCCCACGTACTGGCCACCGGTCAGCAAGGCGCTCATGCTGGCCGTCACGCCCGACGCGGTGCGGCTGCGGGTGGCCAGGGCCGTCTTCAGCGCATTGGTGTCGGCGAAGGTGATCATCAGCGACGGGATGGTGATGGTGGGATCGGCGCCGCCCATGGTGCCGAACGCGCCGGCCGAGGTGTTGCCGATCAGCACGCCGATGGCACCGGCGTTCTGCGCGTTCTTCACCTTGACCGCGAAGCCGCAGACGCCGCGGTCGATCAGCGCGATGCGGCCGCGCACGGCCAGCGTGTCCAGCGGCGTCAGCGGGCCGCAGCCGGGGCCGGTCAGGCCCGCCGCCGTGGTCTGCGCGACCACGGGCATCACGTCGGCCACCACGGGCGTGGTGCTCAGCGTGGGACCGAAGGCCGCCGTGGCGAACTGCTTGGTCCCGGCAATCGCGCCGGCGTTGGGGCCGCCGATGCGCAGCGCCGGCACGTCCGTGGGCCCCTGGGCCAGCACCTGAGGCGTGGCCAGCACCGCGTTCGGGCCCGCCCAGGCCAGCTGACGGAAGTTGACGGCCGACGTCGCGCGCTCGCCGTTGGTCATCTGCGTCCAGCGCTTGCCCGTGGTGTTGTCCACCATGAAGTCTTCCCAGACGCTGGGGCGACCTTCGAACTGCACGCCGTTGGCGCTGTTGGTGGTGAGCAGCGCGAAGCCCAGGCCGTGGCCCAGCTCGTGCAGCAGCGTGGCGACGAAGTTCACTTGGCCAGCCGGCGCGTTGCCGTCCAGGCCCAGGTAGAAGGGCGAGCCATCCAGGCAGCCGGGCTTGCCGAGGTTGACGTTGAACTGGGTCTTGATGTCGACGTTGCCGTAGCCGCTGCCGTCGTCTTCCTGGCCGTAGTAGTCGGACAGGCTCTGGCCCACGCCGGCCAGCTTGTTGGCCAGCGCTTGCGGATACCAGGTGTTGGGCTTGGGCGCGTTGGGGAAGTCGCGCCAGACGTTCCAGGCGCCGGCGCTACCGAGGGTGGCGGACGTGGCGGTGCAGTTCAGCGCCTCCCAGCCGGCGCTCACGGTGATGGGCACGGGGCTGTCCAGCGCCGCCGCCCAGATGTTGGCGACGTACTGGTAGACGTTCAGGCGCTGCTGGCCCAGCGTTGTGCCGGTGTTGCCGCCGACGGGGGTGACAGGGGTGGGATCGTTGAAGCCCACGCCGGCAGGGTCGCGGTTGCTGATGACGATGGTGGAGGCCGCTTGGGCCGCGCCGAAGCCGGCCAGCGCGCAGGCGAGGAGGGCGGCGCGGGACACGCCGCGCAGGGGGAGTCGGGCAGAGATCATGTGGGCCTCACTCCTCTGCGGCATGGCCGTGGCCGGTGTGGTCGATGGACGCATCCTTGGCGGACACGCAGTGCTGTTGCAGCTTGCCGTCGGCGCCCTGGCGCGCCACCGCGTGGCTGATGAACTCGTCGGTCACGCGCGCGCTGGCGGCGCCGCCGCGGTGGTTGCGCATCAGCGGCGTCGCGGCCGCGCTGCCGGCGGCCGTGCTGCGCGCGGTCGTGCCGCGCAGCGCTGCGCTGCCGTTCTGGCGCTTGGCGGCCAGTTCCTGCGCCTCTTCGGCGGTAGGCGCGCGCAGTTTGCCCGTGGCGGAATCGCGCACGACGGTGAGGTCATCCTGGGCAAAGGCGCCTGGGGCGGTCAGGGCCAGCCCGAGGACCGGCAGCCAATGGCGAAGCTTCATGGTCTTCCTTTCATGCTCTGGTGGAGCGTTTGAACCCCCGGCGCCGATCGGCGGCCGGGACACTTTGGAAAGCAGCGGCTCGCGGTGGGCGAGCGGGCGGGCTCAGACCTTGCGGCGGCGCGACGCGAAGCCCACGCCACCCAGCGCGCCCAGCACCAGCGCGAGGCTGGCGGGTTCGGGCAGGGCCACGGTCACGGAGTCGATGCCGATGAAGTTGGCGCTGTCGGCGCTGTCGACGCGGTAGACGAAGGCGTAGCGGCCCTGCGTGGCGGCACCGGTGCCGGCCCAGGTGGTGGTGAAGTTGGTCCAGATGTCGGGATAGCCGTCCACGGCCTGCGAGCCGTTGACGGTCAGCACGGTGACGAAGTCCGCCACGTTGGTGCTGCCGGTGGCGTTGAAGCGCACTTCCAGGCTGTCGCCGAAGACCCCCAGCAGCTCGTCCGTGCGCGTGTAGAAGCTCAGGAAGCCGTTGGAGCTGGTGCTGAACACCGGCGTGACCAGCCAGTTTTCGATGTTGCCGCCCGAGACGCCGTTGTTGAAGTTGGCGGCGATGTAGGAGTTGGCGGGGCCGCTGTGCGCATTCACGGCGCCGGCATTGCCCTGGAACCAGCCGGTGAGGCCCACGGGTGAGCTGAAGTTGCCGTTGAGCCAGCCCGAGGCGCCCAGCGTGGCGACGTTGTCGAAGCCTTCGCTGATCAGTGCGGCGGCGGCATGTGCGCTGCTGCCCCCCACCAGTCCCAATGTGGCGATGCAAAGCCCGGCGATAGAAGTTTTCATCTGCTGACGTCCTTATGAGTCGATTGCTGTTTGCTCAGCCGCGATAAGCGGCCAGACGACCGGTGATGCCGGCGCCCTCTTGTGGGAGAGGGTGTGAGTTTCTTCACACCGAAGCCTTCGCGCTTCTAGGGAAAGCCTTCTCCCGCAAGTGAAGGGTGGGGGTGACCCGCCCATGCCCCGGCACGGGGGGCGTCGGCGCGGTGCGACGTCATGACGGCTGCATCGTGCCGCTGCACTAGGATGGCCGCATGCGTCGCGCCCTGCTCACCCTGCTGTCGGGTTTCGCCGCTGTGGCGGGGGCGGCGGCGCAAGCCGATTGCCGGCCCGAGATGGCCGTCGCAGAACATGCGCTGAACGCGCTGCGCGCCAAGAGCCGGGCCTGCGGCGACCGCATGATGTCCGCCGCGCCCGGGCTGCGCTGGCAGGCCCTGCTGGCCGCGTCGGCGCAGCAGCATGCGCTGGACCTGGCGGCACGGGACCGGCTCGACCACCTGGGCGCCGACGGCGCGTCACTGCGCACGAGGGTGCGCGCCAGCGGCTATGCGATGCGGCTGGCCGGCGAGAACCTGGCCGGCGGGCCGGAGACGCTGGACGAGGCGCTCACCCAATGGCTGGCCAGCCCGGCGCATTGCGAGAACCTGATGGAGGCCGACTTCCAGGAGTTCGGCCTGGCCTGCGTCGCCGGGCCCGGCAAGCTGCAGCGTTACTGGGTGCTGCAGCTCGCAGCACCCGCCCGGTCCAAGCCTTAGATCCAGCCCAGGTCGATGGCGCGCAGCACGGCCTGCGTGCGGTCGCGCACGCCCATCTTGGAGAAGATGGCCGAGCAGTGGTTCTTGATGACGCCTTCGCTGTTGCCCAGCAGCGCCGCGATCTCGGTGTTGCTGCGTCCGCTGGCCACCAGGCGCAGCACCTGCAGCTCTTTTGGAGAAAGCGGGTCGGGATGGTCGGCCGCCGTGAAGGCGCGCTCGCCGCCCTTGGCTTCCATGCGCGTGGTCAGCGAGGGCCGCAGCGCCGTGCCGCCGGCGTGCACGTCGCGCAGCGCCTGCGCCAGCGTCTCGGGGCGGATGGCCTTCAGCAAAAAGCCCTTGGCGCCGGCGCGCGCGGCCTCGTCGAAGGCGGCGGTGTCGTCGAACGTCGTCAGCAGCACGACCGGCAGGCGCAGCGCGCGCGCGGCCAGCGCGCGGATCAGGCCGATGCCGTCCAGCCTCGGCATGCGCATGTCGGACAGGATGATGTCGGGCATGTCGTCCGCCGGCGCGACGGCCAGCCATTCCAGCGCCTCGGCGCCGTCATTGGCCTCGCCCACCACCTGCAGGTCGTCATGCAGCGCCAGCAGACCCTTCAGGCCTTCGCGCACCAGTTGCTGGTCTTCGACCAGCAGGATCTTGATCACACCCATCGTGGACATCTCAGCTCGATTCTGAAACCCGGGCTGGTGCGCGTGACGCGCATCTGCCCCCCCAGCTCGGTCATGCGCTCGGCCATGCCCGAGAGCCCGTTGCCGGACCGGCCCTCGTGCCAGCCCGGTGCACCCCGCCCATCATCGTCGATGCTGACGGCGACCTCGTCGCCCTCGCCGCGCAGCTCGACCTGCACGCGGCGAGCGCCGGCGTGGCGCACGCTGTTGGTCACGCCCTCCTGCACGCAGCGCAGCAGCGCATGCGCCGCGCGGGGGCCGAGGTCGCGGGCGGCGTCGCCCACGGCCAGCTCGATGCGCGTGCTGGCAATGCCTTCGGCCAGCGCCTGCAGTGCAGCGGACAGGTCGATGCGCTGCGAGCTGCGCTGCTGCGACACCGCCTCGCGCACGTCGGCCAGCAGCTGCGCCGCCACGCCCTCGGCCCGCCCCAGGGCCTGGGCCGCCGCCCCGGAG
>DASWWC010000189.1:0-6704 GCA_036401055.1 Roseateles sp.
GCCGACATGCTGCGCCAGCTGGCCGCCACGCTGGCCGGCCTGGCCGACGCCATCGCCTTCGATGCGCCGCTGCCCGAGGTGTCGGTGGACGCCTGGCGCGCCCAGCTGGCCGCGCGGCTGGCCGACATCAGCGCGCCGGCCGGCGACCCGCGCAGCCACCTGGTGTCGGCGCTGCAGACACGGCTGGGCCACATGATGGACGACGTGGCCGCGATGGTCGCGCGCCAGGCGCAGCACGAGGACGTGGCCAGCGCCTGGACGCCCGAGCGGCTGGCGCCCTTCGTGTCGCCCGAGGGCTGGCCGCTGACGGCGCTGAAGGCCCACCTGAACCTGCAGTCCAACGTGATGCGCCATGCGCTGCGCTCGGCGTTGGCGCTGTCGTTCGCGTACTGGCTGGGCGCCATGCTGCCCTGGGCGGCCCACCCGTTCTGGCTGATGCTGAGCGTGGCCGTGGTGCTGCGCGGCAACCTGGAGCAGACGCTGTCGCGCCGCAACGAACGCATCATCGGCACCGTGCAGGGCTGTCTGCTGGTGCTGCTGCTGGCGCATGTGGAATGGGTGCCGGCGCTCAGTGTGGTCTTCATCGCCGCGGTGGGCACCGCGCACGCCTATGTGAACCGCCGCTACCGCGTCGCCGCCACTGCCGCCACGCTGATGGCGCTGCTGCAGCCGTTGATGCTGGACCCGAGCAGCCATCCCTTCGTCGGCGAGCGCCTGGCCGACACGGTCATCGGCGCCGGCCTGGCCTGGCTGTTCAGCTTCGTGCTGCCCAGCTGGGAGCGCGCCGCCGTGCCGCGCCTGGCCCAGCAGCTGCGCGGGGCGCTGGCCCGGCATGCGGCCAACATGCTGCAGTGGCGGCCCAGCGCTGAGGCGCAACTGGCCCAGCGCGCCTCGCGCCAGCAGGCCTATGCCGCGCTGGCGGCGCTGGCCGCCGCGGCGCAACGCACGCGCGTGGAGCCCGAGAGCGTGCGCCTGCCCGAGGCCGAGATTGAGTCCGCGCTGAGCCACGGCTACCGGCTGATGGCGCTGCTGGGCGCCGTGCAGCACCAGGTGCAGCGGCGCAGCGACCGGCTCGACGCCACCAAGGCCGAGACCGCGCTGCCGCTGGCGCGCAAGGCCAGCGTGGATATCCTCAACGGCGAGCCGGCCACCGGGACCGACCCCGCGGAGATCCCCGACGGCGACGCCGGCGCCTGGCCCGAGCATCTGGGCCAGCAAGACCTGACGCCGTGGTTGCTGCGACGATTGCGGCTGTGCCGCCACGAGGCGCGCGAGTTCGTCGCCGCCCTGGAACAACTTCAACCAGGAGTACCCAAGACATGAGTATCCAAACCCGAGCCGCCGTTGCCTGGAAGGCCGGCGCCCCCTTGACCATCGAAACGCTGGACCTCGAAGGACCGAAGGACGGCGAGGTGCTCGTCGAGGTCAAGGCCACCGGCATCTGCCACACCGACGACTTCACGCTGTCCGGCGCCGACCCCGAAGGCCTGTTCCCCGCCGTGCTGGGCCACGAGGGCGCGGGCGTCGTGCTGGAGAGCAAGGTGCCCTGGCTGAAGCCCGGCGACCACGTCATCCCGCTGTACACGCCCGAATGCCGCGAGTGCAAGTTCTGCCTCAGCCGCAAGACCAACCTGTGCCAGTCCATCCGCGCCACGCAGGGCAAGGGCCTGATGCCCAACGGCACCTCGCGCTTCTCGCTGAACGGCGAGCCCATCTTCCACTACATGGGCACCAGCACCTTCTCCAACCACATCGTCGTGCCCGGCATCGCGCTGGCCAAGATCCGCCCGGACGCGCCCTTCGACAAGGTCTGCTACATCGGTTGCGGCGTGACGACCGGCGTCGGCGCCGTGCTGTTCACGGCCAAGGTGGAGGCGGGCGCCAACGTGGTCGTCTTCGGCCTGGGCGGCATCGGCCTGAACGTGATCCAGGGCGCCAAGATGGTGGGCGCCAACAAGATCATCGGCGTGGACATCAACCCGGGCCGCGAGGCCATGGCGCGCCGCTTCGGCATGACCGACTTTGTGAACCCGAAGGACGTGGGCAATCTCGTGGACCACATCGTGCAGCTGACCGACGGCGGCGCCGACTACTCGTTCGAATGCGTGGGCAACGTGCAGCTGATGCGCCAGGCGCTGGAGTGCACGCACAAGGGTTGGGGCCGCAGCATCATCATCGGCGTGGCACCGGCGGGTGCGGAGATCAGCACGCGGCCGTTCCAGCTCGTCACGGGCCGGCATTGGGAAGGCAGTGCCTTCGGCGGCGCGCGCGGCCGCACCGACGTGCCCAAGATCGTCGACTGGTACATGGACGGCAAGCTCAACATCGACGAGCTGATCACGCACAAGCTGAAGCTGGAGCAGATCAACGAGGGCTTCGAGCTGATGCGCCGCGGCGAGAGCATCCGCTCCGTCGTCGAGTTCTGAGCCGATGAGGAAACCGGCCCTTGCGCTGATCGCCGCCATGCTGTCCGTCGCGGCTGCCGCGCAAACCCTGGTCTACGTCGGCACCGACACCGGCGGTGACAGCAAGGGCATCTACGTCTCCACGCTGGACGAGGCGAGCGGCGCGTTGTCGCCGCCCCGGCTGGCCGCCGCGGTCGGCAATCCGGGCTTCCTGGCCGTGCATCCGGGCAAGCCGCTGGTGTATTCGGTGGCCGGCAGCCGCGCCGCGGACGGCAGCTGGAAGGACGAGGTTGCTGCCTTCGCCGTGCAGGGTGATGGCAGCCTGGTGCTGCTCAACACCCGGCCCGCGGGCGGCAGCGGCCCCTGCCACGTCTCTGTGGATGCCAGCGGGCGCGTGCTGCTGCTGGCCAACTACGGCGGCGGCAACGTCGCCTCCTACTCCATCATGGACGACGGCCGGCTGGGGCCGGCCGTCTCCACGGTCCGGCACGAGGGGGCCAGCGTCAACGCACAGCGCCAGACGCAGCCGCACCCGCATGCCATCTACCCCGGCCCGACGCAGGCCCGCGCCTACGTGCCGGACCTCGGCATCGACAAGGTCATGATCTACGGGCTGGACGCGGCCAGTGGCCGGCTCTCGCCCAACGCGCCAGCCCACGCCGTCACCGAGCCCGGCGGCGGTCCGCGCCACCTGGCCTTCCATCCCGACGGCCGCCATGCCTATGTCGCGCTGGAGCTGACGTCTCGCGTGGCTGCCTACCGCGTGGATGCCGCCAGCGGTGCGCTGGACGGCTTCCAGGCGCTGTCCAGCCTGCCGCCCGGCGCCGCTGCCGAAGGCAACACGGCGGCCGAGATCCTGGTGCACGAGAACGGCCGCTTCCTCTACGTGTCCAACCGCGGCCACGACAGCATCGCCGTGTTCGCCATCGCCCCGCAGGACGGCTCGCTGCGCTTCGTCGCCGCCACGCCCAGCGGCGGGCGCACGCCGCGCAGCTTCGGCCTCGTGCCGGGCGGCCGCTTCCTGGTGGCGGCGAACCAGAACGGCGGCAACGTCACCGTCTTCGCCATCGACCCCGAGCGCGGCACGCTGTCGCCCACCGGCGGCGGGCTGCGCATCGACCGGCCCAAGCATGTCCGCTTCCTGAAGCGCTGACCGCGGCGACGCTCCGCGCCGGAAGAACCGCGGCTTCGCGGCGGCCCGTCTTGCACGGCGCGGGCCTTGAATTCATGTGGGAACACACAATCGCCAGCGCGCCGTCGGCCTCCTAAGCTGAGAACTCAAGCCAGTCCCGCCCGCAGGACTGCCCGGAGACGCGCATGCAAACCACCCTCGCCACGCGACAGCCGCTCTACAAGTCGCTGTACGCCCAAGTCATCACCGCCATCGTCATCGGTGTGCTGGTGGGCCACTTCTTCCCCCACCTGGGCGAAGCGCTGAAGCCGCTGGGCGACGGCTTCATCAAGCTCATCAAGATGATCATCGCGCCGATCATCTTCTGCACCGTGGTCGTCGGCATCGCGGGCATGGAGGACATGAAGCGCGTCGGCAAGACCGGCGGCTACGCGCTGCTGTACTTCGAGATCGTCTCGACCATCGCGCTCATCGTGGGCCTCATCGTCGTCAACGTGCTGCAGCCGGGCGCCGGCATGCACGTGGACCCCGCCACGCTGGACACCAAGGGCATCGCCGCCTACACCGGCCCCGGCAAGATGCAGGGCACGGTGGAGTTCCTGCTGTCCGTCATCCCGACCACGGTGGTGGACGCCTTCGCCAAGGGCGAGATGCTGCAGGTGCTGCTGTTCTCGCTGCTGTTCGGCTTCGCGCTGCACCGCTTCGGTGGCCGCGGCACGCTGGTGTTCGACGGCATCGAGAAGACCTCGCACGTGCTGTTCGCCATCGTCGGCATGATCATGAAGCTGGCCCCCATCGGCGCGTTCGGCGCGATGGCCTTCACCATCGGCAAGTACGGCGTGGGCTCGCTGCTGTCGCTGGCCAAGCTGATGGGCGCGTTCTACGCCACCTGCTTCATCTTCGTGTTCGTCGTGCTGGGCTTCATCACGCGCCTGCACGGCTTCTCGGTCTGGAAGTTCATCAAGTACATCAAGGAAGAGCTGTTCATCGTGCTGGGCACCTCGTCCAGCGAGTCCGTGCTGCCGCGCATGATGGCCAAGCTGGAGAACCTGGGCGTGCGCAAGTCCACCGTGGGCCTGGTCATCCCCACCGGCTACTCGTTCAACCTGGACGGCACGTCCATCTACCTGACCATGGCGGCCGTGTTCATCGCGCAGGCCACCGACACGCCCATGACGCTGACGCAGCAGCTCACGCTGCTGGCCGTGCTGCTGCTCACCAGCAAGGGCGCGGCCGGCGTGACCGGCAGCGGCTTCATCGTGCTGGCGGCCACGCTGTCGGCGGTGGGCCATGTGCCGGTGGCGGGGCTGGCGCTGATCCTGGGCATCGACCGCTTCATGTCCGAGGCCCGCGCGCTGACCAACCTGGTCGGCAACGGCGTGGCGACGGTGGTGGTGGGCAAGTGGACCGGCGACCTCGACACCGACCGCCTGCAGGCGGTGCTGAACAACGAGACCGCCGCGGAGGCCGACGACCCGGAAGCCGTCCTCGATACTGTGGACCAGCACATGGCCCCCCAACGATGAGGATTTGCGGATGGAACTGTTGTCGGAACACGGCTGCTTTGGCGGCACCCAGCGGTTCCACCGTCACGACTCGGCCGAGATCGGCCTGCCGATGCGCTTTGCGCTCTACCTGCCGCCGCAGCCGAAGGCGCTGCTGGTCTTCCTGGCCGGCCTGACCTGCACCGAAGAGACCTTCACGATGAAGGCCGGCGCGCAGCGGCTGGCGGCCGAGCTGGGCCTGGCGCTGCTGATGCCCGACACCAGCCCGCGCGGCGCCGGCGTGCCCGGCGAGTCGGACGCCTGGGACTTCGGCGTCGGCGCCGGCTTCTACCTGGACGCGACGCGCGAGCCCTGGGCGAAGCACTGGCGCATGGAAAGCTATCTGGTCAATGAGCTGATCCCGCTGGTGCAGCGCGAGACCGGCCTGACCAAGACCGGCCTGTTCGGCCACTCCATGGGCGGCCACGGCGCGCTGACGCTGGCGCTGCGCCACCCGGGCCTTTTTGCATCGCTGTCGGCCTTTGCGCCCATTGCGGCGCCGACGCAGTGCCCCTGGGGCCAGAAGGCGTTCGGTGGCTACCTGGGCGACGACCGCGGCGCCTGGGCCGCGCATGACGCCAGCGCGCTGATGCGCCAGCAAGCCACCGCGCCCTATCCGCAAGGCATCCTCATCGACCAGGGCCTGGCCGACAAGTTCCTCGCCGAGCAGTTGCACCCCGAGGCCTTCGAGGCCGCCTGTGCCGCTGCGGGCCAGCCGTTGACGCTGCGCCGCCAGGCCGGCTACGACCACGGCTACTACTTCATCGCCAGCTTCATCGACGACCACCTGCGCCACCACGCGGCGCAACTGGTCGGATGAGTTAGCGGCCCATCAGGCGGTCCAGCAGGCGCTGCGTCGGCGGCGACTGCAGCTCCTGGGCCAGCGCGTCCAGCGGCGGGCGCGCCAGGCGCGGGCGCAGCGCGGCCATGTCGGGGCTGTCGTCGTGGGCCGGGTCGTACAGCGTGTCGCCCACTTGGCGGCGCGCGAGGCGTTCGCCGAGCAGCGCGCACACGGCGCCCAGCGTCAGCGCGCTCTCGCGCTCCGGCGCCAGTGCCAGGCCGGGGTTGAAGCGCAGTGCCGACAGCCGGCGCGCATCCTCGGCCAGCTCCTGCGGCACCTCCCAGGCGAGCAGCAGCAGATAGCCCAGCTCGTGCGAGGCCAGGCCCAGCATCTCCTGCTCGTGCAGCGCGCGCTGGAACGCGTCCATGCCCTCCAGCGGCGCAGCGTCCAGCAGCGCCGCGCCGGCCTGCCGGCCCAGGAAGGACAGCACCAGCAGCGTGACGAGCTGGGCCGGCTCCGGCAGGCGCAGCCGCGTGGCCAGGTGCTGGCACAGCTCGCCGGCCATGCTGCTGGCGTGCCATAGCGCGTCGAACTCGCGCCGCTGCGCCGCATCGCTGGGCTGGAAGCAGGCGGCCAGCATCTGCTGCAGGCACATCTGGCGCACGCTGGCCAGGCCCAGGAAGGTGATGGCCTGGCCCACGCTGGCCACCGGCTGCTGCAACCCGTACATCGGCGCGTTGGCGGTGGCCACGACGCGGGCGGCCACGGCCGGCTCGCTCATGACCAGGATGCTCAGCTCGGCGGAGGTGGCGGTCTGCAGGAACTGCGGCGCCAGCAGCGCA
>DASWWC010000190.1:0-3599 GCA_036401055.1 Roseateles sp.
GCCTACCGCGCGCTGCGCGGGCGCCCGCTGGCCGTGGTGCTGGAGCTGCCGCAGCAGTCCCTGCGCGACCAGTGGCTGGTGACGGTGCGCGACCAGGGCCTGCCGGCGCTGGTCATCGCGGCGGCGCTGATGGGGCTGTCCATCGTCGGCGCCGCGGCGCTGCGCGCCCGCGAGCGCTCGCAGCTGGCGCTGGACGACGCGCAGCGCCGCATCGTCGAGCGCGAGCGCGAGCTCAGCGCCATCTTCGGCAGCGTGCAGGACCTGCTGTTCCGCACCGACGCCGCCGGCCGCCTGACCTTCATCAACGAGGGCTACGCCCGCCTCAGCGGCCAGGCCTTGGGCCAGGTGCTGGGCCGGCCGCTGAGCGAGCTGTTCGGCGGCTCGCCGGCCGTCACTGCGCTGTTCGACGACTGCGCCGACGACGACGTGCGGCCCCGACAGCTGCGCGCCGACTGGATCGCGCCCGACGGCCAGGCGCGCAGCTTCGAGATCCACCTGGTGCCGCTGCGGCGCCGGCCCGACGAGCTGGAATGGGTGGGCAGTGCCGCCGACGTCAGCAGCCTGGTGCGCGCCCAGGCCGAGCTGCGCGGCCAGCTGGGCCTGGCGCGCTCGCTGCTGGCCAGCAGCCCGCTGCCCACATCGGTGCTGGACGACGACAACCGCTACCTGGACGTCAACCGCGCCTGGGAGCAGTTCACCGGCCGGCGCCGCAACGACGTGCTGGGCCGCCGCGCCGCCGACTACCTGCGCCCCGACGAGGCCGCGCTGCACGACGCGCGCGACGCCGAGCTGCTGGCGCGCGGCGGCGAGATGAGCTACGAGATCGTCTGGCACGGCAGTGACGGGCGCCGCCGCGACCTGTTCGTCAGCAAGTCCACCTTCGACGACGCGCACGGCCGGCCCATGGGCATCGTCGCCTGCCTCATGGACATCAGCGACTTCCGCGAGGCCGAGCGCGCCACGCGTGCCGCGCGCGACGCGGCGCTGCAGGCCTCGCGCGCCAAGTCCGACTTCATCGCCAACGTCAGCCACGAGCTGCGCACGCCGCTGCAGTCCATCCTGGGCTTCTCGGCCATCGGCGCACGGCGCACGCGCGAGCAGCCCCGGCTGGCCGAGCTGTTCGCCGACGTGCACGAGGCCGGCCAGCGCATGCTCAGCCTGGTCAACGACCTGCTGGACCTCAGCAAGATCGAGCGCGGCGTGGAGCCCATGCACCCCGAGCGGCTGGACCTGCGACCGCTGGCCGCCGAGCTGGGCCGCGAGCTGGCCCCGCTGCTGGCGGCACGCGATCAGCAGCTGCGCACCACGCTGGGCGACGCCGAGCTGCCGGTGCTGGCCGATCGCCGCCGCCTGCAGCAACTGCTGCGCAACCTGCTGGCCAACGCGATCCGCTTCTCGCCGACGGGCGGCCTCATCGAGTTGCAGGCCGCGCTGGCCCCGGACGGCAGCGTGCGCGTCGACGTGTCCGACCGCGGCCCGGGCATCCCGCCCGACGAGCTGGAGACCATCTTCGAGGCCTTCGTGCAGTCCAGCGCCACCAGGGACTCGGCCGGCGGCACCGGGCTGGGCCTGGCCATCTGCCGCCGCATCGCCCAGGCCCATGGCGGCCGCGTCTGGGCCACCAACCGCGAGGGCGGCGGCGCGGTGCTGTCTCTGACACTGCCAGCCACACGCGAGGGCGACACGCAGTACGCGTCGTCGTGACCCTGGCGGCGCCGTGGTCTCTATCATGCAACCAATAATGTTGCATGAAACAGAACAGCCAGCTTTCCGACGTCCTGCACGTGCTGCTGCACATGGCCGAGGACGACGGCCCGGCCACGTCCGACAGGCTCGCGGCGGCGATGCAGACCCACCCCGTCGTGCTGCGCCGGCTGATGACCGGGCTGCGCGAGGCCGGCCTGGTCGCGTCCTCCAAGGGCCACGGCGGCGGCTGGGTGTTGAGCTGCCCGCTGGATCGCATCACGCTGCGCGACGTGCACGAGGCGCTGGGCGCGCCGCGCTTCGTGTCGCTGGGCTTCCGCGAGGACCGGCCGGAGTGCCTCGTGGCGCTGGCCGTCAACGAGGCGCTGGGCGCCGCCGTGCGTGATGCCGAGGCGCTGCTGCTGCAACGGCTCGGCGCCGTGACGCTGGCGGCGCTGTCGAGGGACTTCCACCAACGCCTGGCCGGCCGCCGCGCATCCGGCACGCCCCACCGACTTGAGGAGCATCACCATGCAGATTGATTTCGCCGTCATCGGCGGCAGCTTTGCCGGCCTGTCCGCCGCGCTGCAGCTGGCCCGCGCGCGGCGCCGGGTGCTGGTCGTGGATGCCGGCCAGCGCCGCAACCGCGCGGTCGACGCCGCGGGCCTCACCTCGCACGGCTTCCTGACCCAGGATGGCCGAGCGCCTGCGGCCATCGCCGCCGAGGGCAAGGCCCAGCTGCTGCGCTACCCCGGTGTGCAATGGCTGGACGGCAGCGCCGAAGACGCGCACGTGATGGCGGACGGCCGGCTCGCATTCCGCGTCGGCGACGTCGCCGTCAGCGCCGGGCGGCTCGTCCTCGCCACCGGCGTGCGCGACGAACTGCCGCCGGTGCCGGGTCTTGCCGAGCGCTGGGGGCGCAGCGTCTTCCACTGCCCCTACTGCCACGGCTACGAGCTGGAGGGCGGCGAGATCGGTGTCATCGCCGCCACGCCGATGGCGCAGCACCACGCGCTGATGCTGCCCGACTGGGGCCGCACGACGCTGTTCCTGAACGGCGCCTACGCGCCCAACGACGAGGAGCACGCAGAACTGGCCCGGCGTGGCACGCACATCGAGGCCACGCCGGTGCTGCGCATAGCCGGCGAGGCCGACGTGGTGCTGACCGACGGCCGCGTGCTGCACATGGCCGGCCTGTTCACGCAGCCGCGCACGTCCATGGCCAGCCCCGTCGCGGCGCAACTGGGCTGCGCGATGGCCGACGGCCCGATGGGGCCGTTCATCCAGGTCGGCCCGACGCAGGAAACCAGCGTGCCGAACGTGTTCGCCTGCGGTGATGCGGCACGCGCGGCGGGCAGCGTGGCGCTGGCGGTTGGCGACGGCGTGATGGCGGGCTTCGGCGCCCACCGCTCGACGATGCTCTGACGCGCCCGGCGCGCGGTCAGAATCCACCGCTGTCCACCCCGCCCCGCCACGACCTGCATGCGCCTCCTCCTCGTCGAAGACGACCCCATGATCGGCGACAGCCTGCGCGAGTCGCTGCGCCGCCAGGGCTTTGCCGCCGACTGGGTGCGCGACGGCCAGGCCGCCGAAGCCGTGCTGGCCAGCAGCGAGCGTTTCGACGCCGTGCTGCTGGACCTGGGCCTGCCCAAACGCGGCGGCCTGGACGTGCTGCGCACGCTGCGCGCCCGCGGCGACGCCACGCCCGTCATCGTGCTGACCGCGCGCGACGCCCTGGGCGACAAGGTCGCCGGCCTGGACGCCGGCGCGGACGACTACCTGGTCAAGCCCTTCGAGCTGGACGAGCTGCTGGCGCGGCTGCGCGCCGTGCAGCGCCGCCACGGCGGCCGCGCCGACTCCGCGCTGCAGGTGGCCGACCTGCGCCTGGACCCGGCCACCCGCGAGGTCACGCGCGC
>DASWWC010000191.1:0-7253 GCA_036401055.1 Roseateles sp.
CGCCGCCCAGGCACCACGTGCCCGCATCGCCGCGGCCGCCACGCCCGCCGCGCCGGCCACCTCGCTGCGCGTGCACTACCGTCGCAGCGACGGCAACCACGCCGGCTGGCAGATCCACACCTGGGGCGCCGCGCAAAGCCCCAACTGGAACGCCGGCTGGAATGCCGCGGGCAGCGACGACTTCGGCGTGTACTACGACGTGCCGCTGGCCGCGGGCTCCGGCACGGTCGGCTTCCTGCTGCACAACGGCGACAACAAGGACAACGGCGGTGCCGACCAGAGCTACACGCTGCAGTCCGGCGCCAACGAAATCTGGCGCATCCAGGGCGACGGCACTAGCTACACCAACAACCCGCTGCTGCTGCCGGTGCCGGACATCAAGACCGTGCGCGTGCATTACAAGCGCTTCGACGGCGGCTACAGCGCCTGGGGCCTGCACCTGTGGAACGGCAGCGGCCTGAACGCCGCGGCACTGCCGGCCGGCGTCCACATCGACAACTGGGGCCAGCCGGTGGCCTTGAGCGCCATGCCCGGCTACGCCAGCGGCGACGGCGAGGTGGTGTTCGACATCCCCGTGCTGAACCCGCAGGGCGACGTGAACCGCAAGGGTCTGGAATTCATCATCCACGGCATGCCGCCCCACGAGAACGACAAGGACGGCCGCGACAACAACATCCGCGTCGAGTACGCCGCGCTGACAGTGAGCGGCCAGGTGGGCCACATCTGGCTGGTCGAGCGCGACGCCACGGTCTACACCGCACCGCCCGACCTGCGCCAGGTCTCCAGCACCGACGCACGCGCCGTGTGGCTGAACAAGTCGCTGCTGAAGTGGCCGCGCCTGGCCACCAGCGGACCGGTGCGCCTGTACCACTCCGCCACCGGCCAGATCAGCGTGGGACTGGACGCCCCCGTGACGGGCGCCGACGGCTACATCACGCTGGACCCGTTCACCGGCGGCGTGCCGGCCGCCGAGGCGCTGCGCTTCAAGTACGTCGCCAGCGGCGCCGTGTTCAGCGTGCGCGCCGCCGACCTGCCCCGCCTGCCGACGCTGCACCAGCAGCAGCTGGTGCTGGTGCAGGAAGACGCCACCGGCCGCGTGCAGAACGCCACCACCGCTCAGATCGCCGGCGCGCTGGACGACCTCTATGCGGCGGCCGCCCAGGTGCCCGACCTGGGCGCCGTGGCCCACAACGGCAGCACCCGCTTCAAGCTCTGGGCGCCGACGGCGCAGAACGTGTCGCTGGTGCTGACCACGGCGCTGGGCAACTCCGGGCTCACGCGCACCACCACCGAGCCCATGGCCCGCGACGCCGCCACCGGCGTCTGGAGCCTCAGCAAGCCCGGCCACCTCCAAGGGGCCACCTACCGCTACCAGGTGCAGGTCTTCGTCAAGGGCACGGGACTGGTGAGGAACCTCGTCACCGACCCCTACTCGCTGGGCCTGACGCTGGGCGGCCAGCAGAGCGTCGTCATTGACCTGCAGGCTCAGGCCACCAAGCCCAACGGCTGGGACCAGAGCGCCCCGCCCGCCACCGTGGCTGCGCCGTCGGACCTGAGCATCTACGAGCTGCATGTGCGCGACTTCTCCATCAGCGACGCCAGCGTGCCCGCCGCCCAGCGCGGCAAGTACCTGGCCTTCACGCAGTCCCAGTCCAACGGCATGAAGCACCTGACGGCGCTGGCCAGAGCCGGCCTGACCGACGTGCACCTGCTGCCGGTGTTCGACATCGCCAGCGTCAACGAGAAGGGCTGCACCACGCCAAATGTCGGTGCAGCCGCCGGCGCCGCGGACAGCGAAACCCAGCAGGCCGCGGTCGCGGCCACGGCCGGCACCGACTGCTTCAACTGGGGCTACGACCCGCATCACTTCACGACGCCCGACGGCAGCTATGCCAGCAACGCGAGCGACCCGCTGGCCCGCGTCGTCGAGTTCCGCCGCATGGTGCAGGCACTGAACGCGGCCGGCCTGCGCGTGGGCATGGACATGGTCTACAACCACACGACCTCGTCCGGCCAGAACGCGACCTCGGTGCTGGACAAGGTCGTGCCCAACTACTACTTCCGCTACAACGCCAGCGGCGGCATCGAGCGCTCCACCTGCTGCGAGAACACGGCCTCGGAGAACCTGATGATGGCCAAGCTGATGGTGGACTCGGCCATCACCTGGGTGCGCGACTACCGCATCAGCTCGCTGCGCTTCGACATCATGGGCCACCACCCGAGGTCGGTCATCGAGACGCTGAAGGCCCGTGTCGAGGCCGCCGCCGGCCGCCCGGTTCAGATCGTCGGCGAGGGCTGGAACTTCGGCGAGGTCGCCAACGGCGCGCGCTTCGTGCAAGCCGAGATGCTGTCGCTGAACGGCTCCGGCATCGGCAGCTTCAACCCGCTGATCCGCGACGCGGTGCGCGGCGGCGGCTGCTGCGACTCGGGCAGCGCGCTGGTGTCCAGCCAGGGCTATGTCAACGGCTTCTTCTACGACCCCAACGCCAGCGCCTCGGGCCAGAGCCGCGGCGAGCTGATGTGGCAGGCCGACCGCATCAAGGCCTCGCTGGCAGGCTCCATTCGCAGCTTCCAGATGCAGACCCACTGGGACGCCACGCTGCGCCTGGACCAGATCGACGTCGGTGGCATCCCGGCCGGCTGGGTGCTGGAGCCCGGCGAGGTCGTCAACTACGTGGAGAACCACGACAACCTGACCCTGTTCGACAACAACGCCTTCCGCCTGCCCACCGGCACCAGCCGCGAGGACCGCGCCCGCGTGCAGATCCTGGCCAACGCCATCAATGCCTTCAGCCAGGGCGTGGCCTACTTCCACGCCGGCACCGACGTGCTGCGCAGCAAGAGCCTGGACCGCAACAGCTACGACAGCGGCGACTGGTTCAACCGGCTGGACTGGACCTACGCCGACAACAACTTCGGCGTCGGCCTGCCACCCTCGCGCGACAACGCCGACAACTGGAGCCTCGCCCGCCCCCTGCTGGCCAATGCGCTCATCAAGCCGCATGCCAACGACATCGCCTGGACCCGCGACGCCTTCCGCGACCTGCTGAAGATCCGCAAGAGCACGACGCTGCTGCGCCTGCGCACGGCCGAGGACATCAAGGCGCGACTCAGCTTCCTGAACACCGGCTCGGCGCAGGAGCCGACCGTGCTGGTAGGCCGCGTCGACGGCGTGGGCTACCCCGGCGCCAACTTCGATGAGCTGGTCTACCTGATCAACGTCGACAAGACCGCCAAGCAGCTGACCCTGCCCACGCTGGCCGGCCACGCGCTGGAACTGCACCCATCCCACATCGCCGACCAACGCGCGCGGCAGGCGACGTTCGACCGCACCACCGGCGCCTTCAGCCTGCCGGCCCGCACCGCCGTCGTCTTCGTCGCCCACCCCGCCGCCGACCGCTGAAACCCCCATGAACACCATCCAACACCTCGCCGCCGCGGCCGCCCTTGCCTTCTCCAGCCTCGCCGCCCAGGCGGCCCCCGTCGTCGTCGACGTGGCCGGCGCGCAAAGCATCAACCTGCAAGGCGAGAGCGGCAACACCGTGCTGCTGATCGACGTTGGCGCCCACGCGGTGCTGAACTCGCTGAGCTGGGCCGTGGAGCTGAGCGCCGTCGCGCCCAGCCTGCTGTCGGAGCTGCAGGTCAGCTTCAGCGGCTTCACCGCCCCCGACGCCATCACGCTGACACCCGACGCCTTCGACGGCTACAGCGGCGCGGGCAGCTATGCCGGCTCGATCGACCTCGCCGCCTGGGCGCTCGCCATGGGCGCCGAGGGCCTGCTGCGCATCGAGTTCAGCGAGGCCTACAAGGATTTCGCCACGGGCGTCGCCGAAGGCCAGTGGCTCCGCGGCCAGCTGACGCTGGACTTCGCCGCCGCGGCCGTGCCCGAGCCGGCGAGCACCGCGCTGGCCCTGCTGGCTCTGGGCCTGGCCGGCCTGCAAACCCGGCGCGCCGGCAAGCCGTCGCGGCCGCCGGGCTCGTAACCCGACAATTCCAGGCACATGGCGCTTGCGGCGGTCACGAGAGGCTGAGACGATGCGGCGGTGCCGACGAACCGACGCCTCACCCTCGCCGCCCTGCCCGCGCTGAGCCTGCCGGGCGCAACGCTGTCGGCGCCACTGCCGGCACCGCTGGCCCTGGTCAGCAGCGACCTGCCGCCCATGAGCACACCGGGCGACCCCGGCCAGCGCGGCGTGCTGATGGACCTGGTGGAAGCCATGCTCAAGCTGGCCGAGCTGCCGGCCCAGCCCGAGTTCTTTCCCTGGGCGCGCGCCATGCTGCTGGCCGCCGAGCGCCCCCGCACGCTCATCGTGCCGCTCAATCGCACGCCGGACCGCGAGACCAAATTCCAGTGGCTGGTGAAACTCTACGCCCAGCGTTTCGCCTTCATCACACTGGCCGGCCGGCCACGCGTGCAAACGCTGGCCCAGGCCCGCCGCCTGCGCATCACCGGCTTGCGCGGCTCGTCCAACCTCGACACCCTGCAGCAGCAAGGCGTGCCGCCGGGCAGCATCTACCCGTCCGCCAGCGTCAGCGACATGCAGCGCGCACTGGAGCGGGGGTTGGTGGATGCGATGTACGGCAGCGAACTGATCCACACCGACACCTGGCGGCGTCACGGCCGCGACCCCGCCCAGCTGCAGACCGGGCTGGCGCTGGAATCGGCCGGCGTCTGGCTGGCCGCGCAAGGCGGCATCACCGAGGCCGAGCAGGCCCGGTTGAAGCAGGCCCATGACACGCTGCTGGCCGACGGCAGCGTGGAACGCATCTTCAAGCACTACGGCCTGAAACCCAGGCCCGAAGACCTGCGCTAGTTCAACACGAAGACGGCCGCCGTCCGCGCCGGCACCTCGAAGCGGCCGGCCTGGAAGCGCGCCTCGCGCTTCACGCGCGCATCCGCGCCCTGGCGCTGCACCGGGTGCAGCACCCAGCGCCCACCGGCCTCCTCGGGCAGCTCCAGGAACTGCGCCGTCGGCGCGACGTTGATCAGCGTCATCACGGCCCGGTGCCCGCCCAGGCCGCGGCCGTCGATGCGGGCCGCGACCAGCACCGGGTTCTGGCCCTTGCCGCTGCCGGGAAAGCTGAGGCGCTTGCGCACCTCCGCCGCACTGGACAGCCGCAGCAGCGGCGTGCTGGCGCGGATCGTCAGCAGGTCGCGGAACACGTCGCGCGCCCAGGCGATGTCGGTCGGGCGGGGCGCGATGTCGGCCACGTGCGCCAGCCGCTCGCGGGCCAATTCCCAATCGCGGCCGTTCTGACCAAAGTTGTCCTGCTTGGGCGGCAGGCCGGTGCCGAAGTGGTTGCTGCGGTAGCTCCAGTCCAGCCGGTTGAACCAGTCGCCGGAGTCGTAGCTGTTGCGATCCAGGCTCTTGCTGCGCAGGATGTCCTGGCCGGCGTGGAAGTAGGCGATGCCCTGGCTGAAGGCGACGACGGCCGCGCCCAGCATCTGCACGCGGGCACGGTCCTCACGAAAGGTCGCGAGCGGCAGCTTCAGCACGTTGACGTCGAACAGCGTCTGGTTGTCGTGGTTCTCGGTGTAGTTGACGACCTCGCCCGGCTCGCTCGCGAAGCCGGCCGGCTGGCCGGCGTAGTCGATCTGCTCCAGCCGCTTCTTCTCACCCGTCCAGGTCGTCAGCTCGAAGCCACGCAGCGAGCCGGCCAGGCCGACGCGGATCAGGTCGGCAGCCTTCAGCAGTTCGTCTGGCGAGCGCTCGCCGCCCAGCGCGTTGGGCGCGTAGACCAGGCCGTTGAGCCAGCCCTGGTTGCGCACGCTGGCATCGCCGCCCTCCCCGGCGCCGCCACCGCGGGCCGCATCGCGGGCGCGGTCGCTGAACGAACCGATGCCGCTGCCGTTCAGGCTCAGCTGCGAGGCCTGCACGAAGCGCGCACCGTGGGCCACCTCGCCGAAGTTCCAGCCCTCGCCCAGCAGTTGCACGGGCCGGCCAGCCTCGGCGTCCACGCGCCGCTGCAGCCGCTCCATCGCCTCGCGCGGCTGGTGACCCATCAGGTCGAAGCGCATGGAGTCGATCTTGTACTCGCGCACCCACAGCGCCGCCGAGTCGATCATCAGCTTGGCCATCATGCGGTGCTCGGTGGCCGTGTTGTCGCAGCAGGTCGAGCGTTCGATCTCGCCGCTGGCGTTGAGGCGGTGGTAGTAGCCCGGCACCAGCCGGTCCAGCACCGACTTGGGCGCCTGCCCGGCCGCGGCCATGTGGTTGTAGACCATGTCCATGCCCACGCGCAGGCCGACCCCGTGCAGGGCCATCACCATGCGGCGGAACTCGACGACGCGGGCCAGCGGGTCGGTCGCGAAACTGCCCTCGGGCGCATTGAAGTGCCAGGGGTCGTAGCCCCAGTTGAAGCAGTCGTCGGCCGCGACGGCCATCACGGCGGCCTGCTGGGCTTCGCTGTCGGGCGCCGCACTCGGCACCACGGGCGTCTTGCAGCCACGCTCCGGCACGCTGGCGAGGTCGAACACCGGCAGCAGGTGCACGTCGGTCAGGCCGGCCTTGGCCAGCGCCTTCAGGTGTCGCATACCCCTGGATGCAGACTCGGTGAAGGCCAGGTACTTGCCGCGCCAGTCCGGGCGCACGCTGGCATCACCGATGGAGAAGTCGCGCACATGCAGTTCGTAGATGAGCTGGTCGGTCGCCCGCTTGACGCGGCCGGGGGCCGATGAAGCCTCCCAGCCTTTGGGCTTGAGTGCGGGCGACGCCAGGTCGGCCACGACGCTGAGGCGCGAATCCGCCGTCAGCGCCACCGAATAGGGATCGGTGACGAGGTTGCGCACACGGCCGTGCGTGGGCGTGACGACATCCACCAGATAGCGGTAGGCCTGGCCGCTGAGGTCACCCTTGGCCTCGGCGTGCCAGACGCCGGTGGCGGCGTCAAAGCGCATGGCCTCGGCCACGCTGGCGGGCGCATGCGGGCCGGCATGACGGCACAGCAGCACGCGCTGCGCGGTGGGCGCCCAGACGCTGAATCGGGTGGCGGCCCTGGCCGGATGCGCGCCCAGGTCGCCGAGCTTCTCGGCTGCCGCGTAGAGGTCGTCCAGCGCGCCGGGGATCTGCGTGCCGGTGGCAGCGATGACGCGGCCATTGGCGCCTTCGTGCACCAGCAGCAGTTGCTCACGCAGCAGCGCCGCCACGTCCGCCCCTGCCGGCAGCGCAAAGCGCGGCCCCGCGCCGATGAAGCCGAAAGCTGCCGGCAGCGGCACCGTGGCCGGCAGCAGCTCCAGCGCGCCGTCGCCGCCC
>DASWWC010000192.1:0-5813 GCA_036401055.1 Roseateles sp.
GCGCCACGCGCCGCGCCGATGGCGGCCGGCGGCGTGCCGCCCGCGCTGCTTCAGCGGCTGGAGCAGTCGCTGCGCCACGGCGAGCTGGACGACGCCGGCGTGCGCGAGCTCAGCGCCCACCTGGGCGCGGCGCGCTGCGCCGGCCTCGTGGAGGCGCTGGACCAGTTCGATTTCGATGCCGCGCTGCGCGAACTGCGCCACCTGGCGGCCTGAGAGGATGAGATGACCGCCCCCGACGCCCGCCCCAAGCTGCTGCTGGTCGATGACGAGCCCGCCAACCTGCAGGTACTGCGCCAGGTGCTGCAGGAGCACTACCGCCTGCTGTTCGCCCGCGACGGCCACAAGGCGCTGGAGCTGGCACGCAGCGAGGCGCCGCAGCTCATCCTGCTGGACGTGATGATGCCGGGCCTGTCCGGCCTGGACGTCTGCCGCACGCTGAAGGCCCAGGACGCCACGCGCGCCATCCCCGTCATCTTCGTCACCGCGCTGGCCGACGTGCAGGACGAGAGCCAGGGCTTCGATGCCGGCGCGGTGGACTACATCAGCAAGCCCATCAGCCCGCCGATCGTGCGCGCCCGCGTGCGCACGCACCTGTCGCTGGTGCGCGCCGACGAGTTGCGTGCGACAAGGCTGGAGATCGTGCAGCGCCTGGGCCGCGCCGCCGAGTACAAGGACAACGAGACCGGCTGGCATGTGCTGCGCATGAGCCACTACAGCCAGATCCTGGCCCGCGCCGCCGGCTACTCCGACGCGCAGGCCGAGGAGCTGCTGCATGCCGCGCCCATGCACGACGTGGGCAAGCTGGGCATCCCGGACGCCATCCTGCGCAAGCCCGGCGCGCTGGACGACGCCGAATGGGAGGTCATGAAGCGCCACCCGCAGATCGGCGCCGAGATCCTGGGCGAGCACCGCTCCGGCCTGCTCGCCATCGCCCGCCGCATCGCCATCGCCCACCACGAGAAGTGGGACGGCAGCGGCTACCCCGAGGGCCTGGCCGGCGAGGCCATTCCCGAGGAAGCCCGCATCGTCGCCATCGCCGACGTGTTCGACGCGCTGACCAGCATCAGGCCCTACAAGCCGGCCTGGCCGGTCGAGAAGGCGGTGGACTTCCTGCGCGAGCAGGCGGGGCGGCACTTCGACCCGCGCCTCGTCGAACTCTTCATAGGCCAGCTGCCCGCCGTGCTGGAAGTGCGAGAGCGCTTCCTGGAAGCGGGCTGAGGGCCGGTCGGCACGAGCACGACGAGGCGGACGGCCCCGAGGCCGCCCTCAGGGATTGCTGATCTCCGCGCCACGGCGCAGGTAGAACCACCAGTTCAGCACCAGGCACACGGCGTAGAAGGCCGCAAAGCCGTAGAACGCGAACTGCGGCGTGCCGGCCTTGATCTGCTCGCCGATCAGCACCGGTGCGATGAAGGCGCCGTAGGCGGCGACGGCCGAGGTCCAGCCCAGCACGGGGCCGGCCTGCTGGCGGTCGAAGATGACGCCCACCGAGCGGAAGGTCGAGCCGTTGCCCACGCCGCTGGCCGCAAACAGCAGCACCATCAGGCCCATGAAGGCCGGGAAGAACTGCTCCGGTGTGGCCGAGCCGTAGGCCTGCTGCATCACGTAGCCGACCGCCACCGACGCGAACACCATCACCGCCGAGATGACCTGCGTGACGATGGAGCCGCCCACCTTGTCCGAGATCCAGCCGCCGATGGGGCGGATGGCCGCACCCACGAAGGGGCCGATCCAGGCATAGGTCAAGGCGGATGGCGCGTTGGGGTTCTTCAGCGTGTGCTGCAGCACGCCAGCGGCATCGGGGACGTGCTGGAAACCGAAGATCACCGTGATCGCCAGCGGCAGCGCCATCGAGAAGCCGATGAAGCTGCCGAAGGTGACGACGTACAGCGCCGTCAGGCTCCAGGTGTGCTTGTTGCGGAAGATGGCGAACTGCTTGGCCACGTTCTCCTTCATCGCGCCGAAGGCGGCCAGCCGCATGACCAGCAGCGCCGCGACGATGTCCAGCGGGATGGCCACCCACATGCTCAGCACGCCCAGGCCGGTGGGCGCCGGCAGGTAGAGGTAGAGCATGCCGATGGTGGGAATGAAGGCCAGCGAGTACAGATAGGTGATCTTCAGGAAGGCCGCGACCGGATGGCCGGCCTGCGGCGTGACCGTCTTCAGGTTGTTCATGCCGAACCAGCACAGCACGGCCAGCGGCACCAGCGACAGCACCCAGGCGAAGCCGGCGTTCTGGATCCAGGTGGCCGTGCCGGCGGGGATCTTGCCGAAGATCCAGCCGCTGTCCTTCACCAGCGTCATCGAGTCGCCGGCGAGGCCGAAGAAGCCCAGCGTCATCACCAGCGGGATGACGATCTGCATCGTCGTCACGCCGAAGTTGCCCAGGCCCGCGTTCAGGCCCAGCGCCGTGCCCTGCAGCCGCTTGGGGAAGAAAGTGGAGATGTTGGACATGGACGACGCGAAATTGCCGCCACCCACGCCCGACCACAGCGCCATCAGCTGGAAGGCCCACAGCGGCCACTCGGGGTGCTGCAGCGCGACGCCCGTGCCTATGGCCGGCGCCAGCAGCATGGCCGTGGTCAGGAAGATGGTGTTGCGGCCGCCGGCCATGCGGATCAGGAAGGAGGCCGGGATGCGCATGGTCGCGCCCGAGATGCCGGCGATGGCCGTCAGCGTGAACAGTTCGGCCTGGCTGAACGGGAAGCCGAGGTTCAGCATCTGCACGGCGATGATGCCCCACATGCCCCACACGGCGAAGCCGCACAGCAGGGCCGGGATGGAGATCCACAGGTTGCGGTAGGCGATGCGCTTGCCGGTGGTTTCCCAGAAGGCGGCTTCTTCCGGGCGCCAGTCCTGGATGTCGTTCTTGCTCATGTCGGATCCTTGCGGGGTTCAGGCGGGCTGGGCGCGACGGCCCATGAGGTCGGTGCTGCGCACCTCGGTCCAGTACATCCAGATCAGCGAGACCCAGACCACGCCGTACATCAGCATGAAGGCGCTGGAGCGCACGCCGGTCAGGTCCAGCAGCGCGCCGAACAGGATGGGCAGCACGAAGCCACCCAGGCCGCCGGCCAGGCCGACGATGCCGCTGATGGCGCCGATGTTGCCGGGGTAGTCGTCGCTGATGTACTTGAACACCGAGGCCTTGCCGAAGGCCCAGGCCACGCCCAGCACGGCCATCAGCGCGGTGAAGGTGTAGACGTTCAGGCCGATGTGGAAGGTCTTGGCGCCGTCCAGCGTCATGATGGTGAAGTCGGTCTGCGGATAGCTGAGCAGGAACAGGCAGATCCAGCTCACCCACATGACCCACCAGGTCACCTTGTGGGCGCCGTAGCGGTCCGACAGCACGCCGCCGATGGCGCGCAGCACGCCACCCGGCAGGCTGAAGCAGGCGGCCAGCAGCGCGGCGACGCGGATGTCCAGGCCGTACTCGCCGACGTAGTACTGCACCATCCACAACGCCAGCGCCACATAGCCGCCGAACACGATGCTGTAGTACTGGCAGTACTTCAGCACGCGCGGGTCCTTCAGCGCCTTGAGCTGCGCACCGAAGCTCGCGTTGCTCTTCACGAGGTGGGCCGGGTTGCTGTGGCTGAACAGCCAGAACAGCACCACGGTGCCGGCCATGATGGCCGCATAGACCTGCGGCACCATGGTCCAGCCGAAGGCCACCAGCAGCACGGGGGCGACGAACTTGTTGACCGCCGAACCCGAGTTGCCGGCGCCGTACACGCCCATGGCCATGCCCTGCCGGCTCTTGGGGAACCAGCGCGCCACATAGGGCGTACCGACCGAGAACGAGCCGCCCGCCAGCCCCACGAACAGGCCGATGACGAGGAAGTGCCAGTAGGCCGTGGCATAGGCCATCAGCCAGATGGCCGGCACGGTGGCCGCCATCAGCAGGGCCATGACGATGCGGCCGCCGTAGCGGTCGGTCCAGATGCCCAGCGGCACGCGCACCAGCGAGCCGGTCAGCACCGGCATGGCGGTCAGCAGGCCGAACTCGGTGGCGTTCAGGCCCAGTTGCTTCTTGATCGGGATGCCGATGACGCCAAACATCATCCACACCATGAAGCAGACGGTGAAGGCCAGGGTGCTGACGATCAGGACCGACCAGGCCTTGCGGTCGACGGGGGCTGCGCGCATGCGGGCTCCTCTTAGTGACGATGGCATCACTGTCCCGCGCGGCGCCCGCGCCGCCCATTCACCGGACGATCAGTCAGGCATCGTCCTGAAGGACTACCCGGTGCGTTGCTGCTGGGTCACCAGAACGGCCGCCTGCACGCGCGAGTCGAGGTCCAGCTTGCGCAGCAGATGCTGCACATGGATCTTGACCGTCGTCTCGGCGATGCCCAGCTCGCGGGCGATCTGCTTGTTGGAGTCGCCGCGGGCGATCAGCTCGGCGATCTCGCGCTCGCGCGGCGACAGCTGGGCCAGCGGGTCCGGTGGCGGTGGCGCGGCCACCTCGGCCTCGTGCCGGAAGGCCGTGGCCAGCTTGCCGGCCATCTCGGCGCTGAAGCTGGACACGCCGCGCACGGCGCGCTCGATGGCCTGGGTCAGCTCGGCGTTGTCGGCCGTCTTCAGCAGGTAGCCGCAGGCACCGGCGCGCAGCGCGGCGCCCAGGTCGGCCTCGGACTCGCTCATCGTCAGCATCAGCACCTGGCAGCCGGGCGCGGCGGCCTTCAGCGCCGGCAGCGCCTGCACGCCGCTGACGCCGGGCAGGTGGTTGTCCAGCAGGATGACCTGCGGCTGCTGCTCAGCCGCCAGCCGCTCGGCGGCGCCGGCGTCGCCCGCCTCGCCCACCACCATCAGCCGCGGCTGCGTGGCCAGCAGCGCGATGAGGCCGCGGCGGAACAAGGTGTGGTCGTCGACGACGAGGACGCGGATGGGCTCGCTGCTCATGGGTTCATCACCTCGGGTTCGGGAAGGGAGACGCGCACACGCGTGCCGGCGCCGGGCCGGGAATCCAGCTCGACGGCCGCCCCCACCTTGGCCGCGCGCTCGCGCATGATGCGCAGGCCCACGTGGCTGTCGTCGGGCGCGCCGGCTTCGGCGTCGAAGCCGCAGCCGTCGTCGCGCACCTCGATCTGCCAGTGCGGCTGGTGCGCGAGGCGGATGTGCACCTGCCGTGCCTGCGCATGCTTGCGCACGTTGGACAGCGCCTCCTGCACCACGTGCAGCAGCTGCACCTGCACGTCGGCCGGCAGCGGCGCGCCGTGGCCGTCCACCTCCAGCTCGGCCTTGACGCCGCTCTGCAGGCGGAACTTCTGCAGTGTCTGCTGCAGCGCGGGCAGCAGGTCGTCGCCGTCGGTGCGGGTGCGGAAGTGCATCAGCAGCGCGCGCACATCGGCCGTGCCCTCCTTCAGGCCCAGCTCCAGCTCGTCCAGCAGCCGCGCCGCGGTGGCCGTCTGGCCGCCCTGCTGCGCATCTTTCAGAAGCTGCAGCTGGATCTTCATGAAGGCCAGGCTTTGCGCGATGGAGTCGTGCAGCTCGCGCGCCAGCATGCCGCGTTCCTCGGCGACGGCGGCCTCGCGCTGCAGGGCCTCGTTGCGCAGGCTGTCCATGGCGCTGGACAAATGGCTGGCCAGGCTGTCCAGCAGCTCGCGGTCGGCCTCGGCCAGCTCGGGCGGCTCTCGGTAGAGCAGGTCGATCTCGCCCATGGCCCGCCCCTGCACCGTCAGCGCCACGTTGATGAGGGCGACGAAGCGCGCCTTGGCACAGTGCGACTCGCCGCCTTGCGGCGCGATGCGAATGACGCGCGCCCGCGGCTGCGGCGTGCCGCAGTGGCAGTCGCCGGGCACCAGGCAGCG
>DASWWC010000193.1:0-1632 GCA_036401055.1 Roseateles sp.
CGTCAGCGGCGCCTGCAGCAGCAGCGCGACGGCGCTGAGGGAGTCGCGGCGCGTCAGTGCCGCACGGCCGCCCGAAGGCACTGACAGCCCCCTCGGGGGGCAGCGAGTCGCAGGCGAGCGTGGGGGCCTCTGGGTCATCGCAGCGCCTCCACGAGCGCCGGGCGGCCCACGACGCGCACGCGTCGGCCGTCGTCCGGCGTCAGCTCGATGAACAGCTGCAGGTCGGCCGGCGGCAACTGGCCGGCGGCTTTCTCAGACCACTCGCACAGCTTCAGCCCAGGCGCGGCGAACACGTCGCGAAAGCCGGCGTCCTCCCACTCGCGCGGGTCGCCGAAGCGGTAGAAGTCGAAATGGCTGGCCGTGCCGCCCGCGGGCAGCTCGTAGCTCTCCATGACGGCGTAGCTGGGGCTCTTGATGCGGCCCTCCACGCCCAGCGCGCGCAGCAGCAGGCGAGTGAACGTCGTCTTGCCGGCGCCCAGCGGGCCGTGCAGTTCGATGAGCGCATCGGGGGAGGGAAGCAGGGCCGCCGCGAGTCGTTCGGCGGTGGCCTGGGCCGCGGCCTCGTCGGGCCACAGCAGATGCGTTTCTAAAATCGGTGCCAAATGCAAGAGGTCCCGTCCACTGTCGATACTGCCGCGCTGTTGGCGCGTTTGCGCAGCTGGGCGCGTGAGCTGGGATTCTCACAGATCGCCGTGGCCGATGTGGACCTCAGCAGCGCCGAGCCGGGCCTGCAGGCCTGGCTGGACGCGGGCCACCACGGCCGCATGCACTACATGGCCGCGCACGGCCTCAAGCGCGCGCGGCCGGCCGAGCTGGTGCCGGGCACGCTGCGGGTCATCACCGCACGCATGGACTACCTGCCGCAGGCCACCGAGCCCGGCTGGCAGGCTGTCGAGTGGGCCGGCCTGGAGACGCCCGGGCAAGCCCAGATCTCCATCTACGCCCGCGGCCGGGACTACCACAAGGTGCTGCGCAACCGCCTGCAAAAGCTGGCCGAGAAGCTGGAGTCCGACGTCGGGCCGCTGGGCTTTCGCGTCTTCACCGATTCGGCGCCGGTGCTGGAAGTGGAGCTGGCCGCGCGCTCGGGCCTGGGCTGGCGCGGCAAGCACACCTTGACGCTGCACCGCGACGCGGGTTCGATGTTCTTCCTCGGCGAGATCTTCATCGACCTGGCGCTGCCGACGACGGAGCCGGTGACGGGCCATTGCGGCGAGTGCCGGGCCTGCATCGATGTCTGCCCCACGGCTGCGATCACGGCGCCCTACCGCGTCGATGCGCGGCGCTGCATCTCCTACCTGACCATCGAGCACGACGGGCCCATCCCGCTGGAGCTGCGCCCGCTGCTGGGCAACCGCGTCTATGGCTGCGACGACTGCCAGCTGGCCTGTCCTTGGAACAAGTTCGCGCAGCCGGCCGTGCTGGCGGACTTCGACGTGCGCCCCGGCATGGCGGGCGCGCCGATCGCCGAGCTGCTGACCTGGGACGAGGCCGAGTTCCTGCGCCGCACCGAGGGGTCGGCGATACGCCGCATCGGTTTCACGCGCTGGCGGCGCAACCTGGCCGTCGCGGCCGGCAACGCGCTGGGCCGCCGCGACGACGCCGACCTGCGCGCCGCGCTGCAGCGGGCGGGGC
>DASWWC010000194.1:0-10741 GCA_036401055.1 Roseateles sp.
CGGCGCCGCTGCCGGCCTGCGCGGCCGGGCCCTGCAGCACCAGCGTGCCGGCGTTGATGCGGGTACCACCGGTGTAGCTTTGCGCGCTCTGCAGCGTCAGGCTGCCGCCGCCGTTCATGACCAGCTCGCCGCTGCCGCTCAGCGGGCCGTCCAGGCGGATGGCGCCGAGGCCGGCCAGGTCCAGGCGCGTGGACACCTGGCTGGCCCGCAGCATGTAGTCGCCCGCGCTGAACAGGCGGGCCACGCCCGCGCTGCCCACGGCAATGTCGGGCAGGTGGTTGCCGGCATGGGTCAGCTCGATGCTGCCGCTGCCGGCGCGCAGCGTCGTCAGGCCACCAACCGTCAGCGCCTCGGTCTGCGTGATGGCGGCGCCGCCCGCGGCGGTGTCGGCCGTCAGGTCGCCGTAGCGGCCTCCGCCCAGTGTCAGCGCGCCGGTGGATGTGACGGCCAGGCTGCCGGCATCGCCGGCCAGCTGCAGGCCGTCGTGGCGCGCGGCGTCGCCGTCGCGCAGTTGCACGCGGCCGAGGCTGCCGCTGCCCTGCGACTTCAGCTCGACGCGCGCCAGGTCGTTGCCGGCGTGGTCCAGCTCCACCGCCATGGCGTCGCCGTGGGCGAGCACTGTCGTCAGGCCGCTGACCTGCAGCGCGCCGGTCTGGCGGATGCCGCGCACGGCCGCCACGCTCAGCGTGTTGCTGCTGCCGCCACCCAGCGTCAGCTGGCCACCGCTGAACAGCTTCAAGGTCTGCACGTCGCCGCTGAAGCTGAGGTCCAGTGCGCTGCTGATGTCCGCAGCGACGAAACGGCCGCCGTTGACGCCGCGCATCGCGATGGGCCCCAGCAGCCGGTTGCCGGGCTGGTCCAGCACCAGGCTGACCAGGCCGCCGTCGGCGATGAAGCCGGCCGTGCCGCCCACCAGCAGCGCGCCGGTCTGGCCGATGCGGCTGCCGCGCGTGCTCGCCGTCAGGTCGCCCGCCACGCTGCCGGCGCCCAGTTCGATGTCGCCCCCTGCGGCCAGCGTGAGCTGCTGCGCCGTGAAGCTGTCCAGCCGCAGCGCGCCGCCGCTGGCCAGGCTGACGGTGCCACCGCGCAGCTGCACGGGCCCCGCGAACGCGTTGGCCGCATCGCTCAGCGTGATGGCGCCACCGCCGGCCTCCAGCGTGGTCGCGCCGCCCACGGCCAGGCCACCGGCGGCCTGCGTGATGGCGGCGCCGTTGCTGTCGGCCTTCAGCGCGCCGGTGATGCTGCCACTGCCCAGCTGCAGGCCGCCGCTGGACGACACCGTCAGCTCGCCCAGGCCCAGGCTGCCCAGGCTCAGCGCCGCGCCGTTGCGCACCAGCGCCGTGCCGCCACGCAGGCTCAGCGGGCCACTGAAGGCATTGCCCGCCTGGCCCAGCGTGATGGCGGCGCTGCCGGCATTCAGCGTGGCCACGCCGCTGACGGTCAGCGCACCGGTCTGCGTGATGGCGCCGGTGCTGGTGGCCATCAGCGCACCGCCGACGTTGCCGGTGCCCAGGTCCAAGCTGCCGGCGACGTCCAGCGTCAGGCCGGCGGTGGCCAGCGTGCCCAGGCGCAGCGCGCCGGCGTTGTTGAGCGTGGCCGCACCGCCGCTGAGATGGACCAGACCCCGGAACTGGTTGCCGGCTGAGCCCAGCGTGATGCCGCCGCTGGCCTGCAGCGTGGTGTCACCCGCGACGCTCAGGCCGCCGGCGATCTGCGTGATGGCGCCCCCTAGCGCACGCGCCACGAGTGCACCGCCCAGCGCGCCGCTGCCCAGCGTGACGCTGCCGGCGCTGGTGGCGTCCAGGCTGTTGAAGCTCAACGTACCCAGCACCAGGCTGGGCTGGTTGTACAGCGTCACCGCATCGCCGGTCAGCGACAACGCGCCCAGCAGCTGGTTGCCGGTGTTGGCCAGCGTGATGTCACCACCGCCGGCATTGAGGGTCGCGGCGCCGTTGACGGTCAACGCACCGCCCTGCGTGATGGCGCTGCCGCCGCTGCTGGCGCTCAGGTCACCGCCCACCGTGCCCTGGCCGAGGTTGAGCGCGCCGCTGCTGGTCACGCTGAGGTTGGCGGTGGACAGCGTGCCCAGCGTCAGCGCGCCGCTGCCGGTGATCTGCGCGGCGCCGCTGCTGATCTGCACCTCGCCGCCCCAGCGGTTGCCGCCCTGGCTGAGCGTGACGCTGCCGCCCTGCAGGTTGGCTGCGCCGCCCACGTCCAGCGCACCGGCCTGCGTGATGGCGCCGCCGTGGCTGTTGGCCGTCAGGGCGCCGGCCACCGTGCCCTGGCCCAGGTTCAGCGGTCCGCTGGCGTCCAGCGTCAGCGCGCCGACGGCCAGCGTGCCCAGGCTCAGGCCGCCGTTGCTGCTCACCTGGGTGGTGCCACCGGACAGGCTCAGCGCGCCGCCCCAGGAATTGCTGCCCTGGGTCAGCGTGATGCTGCCGCTGCCGGCCTGGATGCTGGCGCTGCCCGTCACGTTGAGCACGCCAGCCTGCGTCACCGCGCCGCCGCCGCTGCTGGCATCGAGGTTGCCGGCGATGCTGCCCTGCCCCAGGTTGAGCGCTCCGCTCGACTGCAGCGTCAGCGCGCCGATGGCCAGCGTGCCCAGCGTCAGCGCGCCGCTGCTGCGCACGCTGCTGGCGCTGCCGGTCAGCGTGACGGTGCCGCCCAGCTGGTTGGCGCTGTGGTCCAGCGTGATGGCATGACTGCCCGCGTTCACGTTCAGCGCGCCGGTGACGGTGAGGCCCGCGTTCTGGCTGACGGCGCCGCCGCTGGTCAGCGCCAGCGAGGCGACGCTGCCACCGCCCAGCAGCACGGCGCCGCTGTCGCGCAACTGCGTGGCACCGCCGCTGAGGCTGAGCGCGCCGGTGAAGTGGTTGGCCGTGTCCAGCAGCGTGAGGCTGGCGCCGCCGGCATTGAAGCTGGCCGTGCCGTCCACGCGCAGGCCACCGGCGGCCTGCGTGATGGCGCCGCCGGCCGTCGCACCGAGGTTGCCGCTCAGCGCGCCCGTGCCCAGGTGCAGCGCGCCGCCGGCCTGAGCCTGCAGGCCGGTCAAGGCCATGCTGTCCAGCGTCAGCGCGTTCTGGTCGGTGAGGCTGGCCGCGCCGCCGCGCAGGCTGACGGCCGACTGGAAGTCATTGAGCGCGCGGGTCAGCGTGATGCCCGCCGTGTCGGCATCGAAGCGACTGGTGCCGGTCACGCTGATGCGCCCGCCGGTCTGGTTGATGGCGCCCGCGCTGGTCTCGATCAGCAGCGTGCCGCTGGCCGTGATGTTGTGCGCCAGCGTGGCCGACTGGCCGCGCAGCGTGATGTTGCCGCCGGCCAGCGTGCCGAAGGTGGTTAACACGCCGGTCTGGGTGGACAGGGTCAGCGCCTCGCTGCCGGTGTTGATGTTGCCTGTGCCGGCCGGCAGCGTCAGCGCGTTGACGGCCTCCAGCACCAGCGCCTTGTTGGTGGGCTGGGTCAGCGAGAACAGGTGCAGCGCGTCGGCGCTGTGCAGCGACACGGCGCCGCCGGTGGCCGTGATGGCGCCGCCCAGATCGTTGGCGGCGTCCATCAGCGTGATGTCGGCGGTGCCGGCGTTCAACGTGGTCGCGCCGGTCAGCGTCAGCCCGCCGGCGGCCTGCGTGATGGCGTGGTTGCCGCCGCTGCTGGCGTTCAGCGTGCCGGCGACCTGGCCAGTGCCGAGGTTTAGCGCGCCGACCGAGCTGACCGTCAGGTTGCCGGTGTCCAGCGTGCCCAGCGTCAGCGCGGCATTGCCGGTCAGCGTGACGGCGCCGCCCTTCAGGTGGACCGCGGCACCGAAATGGTTGGTCGCCTCGTTGAGGCTGACGGCGGAGCTGCCGGCATCGACCGTCGTCACGCCGTCGGCGGTGATGGTGGTGCCTGCGCCCTGGCTGATGCCGCCACTGTGGGTCTTCAGGCCCAACGTGCCGGTGGCGCTGATGTCGTGGTCCAGCGTGAGGCCGGTGTCGGCGGTGACCGAGACGTTGTGGCCTGCGAGCTTGCCCGCCGCGGTGAAGCTGCCGCCCAGGCTGGTGAGACTGAGGTCGGCGGTGCCGGTGTCGATGTCGGTCATCGCGCCCAGGCTGAGGTTGCCGCCGGCCGACAGCGTCAGCGCGCGGTCGGCGGGCTGGGTCAGGCCCAGGATGTCGAGGTGGCCGGCCGACGCAATGCTCAGCGAGTTGCCGCTGAGCGTGACGCCATGCCACTGGTTGGCGGCGTCGCTCAGGCTGATGTTGCCGCTGCCGGCGGCCAGCGTGGCCGCGCCGGTGACGCTGAGGCCGCCGCTGGCCTGGGTCAGCAGGCCGCCCACGCTGCCAGCATCCAGCGTGCCGTTGACGGTGCCGGTGCCCAGCGTCAGCTGCCCGCCCGCGGTGCGGGCCGTGAGGTTGCCGGTGTTCAGCGTGGCGAGGTTGAGCACGGCGCTGCCGCTGGCGGTGCTGACGATGTGGGTCGCGCCGCCGGTCAGCGCCACGCTGCCGCGCCAGTCGTTGGCCGCGTCGTCCAGCGTGATGGCGCCGGCGCCGGCGTCGAGGGTCGCGTTGCCCGTCACGACGATGCCGTTGGCGGCCTGGGTGATGGCGCCGCCGGCGCTGGTGGCACTCAGCGTGCCGTTGACGGTGCCGGTGCCGAGCCGGATGCCGCCGCCGCCGGTTGTCAGGCCCAGGTTGCCGCTGGTGTTGGCGCTGGCCAGCAGCAGTGCCTGGGCGCCCGCGTTGGTCAGCTGCGCCGTGCCGCCGGTCAGGCCGATGGCGCCCCGCAGCTCGTTGGCCTCGCCCAGCGTGATGCTGCCCGCGCCGGCGTTCAGGGTGGACGTGCTGGTGACGATGAGGCCGCCGGCCGCCTGGGTGATGGCACCGCCGCCGGTGTTGGCGCTCAGCGTGCCGGTGACGGTGCCGGTGCCCAGCTGCAGCGCACCGCCGCTGGAGGTGGCGCTGAAGTTGCCGCTGTCGAGACTGCCCAGCGTGATGGCGCCGGCGGCCGTCGTCAGCGTGGTGGCGCCGCCCACCGTCAGCGCGCCCGAAGCCTGCGTGATCGCCGCGGCGCCGCCCGTCTGGGCCGTCAGCGCGCCGGTGATGTTGCCTGCGCCCAGTTGCAGGGCGCCCGCGGTGGAGGTGATGCTCAGCGAGCTGGCGCTGAGGCTGTTCAGCGTGACGCTGCCGGCACCCGCGTCCAGCGTGGCGGCGCCGCTGGCCGTCAGCGTGCCGCTGTTCTTCACGATGGCGCCGCCACCGGTGGTGGCGCTCAGCACGCCCACGCTGCCCGTGCCCAGCGTCAGCTGGCCGGTGCCGGTGGCGACGGTCAGCGCGCCGGTGGCCAGCGTGCCCAGCGTCAAGTCCTGCGCACCGGTGTTGCTGATCTGCGTGGTGGCGCCAGTCAGGTTGACCGTGCCTTGCAGACTGTTGGCCAAGTTCAGTGTGATGTCGCCGGCACCGGCGTTGATCGTGCTGGCGCCGGTGACGGTGAGCCCGCCCGCGGCCTGCTTGATCAGCGCGCCGCCGCTGGCCGCGGCCAGCGTGCCGGTGATGGTGCCGGTGCCCAGCGTGATGACGCCGTTGGTCGTCTTGGCATCCAGCCCCGCGCTGGCGAAACTGGCCAGCGTGATGCTGCCGGCCCCGGCGTTCAGCGTGGCCAGGCCCGAGGCCGCCAGGCCGCCGCCGGCCTGCGCGATGTGGCCGCCACCGGTGGTGGCGGTCAGCGCGCCGACGGTGCCGGTGCCCAGCGTCAGCGTGCCGGTGCCGGTCGCCACGGTCAGTGCGCCGGTGTCGAGCGCGCCCAGCTTCAGGGCCTGGGTGCCGGCGTTGCTGAGCTGCGTGGTCGCGCCTGTCAGCTTGACGGTGTCCTGGAAGCCGTTGGCCAGGTTCAGCGTGATGTCGCCGGCGCCTGCGTCGAGGGTCGCGATGCCGCCGACCGACAGGCCGCCGGTGGCCTGCGTGATCAGCGCGCCACCGCTGCTGACGTCGAGCGCGCCGGTGAGGGTGCCGGTGCCCAGCGTGATGATGCCGCCGGCGGCGGTGGCGCTGAGGCCGGCGCCGTCGAAGCTGCCCAGCGTGATGCCACCGGAGGCCGTCGTCAGCGTGGTGGCGCCGCCCACCGTCAGCTGGCCCGATGCCTGCGTGATCGCTGCGGAGCCCCCCGTGGTGGCCGTCAGCGCGCCGGTGATGTTGCCGCTGCCCAGCTGGAGGGCGCCCGCGGTGGACGTGAGGCTGAGCGAGTCGGCACTGAGGCTGTCCAGCGTGATGCTGCCGGCGCCGGCATTCAGCGTGGCGGCACCGCTGGACGTCAGGCTGCCGGTCTGCGCGATGGCGCCGCCGCTGGTGGTGGCGTTCAGCACGCCCACGTTGCCGGCGCCCAGTGTCAGCGTGCCGGTGACGGTGGAGACGGTCAGCGCACCGGTGTTCAGCGTGCCCAGCGTCAGCGCCTCGATGCCGCCGTTGCTGAGCTGCGTGGTGGCGCCGGTGAGGTGGACCGTGCCGCGCAGGGCGTTGGCCTCGGTCAGCGTGATGGCGCCGGTACCGGCGTTGAGGGTGCTGACGCCGGTGACGGTCAGGCCGCCCGCCGCCTGCGTGATCAGCGCACCGCCGCTGGTCGCGTCCAGCGTGCCGGTGATGCTGCCCGTGCCCAGTGTGATGACGCCATTGGCAGTGGTGGCATCCAGCCCGGCGCTGGCCAGGCTGCCCAAGGTGATGGCGGCTGCGCCGGTGCTCAGCGTCGTGGCGCCGGTGACGGTGAGGCCGCCGGCGGCCTGGTCGATGGCGCCGCTGGTGCTGGTGGCCGTCAGGGCGCCGCCGATGCTGCCGCTGCCCAGCGTGATCGCGCCGGTCGTCGTGGTGATGCCCAGGCCGGCGCTGTTCAGCGTGCCCAGCACGACGTTGCCGGCACCAGCGCCCAGCGTGGTGGCGCCGGTCACGGTCAGCGTGCCGGTGCGCTGGCTGATGTTGCCGCCGCTGGTGCTCACGCCCAGCGCGCCGGTGACGTTGCCGGTGGGCAGCACCACCGCGCCGCCGCCGCTGTTGATGGTCAGCGCGCCGCTGGTGACGCTGCCGAGGTCGATGGTGCCGCTGCCCGTGGCGGTCAGCGTGCCGCCGTTGGTGTTGATCGTGTTGCCGGTGATGCCTCCGCCGGCCTGCAGGCTGACGTTGAGCGCGCTGCCGGTCGCGGTGATGGAGCCGGCACCGGTGAAGCTGATGGCGCCCACGGCGTCCAGCGTTAGCGAGCCGCCGGCGCTACCCTGGATGGCCGCATCGACGACGATGGCGCCGGTCTCGCCGGCCCCGCCAACGCTGGCGTCCGTCCTGACGATCACGCCGGTGCCGGCGGCCAGCGCGGTGTTGAGCGTGTTGACGTTCAGCACCCAGGTGTCGGCGGTGGGCTCGAAGGGCGAGGCGGTGGCTGCCGAGTCGCTGTCGGCGGCGCTGGAGATGGTCAGGTTGGCGGGGTCCAGCAGCCAGCGCCCGGCGCGGCCGCGCGGCGCGGACACGTCCACGCTGCCGGTGGGCATGTTGAGCTGCTGCTTGCCGGAGGTCTCGACGAAGCCGCCGTTGCCGCCCAGGCGCCCGCCGCGCGCCGAGATCTGGCCGTAGACGTCGGTGCGAAGGTCGGCCCAGACGGCGACCTGGCCGCCGTCGCCCTCGTCGATGGCATCGGCCTTCAGGCGCGCGCCGGCGGCGATCCAGGTGCGCTGCGCGTTGTGTGCGGCGCCGCGGCCCTCAAAGCCGCCGCCCACCTGCAGGCTGCCGCCGCCGAGGCGCCCCGACGCGTCCAACGACGCGCCGTCCAGCAGCGCCACGCGCTGACCCAGCACGGCGATGTCGCCGCCCTGGGCCTCGCCGGTGGCATCGAGGCTGCCGCGCACCCAGGTGTCGCCCGCCGTGCCTCCGTCGATGACGATGCGCCCCCCCTGCTGGCGCAGGCCGCGCGCCTGCACGACGCCGTCCATGTTGAGCACCTGGCCGGCGGCGCCGGCGCGGGCCTGGGCACGCAGCTCGGCGCTGCCACCGTCGGCCAGCACCTGGCCGCTGAACTTGAGCGCCACGTCCAGGCCGTCGTCGTTGCGCAGGTTGAACAGCACGAGGCCGTCGCCCTCCACGTCCACCGTGACGCTGCCGGCCGCTGCCAGGCCCACGCGGCGCGCCGCGATGCTGCCGCCGACGTTGAGTTGCGGCGCGAGCAGCGCGACGGTGCCGCCGCTGGCGGTGATGCTGCCGTCGGCCTGCAGGCCGCCCGCGCCGGGACCGGCGGTGAAGCGGTAGCTGCCGGCCAGGAAGGCGGCGTCGGACAGGTCCAGCGTGGACGCGACCAGGCCGCCCGCGTCCACCTGCGAGCCGCGGCCGAACACGATGCCGCGCGGGTTGACCAGGAAGACCTGGCCGTTGGACTGCATGCGGCCCAGGATCAGCGAGGGGTCGCCACCGACGACGCGGTTCAGCAGCACGGAGCCGGCGCCGGGCTGCTGGATGCGCAGGCTCTCGTTGGCGGCAATGGAGAAGCTCTGCCAATTGATGATGGCCTTGTCACTGCCCTGCTGGATCAGGCCCTGGCCGGGCTGCGGCGTGGACAGCTGCACCTGGCCTTGCACGACCTGCGCGCCCTGTGGCAGCGCCTGCACCAGCGGGTAGGCCAGCGCGAGGCTGAGGGCCAGGCCGAGCGGACGCAGGCGGGAGCGGGTGCGCGGCGTCATGGCGCTAGAAGTTCCAGGTGGCCTGCGCGTAGAAGCGCAGCTTGCGGTGCTGGCCATCGGCCACCGCGCGGCCATGCGTGGGCGTGGCCAGGCTCATGCGCAACGCGTAGCTGCCCGCGCGGGCCCAGACCAGCGACAGGCCGGCGCCGCCCAGCCAGGCGCGGTTCACGTAGGACGGCTCGCGCTGGACCTGGTCGGGATCGTGGCGGTACTGCACGTAGGCGCCGTCGAAGAAGGCCGCCATGACCAGCTCGCTGGACCATTTGCCGAACAGGCTGGCCGGCGGCAACCAGCGCAGCTCCAGGCTGGCCACGGCACCGCTGTCGCCCGTGCCCTCGCCGGGCGCAAAGGCGCGCACGCCATTGGGCCCGCCGGCGCGGAACTGCTCGGTGGAATCCAGGTTGGACAAGGCCCACTGGCCGCGCACGGTGGCGTAGGCCAGCAACCGGCCGCTGACGAGGTTCTGCAGACGCGATGCCGAAAAGCTCAGCTTGCGGAAGCTGGGCGCGTCGTCGCTGCCGCTGGGCACGCCGTCCGCGAAGCGCAACCGGCCCTGCATCAGGTTCAGCTCGAAGGTGTTGACGCTGCCGCTCAGCAGGCTGTCGCGGAAGTCGCCGCTGAGGCCCAGGTTGACGTCGTCCACGCGCTTGCGCGTGGCCAGCGAGGCGACGTTGTCGACATAGCGCTTCACGTCGGCCGCGCCCAGCACGAACAGGTTGAGGTTGCGAGAGCGCACCCAGGGGTAGAGCGCGAACAGGTTGAAGGTGCTGCCCGTGCCGCGCAGGCCCAGCGGGAATTCGTCGGTGTCCAGCTGGTAGCGCACGGCCGACAGCGAGGCTCCGGCCTTGAAGCCGTCCGCGCCGATGGGGCTGGTGTAGCCCAGCAGCGCGAAGCGCAGGCCACCGGTGGACGAGCTCAGCACCGAGGCCGACAGGCCGTCGCCGCGCCCCAGCGGGCTGGCCATGATGACCTGGGCGCCGAGGCGCTGGCCGCCGATGACCTCGGAGCCGTTCAGGTCGCCGTCCACGCTGCCGCTGTAGCGCGCCTCGGCCCGCGGCGTGAAGACCAGCGTGGCCGTGCCGGGCCGGGAGCCGGCGCGGACTTCGGCGCGCGTGACGATGCCGCGCAGGTCGTTGATGAGGAAGACGGTGCGCTCGACCGCGTCCACGGTCAGCACGTCGCCGGGCTGCAGGCGCTGCAAATAGGCCTCGACGATCTCGCGGCGCACCGGCAGGCCTTCGCTCCAGTTCAGCACCACGCGATCCAGCCGGCCCTCCAGCACAGCGATGCGCACGGTCTGGCCGTCGAAGGTCTGCTCGGGGATGTAGGCGTAGCCGAGGTAGTAACCGAGGTCACGCTGCAGGAAGCGCGTGACCTCGTTGGCGGCGTTGACAAGGTCCTCGAAGCCCCGGTCCTTGCCGGTAAAGGCGGCGGTCAGGCGCGGCAAGGCCTCGCGCAGCGCCGCGGGGGCGTCGGGCGCCAGGCTGTAGGCGGGCACGTCGAGGCGCAGTTCGTCGTCGGGCTTGCCCAGCTCGCGCGCCACGGGCGGGCGCTCGGGAGGCAGCTCGGCGCTGCGGGCCACGGCCGGCGGGCGTGCCAGCTCGCTGGCCGGCGGGACGACGGGCGGCGTGGCCGCCGCGACCAGGAAGGACCAGGCCAGCAAGGCCATGCCGGCCGCCGGACGGCAGATGCGCAAGAGCGGGCAGAGCGGCGGGCGATCGGTCGACAACGAGGTGGTTCCGGGCGAGAGTGATGGACGACGCTCAGAGCGGCCCACCGACCCAGCCCTGCGCCCGAGTCCTGGCCTGCCCTCGTTGCGGCGGTCGCCTGCGGGTGAGTAGCGGCAGACCGGTTTGAGTTCCGGCGCCCCCTCGATTGGGCGTCCAGGCCTTGTCGGCGGGCGGAGGCCTGATCGGCATGGGGGGACCTCCGTGTGGAGGCGCCCCTGCCACACCACCTGGCATGCGGGTCCGCACCAGGCGGTTCGAGAGCTTGAGGTCAGGAGAGTCGAGGCAACCCCAGTTGGTCGAACCAGGCGAGGGTGAGCACGCTGTTAAGTCC
>DASWWC010000195.1:0-3936 GCA_036401055.1 Roseateles sp.
GGGCGGCGTGGCCAGCAGCCTGGCCTTCGAGGCCGACGGCGTGCTGGCCGGGCTGGACCTGCCGCCCGACCAGCCCTTCCACTTGGTGGGCCACAGCTACGGCGGCGCCGTGTCGCTGCAGCTTGCGCTACAGCAGCCGCAGCGTGTGCGCTCGCTGACGCTGTACGAGCCCGTCGCCTTCGGCGTGCTGCCCGCGCTGGGCGAGAACCTGCCCGAATGGCAGGAAGCCCAGCAGGTGGCCATGGCCGTCGCTGCAGCGCTGGACCGCGGCGACCTGGACGACGCCGCTCGTGGCTTCGTCGGCTACTGGCAGGGCCGCGACGTGTGGCCGGAGCTGGATGAAGCCCAGCGTGCCCGCCTGGCCGAGCCCATGCCCACCGTGCGCCGCCACTTCGAGGCCTTGAGCGCGGCACGCTGGAGCGACGCCCAGCTCGCCACGCTGCAGATGCCCGTACAGCTGATCTGCGGCGGCGCCACGCGCGCCAGCGCCCGGCGCGTGGCACAGACACTGGCCACCCGGTTGCCGCACGCGCAACTGGCCATGCTGGAAGGCGCCGGGCATATGGCGCCCATCTCGGATGCGGCGCGGGTCAACCCATTGCTGCTGGAGGCGCTGCATCGCCACCAGGCCCAGGCCGGCACGGCCGACTGAGCTTCAACGCACCGAAGACGCCGGGCGCGCCGACGGCAGCGGATCCAGCAGGCTGCGGCCCGCGCCCTGGCGCCACTTTGCAGACAGGCTGGCCTCGTCCGCCCGTGCGGCCTGCATATCAGCCTGCAGTTGCCCCCACTCCCCCTGCGCAGCGCGCACCTGCAGCTCACGGCGAATGCCCGCCTGCCAGCCACAAGAAGACGTCTCTGCCTCCACCTCTGACATCCAAGGCGCCACGTTGGACTCGGCCCAATGCCGCGCAGCCTCGGCCACACGCGCCCGAGGCTCCCATCGGGCCCGCAACCCGGCCCGCGCCGGCAACAGCTGCCGCGCCAGCGCCAGGGCCAGGCTGCGATCGAGCAGGTTGTCCCCCTGCCACATCAGTTCGGCCACGGCCAGGCACAGATGCTGACTCGCCGGCTCCGCCGCCTTCGCACGGCAGAACTCCATCGCGGGCCGCAGGCTGGCAATGGGCCAAGCCGAGGCAGTGCCGACGATGAGCTGCAGCTCCGCCTCCTGCACCAGACCGAGCGACACCGTCTGCGGCAGCTCCAGCAGCAAGACCTTGAACTCGCGTTCGTAGGTGCGCGAGTAGCGTGCCTCGTTGGCGATGCGCTCCAGCACATACGCCTCCTGCGTGTGGCGCGTGCGCGCATCGCCCAGCAGCGTCAGCCACGCCTGCAGATTGGCCGGCTCCAGCCGCGACCATTGGGCCCGATCGACATTGCCGCAGCCCGGCGAGCAGGGCCGCTGCAGCGCCAGCGCGGTCACCATGGGGTCGGTCGCGCTGCGCGCCAGTGCCTGCAAGCGCACCGAAGCCCGGGACGCGTCGCCATCGCTGCCGCCCAGATACTCCGCCACAGCCAGCGAGCGCGGGTCGCCGCGCTGCAGCAGTGCCTTCACCCAGCGCTGGCGCACCTGCGCCACCGCCTCCTCGATCACCTCGGCCCCCGCCGTGCGATTCGCTTCCGCGATCGCGTCCACACCAATGGGCTGCCCACCGGCACTCGCCTTCTCGAAGACAGCTTCAATCTGCCGGCTCTTCTCGGCAACCCCGAAACCACACCAGTCCGCCTGCATGCGCTGCTTCAACTCGGCGCGGGCCCGCTCCCGAGACCATGCCTCTGATGGCTCGTGCGCGGCGTGCAGCTCCGCCACGGCAGACGCCGGCTTGGCGCCCCCTCCAGCGGGCAACCTGGCATCCATCGGCGTGGAAGCGGTGCGAGACGCGTCGGCCACGGCGGCCGGGATGTCGCCATGAGGCGCAGCAGGCTCTCGGCTCCACCAACCACCAACCGTGGCAATCAACCCGACGACGATCATCGCTGCCCACAGGCGGCGGCGTAACGACACGATCATGGACACAGCATACGGGCCGGATCAACGGTCTGCCGCACCCTGCAGCACCATCTTCAGCTCGCCCCGCTGCACGCGCTGCTCCATCCATTCCGACGTGCGCCGCAGCCCGGTGCAGCTCATGCCGAACACCTTGTCGGACTGCTCCATGAACCACTCCTGCCCGCGCTTCAATTGCTCGCCGGTGAAGGGCCGCTGCTCCGCCGGCAGGGCCACGCGATCGGCAATGGCTGTCGCGATCATGGCGTCCGTCAAGTCGTTGGCGTGCTCGAGCTGCCAACGCGCCAGGCGCTCACAGCGTGCGCGGCGCGCCGTGTCCTGCACGCGCTCGGCGCTGCAATAGCGAAGAAAGATGATGTCGTCCCTGGGTAGCCCCGCATCCCGGCCGATCATCTCGACCGTCAGCAAGCCGCGAGCCTCCACGTCCGCCACGGCCGCCCGGGCGTTGAACATCGCCTCCAGCAACGGAGAGAAAGTGCCACGCGGGCGGCGCTGCAGCATCTCCTCCACCGCCTGTGCGGCCGCAGCCTCGTCCTTGCGCTCCCACGCCTGTGCCACCAGCCGTGCCCAGGGTCGTGCATCCTGCGGGTCCAGTTGCTGCCAGGCCTGCACCGTCAGCGCCCGACAGCTGGGCGCTGCGTCGCTCTGGCTGCGGCAGCGAAGCAGGGCCAGCCGATAGGCCACCGCGTCGCTGGAGCGTGCGGCGATGCTCGCTGCCCCCTCGGCATCGTCCATCACCAGCCGCGCCGCCACCCGCTCGCTGTCCGAGCCCGCCGCCAGCCGCGCCGACAGCTGGCTCAGCGCCGCGTCCTTGCGCTGGTCGAGTGCATACAAGCCGGCCATCATCTTGAGCTTCTCGATGGCACCCCAGCCCTCGGCCTGCCGCCTGGTGAAGCGCCCGACGCGGCAGATTTCCATCACCGTGGACCCAGGCTCCGCAGTTCCATTCGCGACACCCGAGGCAGCGCTTGCGGCCGGCACGGCGGCAGTGCTTGCGGCCGGCCGCAGCCATGCGTTGGCCAACGGCTCTGCGGCCGAAGCCGCCACGGCCGCCGCCGCAGCTGGCGCCTGCGGCCCGTCCCGCGTCAACTCGCGCCAGCCCAGCCACCCACCCGAGACGACGATCAGCAACGTCCCCAGCCCCAGCCAACGCCAGCCCCGCCTCAAGGCACCGACCTCCCCGGCAAAGCGCGGCGCGGGTACAGCTCCCACGGCGACAGGCCGCTGGCCTGCAGCAGGATGCGGGCACGCTCCCATTCGTTCAGCGCCGCGCGCTCGCCCGGTCGCGGCGGCGCGAGCGCCTCGCAGATCTCGGCCCGCGTGGGCCTGGGGTGCGTCGACAGGCGGCTGCGCTCCTCGCCCAGCCAGCGCGTCACGGCCTCCATCTCGCGCTGGCGCGGCTCCCAGACCGCGCCGCGCTGTGGCAACAGCGGCAGCGCCCCCTGCACCAGCACCAACGCGATCAGCCGCTCGGTCGCGCCCCCGTCCGCCCACAGCAGCTCGGCCACGGCCTCGCAGCGCGGTGCCGCGGCGGCATCGGCCAGCGGGCGCCGGCAGCTGGCAGTCAGCCCGTAGAGGTGGGCCACGGCCCAGGGCGGGCGCAGCGCCAGTCCGGGCAGGCCGTCGAACAGCGCGGCCGCCTCCTGCCGGTAGCTGCGCGTGTAGCGCACATGCTCGGCGATCTGGTCCAGCAGGTAGCGCCCATTGGCGCCGCCGCCCGGCAGCGCCAACCAGGCCAGCAGGTTGGCCGGCTCCAGCCGCGACCACTGCGAGGTCTCGATGTTGCGGCAGCCGGGCTGCACGCAGGGCATGTGCAGCGCCAGCACGGTCAGCATCGGGTCGGTGGAGGTGCGGGCGCGGTCCTGCAGGCGGGCGCGGGCCGCGGCGCTGTCGGGGCCGCCCTGGGCCAGCAGGTAGTCGGCCAGCGC
>DASWWC010000196.1:0-2242 GCA_036401055.1 Roseateles sp.
CCACCGAGGCCCTGGGGCGCCGGCGCGTGCTGCACTTCCTGTTCGGGCCGGCAGTGCTGCCCTACGGACTGGCATGGTGCTCGCCGGATGCGAGCATGCGACCGGGACACGGAGGCTTGTGATGGCTGGTTTGTTGGGTGACACAGCGCAGCGCGACTACTCGCGCAAGCTGGGCCTGTTCATGCGCTTCGCGGAGCCGGAACTGCGCGCGGCGCTGGATACGCTGGCGCTGCAGCCCGGCATGCAGGTGCTGGACGCGGGTTGCGGCAGCGGCGAGGCGCTGGCCTGGCTGGTGCAGGCGGTGGGGCCGGCGGGCCGGGTCATCGGCGCGGACCTGTCGGAGCCGCACCTGGCGGCCGCGCGGCGCCAGGCGCCCGCGGCGGTGGAACTGCACGCCGGTGACCTCATGGAGCTGGACATGCCGGCCGCCGGTCTTGATGCGATCTGGTCAACCAACACGGTCAACCATTTCGCCGATCCCCTGGGCGCCGTGCGCCGCCTCGCGGGCTGGCTGCGTCCGGGCGGGCGGCTGGCGGTGGGGCAGAGCGGCTTCCTGCCGGAGATGCTGTTCGCCTGGGACTCGCGGCTGGAGCGGGCGGTCGTGGACGCCGTCCGGGCCTACTACCGCGATCGCTACGGCCTGGACGAGCAGCGGCTCGCGGCGGTGCGGGCCAACGTCGGGCTGCTGCGGCAGGCCGGGCTCGCCGAGGTGCAGGTCCGCAGCTTCGTCATCGAGCGCATCTCGCCGCTGGACGCGGCGGCGCACGAGTACGTGCTGGAGGCGCAGTTCCGCTCGACCTTTGGCGAGCGGCTCAGACCCTGGCTGTCCGAACAGGACTTCCGCGCGCTGGAGCAGCTGTGCGATCCCGACAGTCCGGCCTTCGCGCTGCGCCGGCCCGACTTTCACTACATGCAGACCTTCACGCTCGTGACCGGGCGCAGGCCCTAAAGCGTCGTGCTGCGCTTCCTCGCCATCGGCGGGTTCTTGGCAAAGTACCTCGCGATGCCGGCCGCCAGTGCATCCACCAGTTCGTCCTGGTAATCCGGGTCGCGCAGTTTCTTCTCCTCCTCGGGGTTGGAGATGAAGGCCGTCTCGACCAGGATGCTGGGGATGTCCGGTGCCTTCAGCACCGCAAAGCCGGCCTGCTCGACGCGCGGCTTGTGCAGCCGGCCCACCTTGCCGATCTGGCCCAGCACTTCCTTGCCCAGCTTCAGGCTGTCCTTGATCTGCGCCGTCGTGCTCATGTCCAGCAGCGCGCGCAGAACGTTGGCATCCTTGGTGGCCGCGCCGACGTTGACGCCGCCCACCATGTCGGCGGCGTTCTCCTTGTTGGCCATCCAGCGCGCGGCGGCGCTGGTGGCGGCGCCGTCGCTGAGCGCGAACACCGAGGCGCCGCGCGCCTGGCGGTTGATGAAGGCGTCGGCATGGATGGAGACGAACAGGTCGGCCTGCACGCGCCGCGCCTTGCGCACGCGGTCCTGCAGCGGCACGAAGAAGTCCTTGTCGCGCGTCATCAGCACGCGGATGTTGGGGTTGGTCTCCAGCCGCTCGCGCAGCTTCAGCCCCACGGCCAGCACGACGTCCTTCTCCTTCAGGCCCGTGGGGCCGACGGCGCCGGGGTCTTCGCCACCGTGGCCGGGATCCAGCGCGATGACGATGAGGCGGTCCATCGCCGCCGCCGCAGGCTTGGGCTCGGGGGCGGGCTTGGGCGCTGCGGCCACGGGGGGCGCGGCGGGTGGCGGAGCCGAGGGCTCGGGCGGGCGCTCGATCTTCTGGATCAGCTCCTCCAGCGCATCGTTGACGGCGCTGGCTGCGGACTCGGCCCGGCGCGCGGCGGTGGGCGGCTTGTTGTGCTCCTGGGCCAGCGCCACCAGCGGGTCGGCCTCCACGCTGGGATGCAGGTCCAGCACCAGCCGGTGCTTGTAGGCCGCCACTGGCGCCAGCGTGAACACCTGCGGCGCGGCGGGCTGCTTCAGGTCCAGCACGAGGCGCACGACGGTGGGCGTGTTCTGGCCCACGCGCACGCCAGCGATGTAGGGGTCGTCGGCCCTGACCTTGCCGATCAGCTCCTTCAGCCCCGGGCTCAGCTGCAGGCCCTCGACATCGATGACCAGCCGGTGTGGCGCGTCGACGAGGAAGTGCTTGGCGGCCAGCGGCCGGTCGGACTCGATGGTCACGCGCGTGTAGTCGGCCGCGGGCCAGACGCGCACGGCCACGATGCTGGCCTGGCCGCCCGCGGCC
>DASWWC010000197.1:0-3247 GCA_036401055.1 Roseateles sp.
CATTCGTGGTCCACCAGGTGGCGCAGCTCACCGTCGAACAGACCCGGCGCGACCTCGGCGCCCAGTGGCGCGGCCAGCAGCTCGGCGGCGGCGCTGCCGTAGGCGCGTGCCATGCGGGCGACCATCGCCGGCGGGCGGTCGGCATGGCGGGCCTGCAGCGCGGCGGTGAAGCCGGCGATGTCCACGCCATGCGCACCCAGGTCGCCGCCCGGCAGCTGCGCACGCGCGGTCCAGGGCCGGCGCTCGTCGCCCAGCAGCCGGCCCAGCTGCGTGGCGCCGTCCTCGGCCAGCTTGCGGTAGGTGGTCAGCTTGCCGCCCCAGACGTTCAGCAGCAGCAGCGCGCCGCCGGCCGCATCGGTCTCCAGCAGGTAGTCGCGCGTCACCGACGAGGCCGAGCCGCCTTCGTCCAGCAGCGGGCGCACGCCGGCATAGGTCCACAGCACGTCGGCCGGCACCACCGGCCGGGCCAGGTAGCGGCTGGCCTGCTCGCACAGGTAGGCGATCTCGTCGGCCTCGATCTGCGCCTGCGCGGGCGGCGCCTCGTGCTCGGGCAGCTCTACGTCGGTGGTGCCGATCAGCGTGAAGCGGCCCTGGAAGGGAATGGCGAAGATGATGCGGCCGTCGGGGTTCTGGAAGATGTAGGCGTGGTCGTGCGTGAAGCGCTGATCCACGACGATGTGGCTGCCCTTCACCAGCCGCAGCCCGCGGGTCGGCAGGCCCTGGCCGCGCAGGAAGGCTTCGGCCCAGGGCCCTGCCGCGTTGACCAGCGCCCGGCTGCGCAGCGCGCGGCCGCCTTGCAGCGAGACCTGCCAGCCGTCCGCACCGCGCCGGGCGTGCGTGACGGCGCAGCGCGTCAGCACCTCGGCGCCGCGAGCGCGTGCATCCTGCGCGTTCGCGACCACCAGCCGCGCGTCGTCCACCCAGCCGTCCGAATAGACGAAGCCGCGCGTGAACTCGGGGCGCAGCGGCTCGCCGTAGACGCTGCCCGCGAGGTTCAGCCTGTGCGAGCCCGGCAGCAGCTCGCGGCGCGCCAGGTGGTCGTACAGGAACAGCCCGATGCGGATCATCCAGGCCGGCCGCAGGTGCGGCGCGTGCGGCAGCACGAAGCGCAGCGGCTGGATCAGGTGCGGTGCGCTGCGCAGCAGCAGCTCGCGTTCCTGCAGCGCCTTGCGCACCAGCGAGAACTCGTAGGTCTCCAGGTAGCGCAGCCCGCCGTGGATCAGCTTGGTGGACGACGATGAGGTGTGCTGGGCCAGGTCTTGCGCTTCCGCCAGCAGCACGCGCCAGCCGCGGCCGGCCAGGTCGCGGGCCAGCCCCGCGCCGTTGATGCCTCCGCCCACCACCACGACGTCAAAATCGTCAGCCATGCACTCACTCTAAGGGACAAGCGATGGAAGCACTGCTGGCGCTGGACCAGGGCACCTCCAGCTCGCGCGCGATGGTCTTCGGCAGCGATGGTCGCCTGCTGGCCGTCGCGCAGCGCGAGCTGACGCAGCACTTCCCGCAGCCGGGCTGGGTGGAGCACGACGCCGACGAGATCTGGGCCGGGCAGCTTGCCTGCGCCCGTGAGGCCGTTGCCAAGGCGGGGGTGAAGCCCGCCGCCATCGGCATCACCAACCAGCGCGAGACCACCGTGCTGTGGGACCGCAAGACGGGTCAGCCGCTGCACCGCGCGCTGGTCTGGCAGGACCGCCGCACCGCCGACTTCTGCGAGCAGCTGAAGCAGCAAGGCCTGGAGCCGCGCGTGCGTGCGCTGACCGGCCTGGTGCTGGACCCATACTTCTCGGCCACCAAGCTGCGCTGGCTGCTGGACCACGTGCCCGGCGCCCGCGAGCGCGCCGAACGCGGCGAACTGGCCTTCGGCACCGTGGACAGCTGGCTGCTGTGGAAGCTGACCGGCGGCGCGGTCCACGCGACCGACGTCAGCAACGCGTCGCGCACGCTGCTGTTCGACATCCACCGCGGCGACTGGAGCGACGAGCTGCTGGGCCTGTTCGGCATCCCGCGTGCGCTGCTGCCCGAGGTGCGGCCGTCGGCGGGTGTGTTCGGCCAGGCGGCCGAGTTCGGCGTCCCGATTGCCGGCATCGCGGGCGACCAGCAGGCCGCGCTGTTCGGCCAGGCGGCGCTCTCGCCCGGCCAGGCCAAGAACACCTACGGCACGGGTTGCTTTTTGCTGATGCACACCGGCGCGCAGGCGCGCGCCTCGGCCCACGGCCTGCTGACGACGCGAGCGGCGCAGGTGGGCGCTTCGGCCCAGTTCGCGCTGGAAGGCAGCGTCTTTGTCGGTGGTGCCGTGGTGCAGTGGCTGCGCGACGGACTCGGGCTCATCCGCTCCAGCGCCGAGGTGCAGGCTCTGGCCGAGAGCGTGCCCGACAGCGGCGGCGTGATGCTGGTGCCCGCCTTCGCGGGCCTGGGCGCGCCGCACTGGCGGGCCGACGCGCGCGGCGCCCTCGTGGGCCTCACGCGCGGCAGCGGCCGCGGCCACATCGCCCGCGCGGCGGTGGAGAGCATTGCCTTCCAGAGCGCCGAGCTGCTGCAGGCCATGCAGAACGACGGCGCCGCGCTGACCGAGCTGCGCGTGGACGGCGGCGCATCGGCGAATGACTTGCTGTTGCAGTTCCAGGCCGACCTGCTGGGCCTCCCGGTGCTGCGGCCCAAGGTCATCGAGACCACGGCGCTGGGCGCGGCGCTGCTGGCGGGTCTTGGCGCCGGCGTCTACGGTTTGCCCGAAGAGATTGGCGGCATCTGGCAGCTGGACCGCGCCTTTGAGCCACGCATGTCGCGGGATGAGGCCAACATGCGCATAGCGCGGTGGGCGCATGCGGTGCGTCAGGTGCTGGCGGAGTAGCCTCATCACGGAAAGAGAACCGTCATGACAAAGATGTCGTCGAAGAAACGCTACGGGAATCTCCAGCAAGGGCTGAGTCCGAGAACCCAGCAACGAATTGCCGAACGAGCCGGATACACACTCGTTCAATTGCACGCGTTGTGGGATCGGCGTCAGAAGGGTGATGCTGAAGCAGATCAGAGGCTGAAATCGATACTGAACGAGCAACCAGAGGTCTGGAAGTTGCTCGACAGATTCTCCAAGGGTGCTTCCCAAATTAGTAGTCAGACCTGCAAAATCCATTTCCACGCAACTCGCTGACGGGGCGGTGCCGGCGAGCAGCGCGCGGTCATGAAGGGCGGAGCAGCGGCTGACGAGGTTGAGCAGTATTGGCGCCGAGGACACCGCTGAACCCCGCCA
>DASWWC010000198.1:0-72575 GCA_036401055.1 Roseateles sp.
GCCTGGCCGGCGGGCAGGGCGCGGCGCGCCACCAGCACCTCGGCGCTGAGCCGGGCGCGCAGCAGGAACTCTTTGCCGGCCTGCCCCGGGCAGCGCGCCGCGATGCGCAGCCGGTTGGCGTTGCGCAGGTCCAGCGTCTGCAGCTGCCAGCCGCCGGGGCAGGGCTGCACCGCACGGCGGTCCCCGGCCTGGGCTGCATTCAGCTGGATCTCTGGCGCCAGCCAGCCGGCATGCGCGGCCTGCTCGGCCAGCGCGGCGCGAGCGAACTCGGCCACGCGGGCTTCCAGCGGGGCTTCGGCCCGCAGCGGGCCGGCCAGCCCCATCAACACGATTGCCGCAAGGCGGGAGAGACGCATGAGCATTGATTTCGGCAAGGCGATGGGCCAGAGCGCGGATGCGCTGCGGCTGCGGGCCGAGCGCACCAAGGTGCTGGCCTCCAACATCGCGAACGAGAACACGCCCGGCTACCAGGCGCGCGACATCGATTTTGCCGCGCTGCTGGCGAACGGCGACGAAGCCGACGGCCTGGCGCTGGACAGCGGCGCCGACGGGCTGCAGTACCGCGTGCCGCACCACCCGTCCCAGGACGGCAACACGGTCGAGCTGGGCGTGGAGCAGGCGGCGTTCGCGCAGAACGCGCAGGACTTCCAGGCCAGCCTGACCTTTCTCAACATGAAGCTGCGCGGCCTGTCCAAGGCCATCGCGGGTCAATAAGGAGGACGCATGTCGTTCAAGCAGATCAGCCAGATCGCCGGCTCGGCCATGTCGGCCCAGACGGTGCGGCTCAACACCATCGCCAGCAATCTGGCCAACGCGCAGTCAGCCGGTGGCAGCGAGGCCGCCACCTACCACGCCCGCAAGCCGGTGTTCGCGGCGCTGGCCGCCACCGCCAGCGGCGGCGACCTTCCGGGCAGCCGCGTGCAGGTGCTGGACGTCGTCGAGAGCCAGGAGCCGCTGCGCAAGGCCTACGAGCCAGACCACCCGCTGGCCAACGAGCAGGGCGAGGTGTTCTACCCCAACGTGAACCCGGTAGCCGAGATGACCGACATGCTGTCGGCGTCGCGCGCCTTCGAGACCAACGTGGAGGTGCTGGGCCGCGTGAAGAGCATGCAGCAGTCCCTGCTGCGCCTGGGGGAATGAAGTCATGACGACCGTCAACAACAACACCCAGGCCGGCGCGGCCGGCAGTGCCAGCTCCATCCTCGGCAACGGCGACGTGTCCAGCATGTTCACGACGCTGCTGGTGGCGCAGATCAAGAACCAGGACCCGCTGTCGCCCAGCGACCCCAGTCAGATGATCAACCAGTTGACCCAGCTCAGCCAGATGGAGGCGCTGCAGGGCCTGTCCCAGCAGGGTTCGGCCAACGCCGGCCTGCTGTCCAGTCTGCAGACGCTGGCGCTGGGCGGTCAGGTCGGCTCACGCGTGCAGGTGCAGACCGACCAGCTCCAACTGAATGGCGAGGCGATCGAGACCCGCTTCACGCTGCCCACCGGCAGCGGCGTGTCCAGCCTGGTGCTGACCGGCGCCGACGGCCGCGAGCAGCGCTTCGCGCTGGACGCCACCGCTGCCGCTGCGGGCGCCTACCGCCTCGACCCCGCCAAGCTGGGCCTGGGTGACGGCCACTACCAGCTGCGGCTGGAGACCGGCAGCGGCCTGAAGCTGCCCGTGGGCATCGTGGCCGAAGTCACCGCGGTGCGCCTGGGCAACGGCGGCGAGGCCGTGCTGCAACTGGGCGGGCTGGGCGAGTTCTATCCCGGCAGCATCACCCATTTCCTCGGCAAGGCGCCGATCCAGTCCTGAACCCCTGAACCGGAGAAAACCCAATGAGCTTCGAAATTGCACGCATGGCGATCAACTCGGTCAGCGGTGCGCTGGACGTGATCAGCAACAACATCGCCAACGCCAACAGCTACGGCTACAAGTCGCAGCGCGCCAACTTCTCGGCGATGTACGCCGGCAACGTGGCCAACGGCACGCAGATCTCGTCCATCACGGAAAGCATCACCAAGACCGGCGGCGTGCGCAACACCGGCGGCAGCATGGACGCGATGATCACCGACCGCGGCTTCTTCGCCGTGCGCGACCCCTCCGGCCAGGTGCAGTTCACGCGCGTGGGCATGTTCAACATCGACAAGGACGGCTTCGTCATCGATGCCAACGGCCGCAAGGTGCAGGGCTATGCCGCCTTCCGCGACGCCTCGGGACAGCTGATCAGCGGCGCCGCCCTGGGCCAGCTGGGCGACCTGCAGATCGAGACCGGCCAGATCGGCGCCGTGGCCAGCACCAAGCTGGCCTACAGCGGCAACCTGTCGGCCGGCTGGAAGCAGCTCAGCGCCGCGGCCTTCAACATGGACGACCCGACCACCTTCAACAGCTCGGTCACCTCGTCCGTCTTCGACTCCAAGGGCACCAAGCACACGGTGACGCAGTACTTCGTCAAGACCGGTGCCAGCGAGGTGGCGGTGTTCAACAGCGTGGATGGCGCGCTGCCCCAGAACGAGGTGACCGCGCCCGTGCCGCCGGCGCCCGGCGTCTACGACCCCGACACCTACCTGACCTTCAACAGCAAGGGCCTGCTGGTCCATGCCGATCCGAACCTGGCCACGGTCCCCGTGCCGCTGCCCGACCCGGAGCTGGATGACCCCATCGACACCAAGTACAACTACAGCTTCACGCCGCTCACCGGTGGCGCCAACCCCGTCACCCTGGAGATCGACTACGCCGCGATGACCCAGTACTCGGGCGACGCCTCCACGCTGGTCAACAACGCCAACGGCAATGCCTCCGGCATGCTCAATGGCACCAGCATCGGCGCCGACGGCAGCATCATCGCCACCTACAGCAACGGCCAGTCCCAGGTGGTGGGCACGCTGGCCATCGCCACCTTCGCTAACCCCAGCGGCCTGCGCGCCGGCGCCAACACCAGCTGGGTGTCCAGCGTCGACAGCGGCACGCCGCTGTTCTCGACGCCGGGCTCGGCCACCGCGTCGCCGCTGGCCGTGGGCGCGCTGGAAGATTCCAACGTGGACCTGACCGGCGAGCTCGTCAACCTGATGTCCACGCAGCGCAACTACCAGGCCAACACCAAGGTCATCGCCGCCGAGAGCGAGATGATGCAGAGCCTGATGCAGGCCATCTGACGATGGATGCACTGATCTACACGGTGATGAGCGGCGCCGAGCGCGTGCAGCGCGCTCAGCAGGTGCACGCCAACAACCTGGCCAACCTGGACACACCGGGCTTCCGCGCCAACCTGGTGGTCTCCAGCGATGCGGACGTGTCCGGCTACGGCTACGACGCGCGCCACCTGAATCGCCTGGGCGCCGACGCCATCAACGGCCGCGAGGGCAGCCAGCGCGACACCGGCCGCGAGCTGGATGTGGCCATCTCCGGCCCTGGCCTGTTCGCCGTGCAGTACGGCGAGGGCGAGGCCTACACGCGCGCCGGCAACTTCTCGCTGGACGCCGAGGGCGCGCTGCTGTTGGGCAAGCTGCCGGTGCTGGGCGAGGGCGGCCCCATCGTGTTGCCGCCGCACAGCAAGCTGGAGATCACCGGCGACGGCCTGATCTCCATCCTGGCGCCAGGCCAGACCGAGCTGCAGCCGGTGGATCGGCTCAAGCGCGTCAACGCGCCCGCCGCCGCACTGACCAAGAACGAGGCCGGCCTGCTGGTGGCGCGCGATGGCCAGGCGCTGGCGGCGGACGAGCAGGTCAAGGTGCAGGCCGGCCGGCTGGAAGGCAGCAACGTCGCTGCCGTCGAGGAAATGGTGCACACGATGACGCTGAGCCGCGACTTCGAGGTGCAGATGCGCTTGTTCAAGGCCGCCGACGGCATGGCCGAGGCTGGCAATCGTCTAGTTAGGGAATGAGGAGCGAGATATGAACCCCGCCATGTGGATCAGCAAGACCGGCGTGCAGGCACAGGATGCCAAGCTGCAGGCCATCGCCAACAACCTCGCCAACGTGAACACGGTCGGCTTCAAGCGCGACCGCGTGCTGTTCGAGGACTTGTTCTATCAGATCGAGCGCCAGCCCGGCGCGCAGCGCGACGACGGCAGCAGCTCGCCGGCCGGCGTGCAGCTGGGCAACGGCACGCGCATCGTCGGCACGCAGAAGGTCTTCACGACCGGCAGCCTGCAGACCACGGGCCAGAGCCTGGACGTGGCCATCGTGGGCACCGGCTTCCTGCAGGTGGAAGGCCCCAACGATCAGACGGCTTACACGCGTGCCGGCCAGCTGCAGATGAATGCCGAGGGCCGCCTCGTCAATGCGCAAGGCCTGCGCCTGCTGCCCGAGATCACCATCCCGGCCAATGCGACCAGCGTGACCATCGCCGAGAACGGCACGGTGACCGCGCTGGTGGGCACGGCCACCACGCCCACCGAGCTGGGCCAACTGCGCCTGGCGCAGTTCGTCAACCCAGCCGGCCTGCTGGCGCTGGGCGACAACCTCTACCAGGAGACCACCGCCAGTGGCACGCCCACCGAAGGCGTGCCGGGCGAGAACGGCATCGGCAAGCTCAAGCAGGGCGCGCTGGAAGGATCGAACGTGCAGGTCGTCGAGGAGATGGTGGACATGATCGCGGCGCAGCGTACCTACGAGATGAACACCAAGGTGCTGTCCGCGGCCGACAACATGCTGCAGACGCTGGCCCAAGCGGCGCGCTGACCATGAAAGCCCTTGCTCTGCTCATCGCCGCGGCGCTGCTGACCGGCTGTGCCGTCGTCACACCGCCCAAGCTGCCGGAGGCCATACCGCTGCCGCTGGCCGTGCAGTCCAATCCGCTGCCGGCCAAGCCGCGTGGTGGCGGCGTGTGGGCGCCGGATCGCGCGTCGGCGCTGGTGTCGGACACGCGCCAGTTCCGCGCCGGCGACGTGCTGACGGTGATGCTGCAGGAGGTCACCCAGGCCAGCAAGCGCGCCGACACGCAGCTGGGCAAGCAGAGCGGCGCGGGCCTGCAGGCCAGCACCGGGTCCAAGAAGACCGACCTCAGCCTGGGCGCGCAGCGCGAGTTCTCCGGTGGCGCGTCCAGCAGCCAGCAGAACCAGTTGCAGGGCGCCATCACCGTGGTGGTCCACGAGGTCATGGGCAATGGCCTGCTGCGCGTGCAGGGCGAGAAGAGCCTGACGCTGAACCAGGGCGAGGAGCTGATCCGCCTGGGCGGCTATGTGCGCGCCACCGACGTGGACGCCGACAACCGTGTGTCCTCGCAGCGCATCGCCAACGCCCGCATCGTCTACAGCGGCCAGGGCCACCTGGCCGACACCAACACCCCGGGCTGGCTGACGCGGCTGTTCAACAGCCCGCTGGCGCCGTTCTAAGGAAACCCCGCGATGAAGCGAATCCTCGTCTCCTGCGCGCTGGCCCTGGCCGCGCTGCATGCCGCCGCCACGCCGCAGCCGCTGCGCCAGCTCGTCAGCGTGGAAGGACTGCGCGACAACCAGCTGATCGGCTACGGCCTGGTCGTGGGCCTGAACGGCAGCGGCGACAGCAGCCAGGTCAAGGCCGCCGGCCAGTCGGTGGGCAACCTGCTGAAGCAGTTCGGCGTCAAGCTGCCCGAGAAGGTCGATGCCAAGTCGCGCAACGTCGCGACCGTGATGGTCAGCGCCAGCTTCCCGGCGGGCTACCGCCGCGGCCAGACGGTGGACGTGACCGTGGCCTCACTGGGCGACGCCAAGAGCCTGCGCGGCGGCGTGCTGCTGCTGAGCCCGCTGCAGGGCGCGGATGGCGAGGTCTATGCGCTGGCTCAGGGCAACCTGGTGGTGGGCGGCGTGTCGGCGCAGGGGCAGAGCGGCTCCAGCGTCACCGTCAACACGCCCACTGGCGGCCGCATCCCCAATGGCGCCACCATCGAGCGCGAGATCGCCAGCGATTTCGGCAGCCGGCCCAGCGTCATGCTGAGTCTGAAGCGCCCCAGCTTCCAGACCGCGACGCGCATCGTCGAGGCCATCAACGCCCGCTTCGGCGCCGACACCGCCAGCCCGCTGGACGCCACCACCGTCGAGGTGCAGGCGCCCGAGGCGCCCGGCCGCCGCATCGCCTTCATGGCCCAGCTCGAAGAGCTGGACATCGAGGCCGGCAAGGCCCGGCCGCTGGTGGTCTTCAACTCGCGCACCGGCACGGTGGTCATCGCCGACGGCGTGCGCGTGCGGCCGGCGGCCGTCTCGCATGGCGCGCTGAAGGTGGTCATCAGCGAGACGCCGCAGGTCAGCCAGCCCAACGCCTTCGCGCAGGGCACGACGCAGGTCGTGCCGCAGTCGCGCGTGGCGGTGGAGCAGGCCGGCGGCGGCCGCATGTTCACGTGGCCGGGCGGCGCCAAGCTGCAGGTCATCGTCGACACCATCAACAGCATCGGCGCCAGCCCCGACGACATCATGGCCATCCTGCAGGCGCTGGACCAGGCCGGTGCCATCGAAGGCGAGCTGCAGGTGATCTGATGATGAAGATCAACGCCCAGACCCACGCACCGGCCGATCCGCTGGTGGCCAAGGCCACGCAGGCGGCCGAGAAGTTCGAGGCCTTCTTCGTCAAGAAGATGCTGAACCAGATGCGCGAGAACAGCCGCACGCTGTCCGGCGAAGACGGCCTGTTCCGCGACAAGACCGGCCATGAGATGCAGGACCTGGCCGACGGCCTGGTGGCCGACGCGCTGGCGGGCCGCCACGCCTTCGGCATCGCCGACCTGATGCTGAAGCAGATCCTGCCGGGCTTAAGTACCGGCACGGCCGCGTCGCCTTCTCCCCAGGACAAACCGGTTTCGGAGCGCTCATGAGCATGATCTACAACGGCCTGTCGGGCGCGCTGGCCGCACAGACGGCGTTGAACACCAACAGCCAGAACATCGCCAACGCGATGACGCCCGGCTATGTGCGCCAGGGCGTGCTGCTGTCCACGCAGTCGCAGGGCCGCGGCGCCAATGCAGCCGGCGGCGTCACCGTCAGCGCGCTGCTGCGTTTCAGCGACGGCTACAAGTCGCTGCAGATGTGGAGCTCAGCGTCCAGCCTGGGCCAATTCAGCGCCGCCCAGCCCTACCTGACCCAGCTGGAGCAGGTGATGTCGGACGACGCGTCCAACATCAACCAGGGCTTCGACGCCTTCTTCGCCGCGCTGAATGCGGCCAGCACCCAGCCCGACTCCGGCCCGCTGCGCGACCAGGTCATCACCGCCGCCGACGGCCTTGCACGCCGCTTCGACAGCATGCGCAGCCTGTTGGACAACCAGAGCCTGGCGATGCGCACGCAGCGCGGCGCGGCGCTGAACCAGATCAACGGCTACACGGCCGACATCGCCCAGCTCAACCGCGAAGTCGCCGCGGCGCGCGCCGCCGGCCTGAACGACTCGGCGCTGCTGGACGCGCGCGATCGCAAGGTCGACGCGCTGGCCTCGCTGGTGGGCCTGCAGACCGTGGCCCAGCCCGACGGCACGCTGAGCGTGTCGCTGCGCGGCGGCCAGCCTCTGGTGGTGGGCGCCGATGCCGGCCATCTCGGCGAGGGCGCACCCGGCATGCTGGACCTGAGCTTCGGGGCCGGCAGCTTCAAGGTGCTGAACCGCGGCCTGGGCGGCCAGCTGGGCGGCCTGCAGGACTATGAGGACCAGACGCTGGGCACGCTGAAGACCTCGCTGGACGAGCTGGCCAAGGGCTTTGCCGACAGCTTCAACGCCCAGCACCAGCTCGGCTTCTCGCAGTCCGGCGTGACCAACCAGGACCTGTTCACCTATGCCGGCGACGGCAAGCTGACGCTGAACCCGCTCAGCGGCGCCGACCTGGCCTTCTCGTCGTCGGCCACCGCGCTGGGCGACAGCGCCAACCTGCAGAAGCTGGTCAACCTGCGCCAGACCGCCACGGTGGCGCTGAGCACCTTCGACGCCAACGGCCAGCCCACTGGCAGCACGATCAACGTGTCGCTGGGCGACGTCTACACCCAGCTGGTCGGCAAGCTGGGCGTGCACAGCCAGCAGAACCAGGCCTCGCAGACCACCGCGCAGACCGTGCGCGACCAGGCCGACGAAAGCTGGAAATCCACCAGCGGCGTCAACACCGACGAAGAAGCCATCGCCCTCATGCAATACAAGCAGATGTACGAGTCCAACATGAAGGTCATCGCGGTGGCGAACGAGTTGTTCGACAGCACGCTGGCGATGCTGAGCTGAGGAAGACCACCACCATGCGAATCGCCAGCAGCCAATACAGCAGCACGATGAACACCGCGCTGCAGACGGCCAACACCAAGCTGTCCGAAGTCATGCAGCAGATGGCCTCGGGCAAGCGCATCCTCAAACCCTCCGACGACACCATCGCCACCGTGCGCCTGGCCCGTCTGTCACGCGAGGAGGCGGCGCTGGACCAGTACCGCACCAACATCGGCGCGCTGCGCAGCCGGCTGCAGACCAGCGAGGTCACGCTGGACAGCCTGCAGCAGGACTTGCAGGTCGCGCGCGACCTGCTGGTCTGGGCCGCCGACGGCGGCAACACGCCCGAGGACCTGCAGGCCATGGCCGGCTCGCTGGAGGCGCTGCGCAACAGCCTGTACTACACCGCCAATGCGCGTGATGCCGAGGGCCACTACCTGTTCTCCGGCACCGCCACCAACCAGCCCACCGTCACGCTGGTGCCCGGCCCGCCCGATGTCTACGGCTGGGGCGGCAACCTGGGCGTGCAGCAGGTCTCGGTGGGCGACAAGATCACCGTGGACGCCAACGTCACGCTGGAAGGCATGGGCGGCTTCCTGACCCAGCTGGACCAACTGGTCACGGCGCTGAAGGCTCCCACCGTCACGGCGGCCAGCGTGCGCGGCACGGTGGACCTGACGCTGGCCGACCTGGACGCCACCATGGGCACGGTCGGCGACCGCATCAGCCGCCTGGGCGGGCGCCAGAACATGCTGCAGACGCTGGAAGACAACCACGGCGCCGTCAGCCTCTCCAACAAGCAGGCCGCGCTGACGCTGGCTCAGCTGGACTACGGCGAGGCCGCCGTGCGCATGAACCGCTACACCCAGGCCGTGCAGGCCACGCAGAAGTCCTATGCCCAGGTCAGCCAGCTGAGCCTGTTCAACGCGCTGTGAGCTCGCTGACGATCTCCACCCAGGTCGGCGCGTCGGTCACCTCGCTGCGCACCGAGGCGGTCGCGCCCGTCGCGCCGACGCGCGCGGCCCCGTCGGCCGCCCAGCTGGCCGCGGATGTGGCGCGCGAGCCGGCTCCGCTGTCGGCCAACCCATCTGCTTCGGCCGCACGCGAGCCCGGCGCGCAGCAGCGCCTGGGCCGCCTTCAGCAAGGCCAGGCCTGGCTGCAGAAGCTGGACGGCGACCTGCGCGCGCTGGCCGCCGCACTGGCCGGCGGTGCCGACGACACCGCCGTGACGGCCAAGCTGACCCAGCTGCAGTCCAGCTGGGCGCAGCGCGGCGATGCCGGCGGCCTGGTGGACGGCCAGTTGCGCGTGCAGCTGCAGGGCGACACCCGCCAGCAGTTCCTGCTGCGCGGCCTGGATGCCGCGGCGCTGGCCGACGCGGGCAACGGCCGCGAGACGCTGACGCTGGCCCTGCCCGGCGCACAACGCCGCGTGCAGGTCACGCTGGACCCCGCCGCAGGCGCGGCCGCCAACCTGCAGACGCTGCAGCGTGCGCTGGCGCCTGCCGGCATCGAGGTGGCCAGGCAGGGCGACAAGCTCATGATGAGCGTCAGCGAATCGCGCTGGCCGGCGCTGCGCCAGGGCATGAGCCTGATGGGCGAGGGCCGCCGCTACCCCAGCGGCCAGCTGGTGCGCGCGCCGCTGGAGGCCCAGGGCGACGCCTTGCGGCCCGCGCAGTGGCGCACCGACAGCGCCACCGGGCGGCAGCAGCTGATGGAGCAGCTGCGCCACGCCCACGGCCAACTGCAGCGAGGCCGCCAGCAGGTCGACGCCGCGCTGGACGCCGTGGCCCTGCCGGCGCTGGGCGATGCAGGCGAGGGCGCACAGTTGCAGGCCTTTGCCGACGGCTTCGGGCGCGAGGCGGCCACCGAGCTGCTGCCCGCCGTCCAGGGCCTGGGCCGGCAGCGCGTGCGCCAGTTGCTGAAGCCGGACTTCTCGCTGACTGCTTAAGTCCCCCGGCGCGCGCGTCGCCTTGCCTCGGGACGAGGCCAACACCCGACCATGCGCGTCGCCCTTCCCCCGCCACCGCTGATCCTGGGTGACCCCCTGCGGCAGTACCGCGAGCGCCTGCAGCAGCGCCAGCTGGAACCGCAGCCGCCGCCGGTGGAGCTGCGCACCAGCCCATTCCGCGTCGCCGCCATCGTGGGCCCCGAGTCCTCGGGCATGGCGTCCTATGCGGCGCTGGGGCGCTCGACGCAGCACGGCGATGCCGGTGCGGGCCGGCTTCTGAGCGTTTACGCCTGAAGGCCCGTCAACGGGCCTGGTCCCTCCGACAGGAATCGAACCTGTATCTGCCGCTTAGGAGGCGGCCGTTCTATCCATTGAACTACGGCGGGATGGTTTACCCTAGTGCGGGGTTTTCATAGGAGAAAGAGCCCATGGCTACCATCCAGAATCATCACGATTCCCGTTGAATCGCTACGGAACTGCTACGGTAGCAATGGCCTCCATCATCCAAATCAACGGCAAGTGGCGAGCGCAGATTCGCCGCGCTGGTCACAAGCCGATGACCAAGACGCATCCTACCAAGACTGCGGCGCTCGCCTGGGCGCGCAAGATCGAGGCACAAATGGATGCGGGCGTGCCAGTGGAGGGGGACGGCTACCCTGTGGCTGACCTGATCGACGACTACCGCAAACTGCGCGATGCGGCGCGGCCGATCCTCGACACGTCGACGGAGCACTACACGCTCAAGATGCTGGCGCGGCTGCTGGGCGACGTTGACGCGCACAAGCTTGGCGTGGATGACGTGCTGGCGTTCGCGCAGACGCGCAAGGACGAGGGCGCCGGGCCGTACACCATCAACATGGATCTGTCCAAGCTGTCGACAGTGCTGCGATATGCAGGCGCGGCCAAGCGGATGACGTTCCCTGACGCGGTGGGGTCAGCCCGGCCGCTGCTGATGCACCTGGGCCTGATTGGCGGCGGCGGCAAGCGCGAGCGCCGGCCAACGCAAGACGAGATGGAGCGCATCGACGCCTACTTGCGCGCCGGCCGCGGTGTCGTCTACGCAGAGGCGGTGCTGTTCGCGGCGTGCAGCGCGATGAGGCGCGGCGAGGTGTGCGCTGTCCTCAAAACGGAGATCAACTCGCAAACCAAGGTCGTGCCGTTGTGGCGCAAGCATCCGCGCAAGGGCAAGGTGTTGGAGCAGGTGCCGCTGCTGGATCAAGCCTACGAGGTCGCCATGCGTCAGCCAGACAGCGAGGATGGGCGCGTGTTCCCCATTGAGCCGGGCACACTGTCGAAGTATTTCACCGAGGCATGCAGGGCGCTGAACATCCCCGATCTGCACTTGCACGACATGCGCCACGAGTGGACGAGCCAGTTGTTCGAACAGGGCTACACGATCCCCGAAGTCGCGCTCGTAACCGGTCACAAGAAGTGGGAGAACCTCAAGCGCTACACCCAGCTCAAGCCTGAGAAGCTGCGGCGCAGTTAGGCGGCGATAGCGCGCATAGCGTCGAAGTGGGCCGCGACATCGCGCGAGTCTGCCCAGCGCTTCCCCTGGTCAACGTATGTCGGGATCGGGAATGTCTTCGCGCTGACCTGGTTCAGCACCGTTTTTGGCTGCACATCGAGCGCGGCCGCGAGCTGCTGCACATCCATGCGAGGCCCGTACTTTTCCAAAAAGTAGGCTTGCGTCAGAAGGCTCATGGTCTGGTTGTCCTCGGCAGGGGGATGGGTTTCAGCGCTTGGGCGGGGTGTAGCCGCTCATGCGGTCTTGCGCCTTCATGGCCTTATCGACCCACTTCCACGCCCGACCGGTGCCACGAATTTGAAGCGCGCCGGGGCCGTCGCGCGCCTCCCGGGAGTAGTCGAGCGCGAACATGCGCACCTCGTGCTTGAGGGTGCAATCGCTGCCGGCGCCCTCCAGGCGCAGCGCGTAGTTCGCCGTGTTGGCGATGCGGATCAGCTCTTCAGCTTCGGCGATCAGCGCGATCAACTCTTTGCGGCTAGGCTTGCTCATGGATGTGCCCTCGCGGGGGTTGGGAAATTCAGGCGGCCTGCAGTGACGACAGGGTTGCTTCGGCCGCCGCAAGGTGGCGCTGGTACTGCTCCACGCTTTCGCGCGCCTGCTTGATCTTCTGGGCGGCGCTTGCCGCCTTGGCGTCTTCCACTTCCTTGGAGAGGCTCTCCGGCAGCGTCACGCCCGCTGCGGCGGCGGCGAGCAGCAGTGAAGGCCGCATGTGGTGCGGGATGTCCTTCAACCGCGCCAGGACGTAGCCGAGCAGCTGGGTCAGGGCGTCTTCGCGCGAGGTGGCCAGCAGGCAGCGGGTGCCGCTACTGCTGCTGCCGTCCGAGTACATGGCGAACGACGTCCAGTAGCGGTTGGCCTTCGGATCGACGAAGACGCTGCAGAGGCGCAGCATGTTCTGGCGGTCTTCCGTGCGCATAAGCACCTCTTCGACCGTGCCGATGTGCAGCCGGTAATCGTCAACGACAGCGAGGTGAGTCACCTTGCCAGCGAGCCACATGTCCAGGTTGCGCAGGTCCGGGTGATCCTTGTACCGCTCGCTGGCCAGCTTGGCGTCGGTCAGAGCATTGCGGGCCGACTGGCGCGCCCGTTCGGCGCAGGCACGGTGGTCTTCGGTCTCGGCGCGCAACTCGCTGATGCGCTTGTCCCAGACCTCGGTGGGCGCCTTGGCGAAGCAGGATTGCCAGACCTCGACATTGCCAGTCATCTCTTCCAGATAGTCTTCGTGCTCGTACAGCGGCTCAACAGCGAAGCCATTCGCCACGGAGGCGACGAACAGGGCGGCGCGGCCCTCGACGCTGTAGACGCGGGCGCCGGGCTTGAAGGTGGGTTCTGACATGTTCTCTCCTTGGTTGGTTCGTCGGCAGGGGATGGGATTAGGCGGCGGGCTGCTCGTACAGCTTGGCGCCGCGGGCGAAGGCGCGGGCGTCAAGGATTCGCCCACCGATCCACGCCTTTGAACCGACGCCGTTCTGAATACTGCCCACCTCTTCGACCACGAAGACCGGCTTCGGCTCGCTGCCGGCGGGCGGGAACATCGCTTCCCACTCGGCCATCTGCTCGCGCTTGTCCCGCGTGCGCTCAGCGATGCGGTCATCATCAAGGCCGAGCGCGTCGATGGTGCAGCGGCACTGCGCCAGCACATCGGCAATCTCGTTCTCCAGGCGGGCGCGGTTCACCTTGCCGGTGCCCGGGTCCACCTCGTCAATGCCCTGGATGATGCAGCGCGCGGCCACGTTCGCCAGCTCGGCCAGCTCCTCCTGCAGCTTGCCCATGCGGCGCAGCATCATCAAGTCAGTCGTCGGGGTCCACTTCGTGAGTGCCATGGTTGGTCCTTGTGCGGGTGCAGGGGATGGGGAATCAGAAGCGCCTGGCCGCGAGCCGCGCCTGCTGCTCGCGCCAAGCGGCTTGTTCGGCGGGCGTCAGGAGGTGTACGTCCCAGCGCTCAACAGCCATGGGACTGACCCACGAGAACACCGGGCGTCCAGCCCGCACGACGCGGCCGATGGGCATGCTGTGGGCCGCGCCAAAGCCAGTCGCCATGTCCTGCACGCGGATCTGCTCTCCGTGCTTCTTGGTGGTGCGACGGTCGCCAGCCCTTGGTTGCGGCTTCTGAGGTTTGAGAACGTGGATGCGCATGATGTGCGGCGCCAGGGGATGGGGAATCGGCGCGCTTGAGCGCCAGCAGCTTGCGCGTCATCTCCACAGCCATAGGCTTGCCGTCATGGCGGTCCGGGTGGCAGAGCTGCAGCAGGCGCTTGATGTCGTCGGCGCCAAGCTCGGGCGCTGAGGCCTGGCCTGTCAGGAATGCCTCGCCGCCCTTGGCGTTCAGCTTCGTGACCAGCGCATTCCATTCCTTGAGGAGTTCGTTGTGGCGCCTCTTCCAGACTTGAGCGACTTCCAGCGCGGTTCGCGCCTCGGCCAGCGCGGCGTTGTAGGTTGAACGCGTCACGAACATCACGAGCCCTCCGCAGTGGCAGGGGCTTGGGAAGCCGGCGCGGCGGGCAGCGGCTGCCAGTGCGACGGCTCGCCCTCGTGGATGGTGACCTGGCTGTACTCGTCCCAGTTATCGATGCACTCGTACCAGCCCCCCTCCAGGCCGACGCCATCGGCATCGGTTTCGGCAGCCTCTTCGTCCGTGACCCAGCGGGCCATGACGGTGCGCGCCTTGCCGTTGCGGTTGAGGTAGAACAGGATCAGCTTGCGACCGTCCGTCGGCGCCGTCTCGATGGGCTGCCAGGCTGGCGCCGCGGCAGGGGCTGCGGCAGGCTGGGCAAGCAAGCGGGCGCACGCGCCAACCATGTTGCTGAACAGTACGTCCGCACCGTCGCGGACGCGGTAGTAGGTGTGCCCGTCCTGGTCGGCCTCTTCAACGATGTCATCCACGAGGTGCTGAAGCTGTCGGCGCTCCTCCGACATCTCGGCAAGGGCTGCGGCCGGGACGTGCTTGCGCACCATGGCGATCATTTCCTTGGCCTGGTCTTCGTACTTCAGCCAGCGGTCGCCCCAGGGCTCAGGGATCGGGCCGCCCTCCCAGATCAGCTCGGTGCAGGCTTCCTCGCCGTGCTCGTTGGCGCACAGTTCCCAGGCGAGCGGCATCCACTCGTCGGCGCCTTCCCAGTCCTGGGCGGTTTTCCCATCCCCTGCGCGGGCGGCTTGAGCTTCAATCGCGGCCTTGAGGACGTGCCCGTTCGCGTCCGCGAAGGTGGACGGAAGGCAGTTCAGTGCGCGGGCGATTGCCCAGACGGTCGAGCGCCACTGATCGGCGGTACGGCCCATCTTCCAGAACTCGGCAAGCCAATGTCCCTCGGGGGCCGGGTCTTCGTCCTGCGCGCCCTTCGCGATGGCGCCGCTGATGGTGACGGCGACCAGCGATCGGATGCCGTCCCGGTCGGCGTCGAGGCTGTAGCGCTCGGCTGCGCGATCCGCCAGCGCTTCGCGTGCCGCGCCAGCTCGCGACGCCGCATAGCCGCGCACCTGGGTGAAGCTGTCGAGATAGGTCTCAATCGGCGGGTCGCCGAAGGTCTCGCGGCCAGCCAGATGGGAGAGCGTTTCAAGCGAAGTTGCTGCGTCGTGCAGCGCCTTGCGCAGCGCTTCGGTGTCGGTGCTCATTGCGGGCCTTTCTGTTGTTGCTGCTGCTCCCGGCGCTGCCGGTCTGCTGTCAGGGCCGCCCAGTCGAGCGGGGGTGATTCGGGGATGGGCCGGCGCTTGTCGTGCTGGCGGTGGCGGGCGCGTCTAGACATGGGCCGCCTCATCCTTGGGTGCGGCCGCCTTCTGCTCGTCCGTGCCATACAGGTCCAGCGCCAAGCGCTCGACGGGCGCCGTGGCTGCGCGCTCCATTGCCCCGATGGCCGCCTGCATCTTGAGCAGGTGAGGGCGCGCGAACTCCGCCACCTCGGCGCAGCGCGCACGTGCCGTGGCCCAGGCCTCGGTGCGCACGACGCCCCAGTCGCTGAAGCCGGCGGGAATAGCCTTCGCCAGCTCGCGGCATCGAGCCAGCGCCTTCGCTGTTGCCGCCTCGTGGGCCTGCTGCTTCGCAAGCTCGGCGGCCCTCTTCAGCGCGCGTTCTTCCCGCTGACGGGCTGCGCGCTCGCGAGCTAGTTGTCGCTTGGACGCAGGGGGGGGGGGCGTCGATCATGATGTCTCCCGGGTGTGGAGAAACTTGTGCTTGGGGCGTCAGCGGGCCGCGCGGGCGCGCATCGCCTTGCGATGGCCGTGGATGGGGTCGTGTTCGACGCACGGGGACGCGAACGGGATGTCGTCGTCCATGTCATCGAAGCCGCTCGACGCCTTAGGCGCAGCCGGGCGCGGGGCAGGACGGGGAGCCGGCGGCGGCGAGGCTTGCGGCGCAGCGTTCTGCGGAGAGCCGGCCAAGGTGATCGCGATGACCTTGCCGACCATCTTGTTGCCGGTGGAGCCGTCTCCCTTCTGGAAGTTCTCTGTGTGGACCTCCTCCAGGGTGGCAACGACCTTTGCGCTGCGGGTGAGGTACGGTGCCAGCGTTTCGGCGCGCTTGCCCCACAAGGTGGCATCGATCCATTGCGTTGGGCGCCGGCCCGTGGATTGATCCTTCTGGCCGTAGTTGTAGGCCAGGGAGAGATTGACCACGGGCATGTTGTCTTGGCCTGCGTAGCGCACCTCGGCATCGCGGCCGATGGTGAACAGTTCTGTCATGGGCATGGAGTAGCTTTCGGAGTTGTGAAGGGATGGTGCGGTTAGATGCCGCCCAGGGCGCGCAGCTCTGCGACGCGGACCAAGATGCCGCGAGTGGCGCCGGACAGCGGCGAGGACTGGGGCACGTTGTTCACGAGGTCTTGCACCAGCAGCAGGGCCTCGCGCAGGGCTTCCTGGCAGTCGACCAGCGCGTGGGCCGGGTCGACTGCCACCTGCACGGCGGCAGGCGTGGTGCCGAACAGGTCTTCGGCGGTGGAGCCGGGCTCCACCAGCACCTCGGCGGGCTCGTCGGGGCGGATGGGCGCGCCGTCGTCAACGAAGGCCGGGCTTTCGTTCGCCTGGATGGCGCTGGGATCAACGGCCGGCGCGGCCCGGTAGAAGCGACGGGTTGGCACGGTCTCATCGGCTTTGCGCTCCTGCTCGGCCTCCGCCTTTGCGGCGGTCGCCTCGCGCGCCTCGGCCGCATCCTTGGCCTTCAATAGTGCGGCCAGCACGAGGCGGCGAGCGTCGGCAGCCATCGGCGCGAACTCCTGGAAAGCGGCCTCGCTCACGTCCAGGTCTTCCACCCCAACGATGGCCTGGAACACGTCCCAGGCAAGAGCGGTTTCGTTGCCATCGAACGCGGCGGCGCGGGCGTGGATCGCGGCCACTGCGGCAGTGAGTCGCTCAACGCGGGCGCGCTCGTCGGCGGCGGCCTGCTCGCGGGCGGCCAGCTCGGCAGCCTGGGCGTCCAGTGCTGCCTTCTGCGCGGCCAGCTCGGCAGCCACGCGGGCGTTCTCGGCGGCCTGGCGCTGCTGCTCGGCCTCGCGTTCGATGCGGTCGGCCTCAGCCTTGGCGGCGGCGGCTTCGCGCTCGACGGCGGCCGTGTGCAGCTCGCGCATTGCCGTCAGCGTCTCGGCCTGGGCCTCGGCAGCCTTGGCGGCGAACTCCTGCCACTCAGGGCCGAAGGTCACGGCTGCCAGCGTCTGGATGCCCGTGTTGATGCGCTCGGCCGTCATGTCGGGCTTCTGGCAGTGCGCGAGGTAGGCGCGGACCTTGGCGATGCCCTCCTGATGGGCGGCCACGCGTTCGGCTTCCTTGGCCTTGGCAGCGGCCTTGCGGTCTTCCTCGGCCTTGATTTGCGCGTCGATGGATTCCTCCACCGGCAAGACGATGGCCACGATGCGCTCGACCTCTTCGGCCATGACACGCTTCAAGTCGTTCACGTCGGCCTTGACGGACTTCTCGGCGCGCTGCACGGCGAAGCGGCCCTTCTCGCGCAGCTCCAGACGGGCGGCCTTGGCCTCGGTCATGCCCTTCGTGGTGGACACGTCGAAGGCGACGGCGCGGTACTTCTCGACCAGCGCGAGGACGGTGGTTTCCGCCTCCTTGAACTGGGCGAGGACGGCGGCCTTGATGCTGACCGGCACCAGGGCGGCAGCAGGTTCGACGACTGCGACAGCGGCCGGCTTGGGCTGTTCGATCAGCGGTGGCGCCTCGATGGGCGGGAAATCAAGGAGTTCGGCTTCCATGGCGTGGCTTTCAGAAGGCCGGCTCGGTCAGATCGACGCGAGCGGCTGCGGGTTGTTCGGCGGGGGCTGCGGCGGGCGTGGCGGCGTCGTCCCAGGGCGGGGCTTCGGGCAAAGCCGCGCCGGGCTGCACGCCGGCCAGGAAGCCGCGCAGGGCTTGCGCGCAGGACTCGACCAGCCGGTCAAAGCGAACCAGCTTGTCCAGCATGTCGTCGATGAAGTCCTGATCGCGCTGCAGGCGGATGACCTTCAGGCGCGCCTCGGCGACGGGCAGGTCAGGCGCCCACAAACACAGGTCGATCCAGTCGAGGTTCCACGCCCAGATGTTCAGTTGGCACTGGTGCACGTACTCGCTGATGTCGCCGCCGATCAGCACGTCGAAAATGACGTTGCTGCCCAACAGCGTCTTGACCTCGATGCCACCGCGCTGCTCGGGCTCGTCATAGACGAGGCCGTCGATGCTCACGCCGAACTTGCGGTCGGGCGTGCAGACGAAGCCGGCGGCCTCGACCATGTAGCCGGTGCGCATCTCGTAGGCGCGACGGGCGAAGGCTTCCTGCTCCTGGCCTTGGCGCATGACCGAGGTCTGGTAGACGTCGCGCTCCCAGTCGGGGCATTCGCGGCCCAGGGCGGTGTCGCGGGCGTAGGTCAGCGCGACCGTGGACGGCGTCGTCGCGATTTCCTTGTTGGCGAGAACCTGCGCGACTGCTTGGGCGACGACATCGGCGCTGGGCGCCTTCTTGTAGCCCGCAGCCGTCATCGCCTCCTCTTCAGTCTTGCCCTTGCGGCGAGCGTCAACGAAGGTGCGCTGCTGGTCGGTCATGCCGTCGCTGAAGTCACAGGCATCCTTGGCACGGCTGCCGGTGATGACGCCACGACGTGCGTTCAGCCATTCCTGGGTGCCTTGGGGCGCCATGCTGACGATCCAGTCAGCGGGCAGACCCAGCATCTGGGCGACGGTTGGAGTGCTGTCGATGGCGCTCATGCCTTGCCCGCCTTCTTCCATTGCAGGCGGTGCTGGGCGACGGCCTCCTTGAACTTCTCGAAGGCGTAGGGCCAGTCAGCGAGCTGCTTGTTGTTCTTCTGCCAGAACGCCAGCGCCTCCTTGTCGGTTTCAGTGGCTTGAGCCTCGGCGATCAGGCGCTTCATGAGCGCCGTCTCGGGGCCGGACTCACCTGCACCGCCGGCGCCGTCGTCGTCAGCATCCTGTGCAGCCAGGCCGAGGATGGCGGTGTATGTGTAGCGCTCCAGGTAGGTCTTGACGCTGCCGCGCGCCTGGATCGCGTTGCGGCCGGGGCCGGTGTCGGGGGCGCCACCCATGGAAACGGATTCGCTGTGACCGCCGACATGACGCAAGGTGCACGTCACCTCCATCCAAGCGGGCTCGTCCTTGGTGAGCTTCCAGGACACGCTCAGGCCGTGCTTGGACAGGGCCGGCGTCGCGGCGTTCACCGCATCGGACAGCTCGGCGTGCTTCTTGCCCTTGAGCGGGCCGTCCGCAATGATCTTGTTGCGGATCAGCACGACGGCTTCGGCCTTGAAGGCGGCGAACGCCACGTTGTAGGCCGCGAGCGCGGTCTTGGCGTCGTGGCGGTCCTTCAGGTCCATCAACTTTTCCAGCACGTCAATGCCGTCGCCGCGCTGGACCGCGATCTGCAGAAGCGCATCAGGGTTGATGAGCGCGAGTGCGGACGCCGCGGTGGGCGCGCGGTCCTCGATCCGCGTGACCTGCACGTCGGCAGGCATGTCGATGACTTCGGTCATGGTGGTTTCCTCAGAGGAAGACAAACGGGACGGCGATGGAGCCGACCAAGAAGAGGCAGGCCAGCAGCGCGCAGCCTGCGGTGATGAGGCTCAGGGCGTCCTCGCTGGTTTCGTCGAGCTTCATTGCGTGGTCTCCAGTGCCTTGCGCCCAGCAGCGGACAGCCGCCCGCGGCCCGGAAACGGCCACGGCCGCAGCAGCCCGTTGCGCATGCAGTTGGACTCGATCTCAGCGAACCTGGCCGGCGTGAAGCCGCTCGCAGCGGGCCGGCCGTCGCGCAGGTTGGCGAGGAGGCGCAGCTGGGCTGGGGTGGGGGTGAAGAGGCTCATGCGAACCACACGCGCGCGATGACGTGAGCAGCGCCCACAAAGACCAGCAGCACCAGCAGGCCAGCGCCGAGGTCGCGCCACGGGTAGGGCGGCGGCAACGGGCGCGGAGGGTCAGCCAGAAACTCGGACACGGCCGAGCTGGCCTCGGCTGGGCACTTGCTGTGCGGCGGCGTGCCGTTGGGCCAGGGCGTGCGCGCTGCGCGAGCGCGGGCCTCGACCTCATCCAGCGGCAGGGCGCGATGGGCGCTCATGAGCGACTCCCGCGCACAGGCAGCCAGCGCAACACGAGGAATGCAGACACCACACTGCCGACGCAGCACATGGCGGCTTGGTCGCGATGGCCGGAGCCCACCAGCAGCGGACCCAGCCACGCGAAATATGCGACGACTGGAGCGGCGGACAGTGACAGGACCAGCAGCGCCAGGATGAAGCGGGCGGCGCTCATGCCAGCAGTCCCGCCGTGTCGTCAACAGCAGCCATCTGCTCAGCCGTCAGCGTGACGGGCGCAGGCACAGACTTCATCTGCGACTGAAGGTTCGCAACCAGCAACTCCGCTTCGTGGATCAGGCCGCCGAGGCTGAAGGCCTTCAGGCGCAAGCTCGCAGCACGCTGGTTGTTCGACACCGTGCCGCTCCCCGGCTCGCACGCCAGCGCGCTGCACACATCCGCCTGATGGATGTAGCCGTTCTTCTCTTCGATCAGCGCCTTCAGGTCGCGCCGGGCATCCTGCAGCTTCAGATCAAGCGCAGCCCGGGCTCCCGGTGTCAGTGCGTTCATCCCCTTGCTCCGCGCCCCCGCCGAGCGGCGTTGTCTTGGGGCTTGGAACGAAATCTAGCGCCAAGCTAGACTAGCGTCAAGCTAGACTTTTCAGGTGATGGGGAAAATACCTACCTTCGCCATGGGGCATTGCCGATGACTCGGGCTGTTAGGCGTGGGACATTGGGCATCGCATCTACCGGAGACATGCCCACATGCGACGTCCTGTTTTCGCTGCCGCTGCGTTGGCAATTGGTCTTTCTGGCTGCTCAACCTTGAGCACGAACCACCTTGAGCCAGGAATGACCAAGGCCGAGGTCATGAAAAGCCTTGGCCCTCCAGAAACCAGATCGTTCCGCGGCGATAGCGAGGCATGGCAGTACCAGGGAGTCGTCGGCTTCGGTCAGTGCCGATACTCGACGGTCTGGCTTACCAATGGCGCTGTGGTATCCGTGACCAGCCGCACTGGGGCAAGCCCTGGGCCCGGCTGCGGACCGGGCGCGCGCGAGGTCGACTGGGGTCAGCTACCAAAGCCCAGTATTGACGTCAATGTCAATCACAAGTCCGGCTAGAAAAGCGAACAGCAGAGATGCCATCGCTGGCAATTGCGGCATGGCCGCATCGACGTCTTCGGGCCGACTGAGAGGGCGAGAAAAAGCCCGCACGCGGCGGGCTTTGCTGGCAAATTGCTGATCAACCTTGGCCGGTGTTCGGGATGCCGAGGAGGCTGAGGATGATGTCGACGATGGGGGTCATGAGCAGGTCCTATTGACGTTGTGCCGCGGGGGGATTCCCGCGCCGCCACTTTGTCGGCCTGACTCGAACTAATCCACTAGCATGGCTGATAGTGGCCTGCTACGCCTCCAAGATTCCGAGAGCGATTGCCAGCGCCACGGCCTGGTGCTTGCTCCCGACGTTGAGCTTTCGCATGGCGTTCTGGACGTGATAGTTCACGGTCGCCGCTGACAAGCCGAGGAGCTGGCCCGTCACCGGTGCCGACTTGCCATGGAGGGTCCAGCGCAGGACTTCGAGTTCCCTGGCGTTCAGTTGTGGCGCCTCGGCCGGCATCACCGGCGCGACCGGCATGAGGCGTTCGGCGGCCTCGCGGGCGTGCACAACGAGCAACTGCAGTTCGGCCAGCAGCCGAACCCGTAGGCGCTCGTTCGTGGGTATCGGCTGCTCGCGGTCGAATCCAACCAGGACATGCTCGTGGCCCGGCAAATGCAGGGCGGCGGCGGCCCCGCAGCGGTATCCGAACGGGGCCTGGGCATCCCAGATGTCTCCAGCTCCGCCAGCTGTGTAGGTCGACTGGTCGTAGAAGAACGGCGTGTGCCGCGCCATCAGCTTCTGGTTCAGCGGGTCGCGGTGGGCCAGGTCCGGGTCGCGGGCGACGTCGAAGTAGCCTGTGGGCGTGTTCCCAACCGCACGCGTCGTGCCTCGGGCATGACGATCGCCGAGGATCACCACCATGTTGATGAGGCCGAAGTCGCGGCGGTACGCGAAGTCCACCAGGGCGCGCCTCAGATCGTCCAGATCCTGGGCCTGGCTCACAGCCAGGAAATCGGCCTCTCTCATGGCCGATCCTCATGGCTATCAAGGATGCTAGTTCCCGGCGTGCAACGCGGCCGGCAGACTCGCGGAATGGAATCCCCAAGTGTCATCAGGTTGCAGGCCGGCGCGTCTGCGCGCTGGCGCAAGCATCTCGTGCACCGCCTCACGATGGAGGACGCGGACACAACCGGCCAGCCACCCACTGGCGTGACCGTGTGGGCCGCCTGGCTGCGGGAACAGATGGCCGTGGTGTCGTGGCGCTGGGTCATCATCGAGGATGGCATACCAGTGGTCGCTGATCCGATGCAGATTTGGTCCAACATCGAGTTCGTAGACGCTGACGCGCGGCCCGTTAGGCCTGGGCGTGTGGTTCTTGAGCTGGGGGCGCTTGTGTGCGCCTTGCCCTGGCAGCAGCGCGTGCCGCGCCGTGGGCAGTTGCCGGCGGGGTAGGGCTTAGGCCGCCATACGTGCGGCCAGCGCTTGCTTCATCTCAGGCGGCAACTCGCCCGCCACGATCAGATTCGTGATCGTGATCGACTCTGCCGCGATGTTGATGCGGTGCAAGTTCGGGCAGGCTGGATTGCTGCAGGAGGACTCTCCAGCCGGGGCCGCCCAGAGTGCCGATAGTTCTTCCAAAGACTTTTTGGCTTTCGCAGTCACGTGTCATCTCCCTGGTTCGTGGGCCATCGTCACGGGCGACGGCAAACGGTTACATCCGGGAAATCCCTTTGACTGGTAGCTATTGCAGGTATTTCAACTCTTTTGTCGGGTCGCGATCTGTTTTTCCGTTTTAGGCGCCTCGCGCATCAGCGTGTCCAGCTTTCCAAGGAAATCGGTGAGCAGGGCTCTTGAACGCAGGTCAGGATGGGACTCGGCGAGGCGCATCGCCTGCCTTCGCCACTCCACGACTGTCGGCGACATGGAGAGTGGCTGCGCCACAGACTCGACGGCAACGAACGAGCCGGGTTCGCCCACCAGCAACTCACCCACCCTCTGGGCGTAGAGCGCCGAGCCCGTAGTGACCAGCAGCCCCAGCACCTGAGCGAGTTCAGCGCGCGCGTGCTGCGGCGCATTGCGCAGCGATTCGAGCGCGACGGGCAGCGCGTCGGCAGGGGTGACTACGGCAGCCTGCTCGTCGACGGCCACGCCATCCCGCCACCCGGGGAACCTCTTGTCCAACTTATCGCGGATCTCGCGACCGACGCCGCGCTCCTTGCCGGATTTGAGCGGGACGCCCTTGGCGATTTGGTAGAGGGTTTGCTCGTTGCAGCGCGCCTCGGTGGCAACTTCCTTGCGCCGACCAGGGTTGTCCACGCCGCCAATGAGGCGGATTAGCGCAAGGACTAGCGGGTCTGCCGTCATCCGGCAATTGGAGCAAGGCAATACAAGCGGAATCGAGCCTGGAGCTTGACCAATATCTAGCGCCGAGCTAGAGTTGATTTCCATGAGCATTCCAGCAACCGAGCGCAGGGCTGTGGCAGAGCGACACGGCTTGAATGAGCAGTACCTCTATCAGTGCTTGACTGGCCGAGCTGATCTTGATCCCGCGAAGGCCGTCGAGATCGAGGCTGCTACGCAGAAGGGCATCACGCGGCAGATGCTGCGTCAGTCCGACTACTGGCTGATCTGGCCGGACTTGCCCGCGCCGTCCGAATCGGTTTCAGCGGAGGGCTGAACGATGGTGAAGACCAACTCGTCCGCCAGCTTGCGCAAGTCGGATGCCACCTCGGCCGAGCAGCGAATCCAGAGCGACGCCACCGCCAGCACTTCCCAGGGCACCGCGTTTGCGCGTTCTACCGGGCTGCCAGCCCGCATGGGCAAGGCCACCGAGGACTGCAAGACCAAGCTTCCGTTCGAGGTCAAGTCGGACCTAACCAAGCTGCTGCACGCGCTTGGCATGACGGAATCCGAGTGGGTGCGCTTGCAGGTCATGAAGGGTCTCTACGGGGCTGATGAGGTTGCAAGCATGCACCTCAACCACATCCGTGCGGCGGTCGGAATAGGGCCGCTTCAGGGCCAAAACGAGGCAGCCACATCGTGAGGCGGGTCACGTCAGCAATGGTCGTCTCCAGCTGCAACAACGCAGGGGAGGGCGCCTGATGACCGCACACAAGCGCCATGGCCGCGCAGCACAGGCCGAAGCCGTCGCCCCCGTCGCGCCACCGTGCTTCTCGTCCCGCGACCAGTGGGTCGAGTACGTCGTGGCGTGCGCCGTCGACCAGCGCGATGGGCACCTGCCCGGCCCGCTGCTGATCGAGGCCGGCGAGCCGGTGCGGTTCAACCCGCGATTCGACATCTGCGGCGACTGCGACGACCGGCACGCCGCCCAGATGAAGCGCAAGGGCAATTGCCAGCCCAAGTACCTCATCAACCTGACCGCGTCCCAAGCTGAAGCCGATGCCGTGGTCACCCAGGCCAGCCAAGCAGCCAAGGAAGTCGCATGACGATCAAAGACGTCCCCCTCGATGACATCAGCATCGAGGGCGGCACCCAGGCCCGTGCGGCCATCAACGGCGCGGTCGTAGCCGAGTACGCCGAGGCGATGCTGGAGGGCGAAACGCTGCCGCCTGGCGTGGTGTTCTGCGACGGCGCGACGAACCACCTGGCCGACGGCTTCCACCGGTTCCACGCCAATCGCAAGATCGGCGCCATCTCGATGAGCTGCGATGTGCGCACCGGCACGCTGCAGGACGCGCGGCTGTTCGCTTACGGCGCTAATCGGGAACACGGACTGCGTCGCACCAACGAGGATAAGCGCAAGGCCGTGCAGGGCATGCTGGCCGACTTCGCGGAATGGAGCGACCGGGCGATTGCCAAGCATGTGGGCGTGGCTCACACGATGGTGTCCAGCATCCGCAGCCCCGCGGTCGCCGCCCAGCGGGACGAGAACCGGGCCGCCAGCGCCGCGAAGCAGGCCGCGAAAGTGGAGCCGGGCTCCACCCAGCAGGCCGGCGAGGGCGGTGAGACGGAAGCGTCGGGAGTGGAGCCCGGCTCCAGTTCAACGGAGACCTCGGCCAAAGCGCCCACGGTGGAGCCCGGCTCCACCACTCCGCAGGCTGACGCTGCCGCCGAGCGCGTCGCCGAGCTGGAGCAGATGGCGAACGAGCTGCTGGCTGACAACAACGCGATGTCTGCGGTGTTCGAGGCGGACGACAAGCTGGCGGCGGCCGTGGCCGAGGGCAAGAAGCTCCGCTATGAGATCAACGGGCTTCGCGAGCGCGTGAACGGGCTCATGGCGGAGAAGAACGAGGCGATCCGCCTCATGAAGTCGTGGCGCAAGCGCGCGGAGAAGGCCGAGAAGGCGCTTGCCACGGCGGGGGTGGAGTAATGAATGCCGAACTGTTCGAGCGCGAGACGCCGAACTATTCGGCGACCACTTTCCCGCCGCCACGCCCCTTCCAGGACAAGGCGCATCAGGCGCTGCGCGATGGCGCCAAGGCCGGGCACCGCTGCCAGATGCTGATGAGCCCCACCGGATCGGGAAAGACCTACCTGGGTTTGCGCATCGCGCATGAAGCGCTGGTGCGCGGCAAGCGTGCGCTGTTCATTGCCGACCGCCGCACGCTGATTGACCAGACCAGCCAGACCGCCGACGGCTACGGGCTGAGCGCGCATGCCGTGCTGATGGCGAGCCACTGGCGCTACGACCCGAGCATGCCGTTCCAGATTGCGTCGGCGCAAACGCTGGCCCGGCGGGAGTGGCCCAGAGCCGACGTCATCATCATCGACGAGGCCCACACGCAGCTTGCCGTCTGGGTCGACTACATCCAGACCTGCGAGGCGAAGGTGATCGGACTGAGCGCAACGCCGTTCAGCGCCGGCCTTGGCAAGCTGTTCACCAATCTGGTGAACGCCGCCACGATGAACGAGCTGACCGAGTCGGGCGTTCTGGTGCCAATGCGGGTCAAGTCCTGCGTGCCCATCAACATGGAGGGCGCGGCGACCTCAGGCGGCGAGTGGACGGATGCCGCTGCCGGCGAGCGCGGCATGGAGATCGTCGGCGACGTGGTGGCCGAGTGGCTGCAGCACGGCGAGAACCGCAAGACCATCGTCTTTGGCTCAACCATCGCGCACTGCGCCGAGCTCTGCAAGAGCTTCAACGAGGCCGGCGTGATGGCCCAGCTCTTTACGTCGGAGACGACCGAGGAAGAGCGCAAGAGCATCCTGGCCGAGTACCGCAAGCCAGACACTCCGCTGCGGGTTCTCATCAGCGTGGAAGCGCTGGCCAAGGGCTTCGACGTGCCGGACGTGTCTTGCGTGGTGGACTGTCGGCCGCTACGCAAGAGCCTGAGCACGGCCATCCAGATGTGGGGCCGCGGACTGCGCTCCAGCCCGGCCACGGGTAAGACGGACTGCCTGCTGCTGGACCACAGCGGCAACATCATCCGCTTCGCTGACGACTACAGCGACATCTTCTTCAACGGCCTGAACGCCCTGGATGCCGGCGAGAAGCTGGACAAGGCCATCCGCAAGGACGACAAGGACCACGAGCCGAAGGCCTGCCCGGCGTGCGGCTTCAAGCCGATGGGAAAGCGCTGCGTGTCGTGCGGTTTCGAGGTTGTGCAGGCGGCGGCAATCGAGGCGATACCTGGACACATGCGCGAGGTCATGATCGGCAAGCAGAAGGCGGCCGACAACCACGCGCACCTGTACGCCCAGGTCGTGAGTTACGCACGCGGCCACGGCAACCCCGAGACAGCCAAGGGCCGGGCGGCGCACCTGTTCAAGCACATCGTCGGCAAGTGGCCGGACGGCTTCAGCTACGAGCGCACGCACAACGTGCCCATCTCCAAGCCGGTGCTCAACAAGATCCGCGAGAAGCAGATCGCCTACCGCGCCGCCCAGGCGCAAGCCGCATGAGCGCGCGCGACGACGCACACGGTGGGCGGTTCGAGCCCATGGTCTCCACTGCAGCGCGCGGCGAGGGCCTGGCCCTGGTCGGCCGCTGCGACGAATGCATGAAACCGTCGCCGGTCCGCAGTCAGACGAAGGTGCTGAAGGGCCCGCTGCGCGGCCTGCGCGGCCTGCGCGGGATGGTGTGCAAGACCTGCAAGGACGCCCGCCAGGCGGTGCCCGCATGAGCCGCGACCAACTCATCGGCTTCCGCGTGGTGACGAGCGACGCCAGCAGCAACTTCGAGTTGGAGCAGGCCGCGCGCGAGTGCGCACGCAGGCTGAAGGAAGCCGGTATCCACGCGTCGGCCTACCGGGTGCTGAACCGCGGCGGCAAAGAAGTCCTGATCCGGCTGCGCGTTCGCAAGCCGGCCATCCACCACTGACGAGAACCTAGATGGCGAAAAATTCCATTGCCGTGTACGGCGCCGAGGGCAAGAGCAACTTGCTCTTCTTCGACCCGGACAAGCTGACGCTGGTCACCGACCCCACCCACCCGCTGTATGACGAGCGCGCGCTGCGCCCCTTCAGCGAGGCGATGGTGCTGAACATCATGGCGCTCGGTGTCTTCCAGCCGGTCGTCATCACCAAAGACGCCGAGACTGGCTCCGTGCTGGTCGCCGCCGGCCGCGGGCGCATCATCAACTGCCGCGAGGCCAACCGCCGGCTGCGGGCGCGTGGCGAGGAGCCGCTGCAGGTGCCCGCTGTCGTGCGACGCGCCGACAGCGACGGTCTGGCTGGCGTGATGGTGGCCGAGAACGAGCTGCGCGAGAACGACACACCGCTGAACCGGGCGCGCAAGATGCAGCGCTTCATCGACCGCGGACGCGGCCATGACGCCATCGCCATCATCTTCGGCTGCAGCGAGGCGACGGTGAAGAACACGCTGGCGCTGCTGGATGCGCCGGCCGTCGTGCGCCAGGCCGTCGAGGCCGGCGACATCACGATGGCCCACGCGAAGGCGCTGGCCAAGCTGCCGCCCGCCACCCAGCGCGAGAAGGTGACCGAGCTGAAGGCCGTTGGAGCCAAGACCACCGGCCACGCTCGGGCGAAGGCCCAGCGCGAGGTCATCGCGCCGAACGCTCCGCCCAAGATGCGCAGCCGCGTGGAGGTGCAGGCCCGTCACGACGAGGCCGAGGTCGGCAGCGCCGAGCGTCAGCTTTTGGCGTGGGTGCTCGGGACGGTCTGATGAGCCAGGCTTTCATCGCCTTCGCCCGATCGCATGGCGTCGAGATCGACGCCAGCAAGCTGGACGACTCCGGCAAGCTGCGGTCGCTCGCTGACTCGGCAAAGCCGCAGGACCGAACCGTGGGCGTCTATGTCATCACGAACGCGACCAACGGGCACTTCTACGTCGGCTCCTCGGTGCGTGTGGGGCGACGTGCTTGGACCCACCTGAATCACCTGAGGCGGGGCAACCACCACAGCATTTCGCTGCAGCGAGCATTCGACAAATATGGCGAGCAGGCGTTTTCCTTCTCGCTCTTGGTCAGGTGCGCTTCAGCCGAAGAGGCTGCCCAGGTTGAGCAGCGGTTGCTCGATATTTGCTGGGGCCGTACCTGTTGCTACAACGTCAGCAGCAGCGCCTTCCCTGTGTCGACGCAAGAGATGCAGCAGAAGGCTGCGGATGGCCGGCGCAGGAGCCCGCTGTTCATTGCCCATGCCAAGGCGCAGATGGCGAAGTTGCAGACGCCCGAGGCCAGGGCCGCAAGCGCCGCTGCATCCAGGGCTAGCGCTGTGCATCAGGCCAACAGCCGGAAGCAAGGAGAGCGGCTGCGCTCGCTGCTGTCTAAGCCGGTCATCAGGACTGACCTCGTCACGGGAGAGGAGCGGACGTTTGCGTCGGCGTCCGATGCCATGCGCCACCTTGGGAGGTCGACCGCATCGGCTATCTGCCGAGCTGTGAAGTCCGGCGCCACCGCCTATGGATTCGGATGGAGGGCCGCGCAGTGAGGTTTCAAGACTTCGCCGAGCTTCACGGCGTTCTGATCCGCGACCCGATCGAAGATGGCCGCATCCATCGGTGCCCCACGGCCGCACACCCGCGCTCCCGCAACGGGGCTTATCTGTTCGACGGCCGCGGCGGGTGGGTGTGGGCGTGGGACGGCGAGGGCAGGGCGGTCGCGTTCAACGACCCCAATGCCAGGCCGCTGACCGAAGCCGAGCAGCTCAAGCGCAACGCCAAGAAGCAGGCCGTGCGCGATGAGCAGGCCGAGCTGCACCGGAAGGCCGCCGAGTGGGCTGCACGGCTTTTGACGCTCGCCAAGCCCAAGGAGCATGGCTACCTCTACCGCAAGGGCTTCAAGAAGGCCTTGGGGCTGGTGCTGCCTGACGGCGAACTGTTCATCCCCATGCGGGACGTGCGCACCAATGAGCTGATCGGCGCCCAGGTCGTGAAGTGGCTGCCCGAAGAGCTGCGCTGGGAGAAGAAGTACCTGTACGGCATGCGCTCGCGTGGCGCCTGCCTGCGCATCGGCCCGGGGCGCGCGCAGGAGCAGGTGCTGTGCGAGGGCTACGCGACTGGCTTGTCCATCGAGGCGGCCATCCGCCAGATGAAGCTGAACGCCGCTGTGTTGGTTTGCTTCAGCGCGCACAACCTCATCGAGGTGGCCAAGCGCACCACTGGACGGCGCTACGTCATTGCAGACCACGACCCCGCACAGCAAGACCCGGAGAAGGCGCGCCAGAACCCCGGCGAGGCCGGCCAGCGTGCGGCCATCGCTACCGGCCTGGGCTGGGCTATGCCCGACACCGTTGGGCAGGACGCGAACGACCTGCACGTGGCCGAGGGGCTGATGGCCGTGTGCGCGCTGGTGATGCGGGCGAGGGCGGCCGAGGCTGTTGTGGCGACTGAAGCCGTACCGCCGTAGCTCGGCCTCGATGCCCTGTGTGGAGGCTACTTGCCCCGGCGCACAGGACACGACACCCGACCGGGGGAGCAGACGCGGAGGAACGGGCAAGTGGGTGGCGAAGGCAGCGCCCCAGCGTCGAAAGGCTACCGGGTCATGAACCGTGAGGGGTCATGTGAAGGCCCCGCTAGGAAAGGCTGGGTCTGCCCGCTCAGGGTCAAAACGTGATGTTTCGTAGCGCTGATGTTGTTCCTACAGAGAGGTATGCAGACATGGACATGAAGACGAACGAAGAACTGGACGCCGAAGCGAACATCGCGACGGCTGCCCTTTCGGCCGCGGTCCGCGGGCTGCTGGACGCCGGACTGGAGGAGGCCTCGCTGGTGACAGCCCTGGCCGACGCCCTGGGCGTGATGATGGCCGCAGCACCGCGGCACATGGCTGACTCGCTGGCCGCGTCCATCCATGCGCAGGTGCTCGCGCAGCGCGCCGCCACCTGGGCTGAGATCGACGCAGCCGCGACGGTGCAGTGATGGAAGTCCTGTGCCGCCGAGTGCCGGGGGGATTCGCCCCGGAGAGCGACGAGGAAGCCGCCAAGCTGACCAAGCTCAAGGCCGGCGCCTCGGTTCGCGTGACCGTCACCCAGGAGACGAACGCCAAGTTCCGTCGCAAGTGGTGGGCGCTGGCGAAGTACGCCTTCGATATCTGGTCCGAGACCATGCCCGAGCAGCAGTACCGCGGCCAGGAGGTGCAGCGGAACTTCGAGCGCTTCCGCAAGGAACTGACCATCCTGGCCGGCCGCTTCCACCCGGTCTGGAATCTGAAGGGCGAACTGCGCGTCGAGGCCGAGAGCCTCAGCTGGGCCCGGATGAACGACGAGCAGTTCGAGGCGTTTTACAGCGCCACGATCAACGCCGTCCTCTCCAAGATCCTCAACCACACCAAGCTCACCGAGGCCGATCTGCGCGCCCACGTTGAGCGAGTTCTGAGCTTCGATCGATGAGCAACAACCCCGCAATGCATCGTGAGGCGTTCGACCTCATGTGTGGCGACCGCCTCGGCTACGGCATGAGCCGCACTGTCTACGCCTGCAAGCTGCTGCCCGACTGCGTCGTCAAGGTGGAGGAAGACTCCGGCCGCTTCCAGAACGTCGTCGAGTGGGAGACCTGGCAGCGCGTGCGCGACACGCCGGCAAGCCGCTGGTTTGCCGCCTGCCGCTGGATCAGCCCGAACGGCTCGGTCCTGGTGATGGAGCGCACGCGCCCGCCGGCGCCGTCCGAGTTTCTGGACCGCATGCCAGCCTTCCTGTGCGACTTCAAACGCACGAACTACGGAATGGCCAAGGCCGAGGGCCGCCACGGCAAGCCCGACACCGAATGGCTGGTCTGCCACGACTACGGCACCCATCTCATGTTCGAGCACGGCATGACGAAGCGGCTGCGCAAGGCGGACTGGTGGGACGCATGAATCCAACGCCCATCACCCTTCGCGGTGCGCAGCCGGGCCGGGTGGTCAAGCTGCGCGTCAGCTTCGGCGAGGTGCCCGAGTTCGGCGACGTGCTGATGATGGCATCGGGCAAGCGCTATCAGGTCGTCGGCGTGACCGGGAAGTCTCTGCGTGCGCTGGTGCTGAAGCCCAGCGACGCCATCGAACCGGGCACCAAGGTCTGGACCTGGCAGTGGGACTCACGCAAGAAGGTGGCCGCATGAAGCGCAGTGGCTTCAAGTCCAAGCTCCCACCCCGGCGCCCGGTGAAGCAGATCGAGGGCTATACCCCCAGGCCTCGACAAGCAGCCGTAGCCGTCGCTGGCCCGGCGCAGGCCGTCGTGAGCATCCCCAAGCAGGAGAACCTGCAGCACCAGGGGTACATGGCCGCGGTGCGCAAGCTGCCGTGCTACAGGTGCGGTGTATCGGGCATCACCCAGTTCTGCCATAGCGACGCACCAGGCGGGGAGGGCGGCAAGGGGAAGGGCCTGAAGTCCGATTGCCGGCTGGGCTGGCCGGGCTGCGGCCCGGACTTCATGGGCAACGCCGGCTGCCACTACTTCGTCGGCAGCACGGGCAAGCTGGGCAAGGAAGGGCGTCGCGCCTTCGAGAAGGAAGCGGGCGCCGCCACACGCGCCGAGATCCGCCGCTTGGGCCTGTGGCCAGCTAGCCTGCCGGCGTGGCCGGAGGATGCCCATGGCTGACCTCTATGTCGCTGTGCGTGTGGTCTTCCGCTGGCATGTGGCCCGGTGCTTGCCCGGTTGCCAGCCCCTGGGCGTGCTCGATTGCCCGTCGCAGGCCATCGCGGAGCGAGAGGCGGCCATCTTGAACGGCCAGCAGTGCAGACCCCGCCGCGTCGAGCGGTTGCATCGCTTCGAGATGTACCCCGACGAAGCCGATATGGCGATCCAGCGCGAGCTGCACGAGAACTACGGAATGCCAAGGGCTGACTCACCGTTCGCTCAGCCGGGGATGCCGTTTTGAGCGCAACGGCGACGCGAGCCCCGACGACGCCGACGGCGGGCAAGACGAGCGAGCAACTGCGCGAGTTGGTCGCATTCGAGGAGAAGATGATGAACGAACTGCCGCTGCACCTGTGCCGCGAGCGCATCGAGCGGGTGAAGGCCTTCTACATCGAACGCCACGGCATGGACGCTGCCAGGCGCATCCACGGCGCCATGAAGGCGAAGTTCCTGGCGAGGCGTGACCGATGAAGTACCGCAACAAGCCCTGCCAGGTGGGCGACGAGAAGTACCGCAGCCAGCGCGAGCGTGACCGCCACCAAGAGCTGCTGATGTTGCAGCGAGCCGGCCGCATCACGGAGCTGAAGCGCGAGGTGCCGTTCGAACTGGCCCCACGGGTCAAGATCGAAGGCGAGGACCGCGCACGGCCGGCTGTGAAGTACGTCGCCGACTTCACCTACATCGAGGTGCCATCAGGCAGGCGCGTGGTGGCAGACGCCAAGGGCATGCAGACCACGGCGTACCGGCTCAAGAAGCACCTGCTGAAGAGCATCCACAACATCGACCTGATCGAGATCTGAGGACTCTATGAACGAGAACGAGGATGACCGTGGGCAGTTCGGACCCGTGCATTACGGGGTGGACCTGGGCGTAGACGGCCTTACAGTGATGGTGGTCCACGCGGTGTTCGATCAGGCCGAGTTAGACGCTGAGGCGGACAAGATGATGGCCGCCCTTCACGCGCGCGGCATTGCGATCATGAAGTGCGAGCTGGGGCGCATGGAACGCTTCACCATTAAGCACGTCAGCCCAGAGGAGTTCATGAAGCCCGACCCGCCCACCTGGCCCAACAACATCGCCAAGGGCGGAGATCCGGCGTCGAGCGTCGCGCAATGGAAGCGAGAGAGAAGCCGGTACCGGTTCCGAAGCGGTTGACTTCGAGCGATCCGGTGGGAACCTGAGGCTTCCCCGCCATGGCAAGGGGCCCCGCCGCAGCCACGGCATCAAGTCAAGGAACCTGCCTCATGTTCTCCAGCTTCAAACGCTTCGGCTCCATCATCGTCTTCGCGCTGGCCGCCTGTGCTTCCGCCGTGGCCACCTGCATCTCGCTGGCCGTCACCTTCGCGGCATCCGGCGTCGTCCACGCCTTCGATGCGCTCACCCGCATCGTGGTCAGCGCCGCCAACCGGCTGCCCAGCGCGACACCCAAGCGACCGATCAGCACGGCCACGGAGCGACAGCATCTGGTCCCGTCGGCCACCTACGCCCGCAAACAGGACGCCCGGCGCCGCCCGACCATCCTGCCCAGTTGGCGCATGTGCACCAGCGTGTGACGCGAACCTTCCGCCTGAGCACCCCACACCCCACACAGCCCGCCTTGAGCGGGCTTTTTCATGCCCGGCCGTTCCATCGGTTGATTTCCAGAGAACGCATGGGAAGGTGACACCCACAACAGCCACAACACCCGAACCACAACACCCACAACAACATGAGCGACGGCAACAACACCCCCGACAACAACGCCGGCAGCCCCGGCGAAGGGGGCGGCCTGTCGATCAAGAAGCAGGCGTTCGCACTGGCCTACCACCACGAGCCGAACGCCACGAAGGCCGCGATCAAGGCGGGCTACAGCGCCAAGACCGCGCAGCAGGCAGGCAGCCGCCTCCTGAAAGACCCAGGCGTGAGGGCCGAACTGGCACGCCTCGCAGCCGAGCCAGTGGAGCCCGGCTCCACTCCAGCGAAGAAGGCGAAGCCACGCTCCATCACGTCGACCCCGGCCCCCGCCCCCCAGCAAGCCCAGCCGCACGCCAAGTTCAGTGAGCACCTTCTGTCGCGCGCGGCAGCAGCAGACCCCAGTCAGCCAATCCCCGCGACGACGCCGATGGAGGAAGCGTTCCTCACGGAATACCTGCGCAACGGTCAGAACGGCACAGCGGCGTGGATCTTCACGCACCCAGGTTGCAGCCCTGATGCAGCGGCTGTGTCGGCGAGCCAGCTCATAAGGCGCCCTAGGGTCGCTGCCCGCCTTGCCGCTGAACGCCATCGCCTGGCTCAACAACACGAGATGACGCGGGACCAGCTGCTGGCCGAGTTCCTGGCCATCGTGCGCGCTGACCCCAACGAGTTGACGCAGATGCGATGCGTGGCCTGTTCGAGCTGCTGGGGTGTGAACCCCGACCGCAAGGGCCGGTGGGTTGACCCTGACCCTGAATGCCCTGAGTGCATGGGCGAGGGCAACTCGGTCCCGTGGTTTGCTGACACCCGGAAGCTGTCGCCCGAGGCTCGCGCGCTTTTCGCTGGCGTGAAGCTCACGGCCCAGGGCGTGACGATCCTGCAGCACGACAAGATGGCCGCGCTGGTGAACATCGGCAAGATCCTGGGCGCCTACGAGAAGGACAACGAGCAGAAGCGGCCTGAGCTGAGCGAAGCGCTGGCCCAGTTCATCGGCCAGATCCACGACCAAGGCGCTGGCCGGTTGCCGATTGCGCGCAGGCAGCCCGTGGCCGACAAGGTGAAGCACTGATGTCCGCGGCCGTCGCAGAGCAGCAGCCGCAGACGCTCGACGAGCTGCTGGGCGAGCACTGGCGAAGCCTTGAATGGCGGCTGTGCAACCTGTACTGGATCGTCAACAAGGACGGCAAGGCCGTTCGGTTCGAGCCCAACGACGAGCAGCTCGACTTCATCCGCAACATCTGGACGCGCAACCTGATCCTGAAGGCGCGGCAGAAGGGCTTCTCCACGCTGATCCAGCTCCTGCAGCTCGACCAAGGCCTGTTCAACACTCACCACGTCGGCGCGACCATCGCCGAGACGCTACCCAACGCCGGCAAGCTCTTCAAGAAGATCGAGTTCGCTCAGCAACGCATACCGGACGCACTTCGCGAGTCGCTGCCGATCAAGACCATGGCTTCGCGCAGCGCCATGGAGTTCGAGCATGGCAGCAGCATCTATGTCGGCGTCAGCGCCCGCGGCGACACGCTGAACCTGCTCCACGTGTCCGAGTTCGGCAAGATCTGCCGGCGCTATCCCGAGCGCGCAGAAGAGATCATCAGCGGCGCGTTCGAGGCTGTGCCCACGGATGGATGCATCGTCGTCGAGAGCACGGCCGAGGGCGCCGCTGGTCCGTTCTACGACCTGGTGATGGCAGCGATGCGCCGCCAGGCCGAGGGCGCACCTGAAACGCCGCTGGACTGGCGCCTGCATTTCTACCCGTGGTTCAACAGCCGCGAGTACCGGCTTGACCCAGCCGACGTGATCGTCAGCGCCGAGCAGCACAGGTACTTCGACAAGGTGCAGGCCTTCTGGCGCGAGAAGGGCACCTACGGCGCTGACTTCACCATCGACGCGGCCCAGCGCGCCTGGTACGTGAAGAAGCAGGAGACGCAGAAGCGCCTGATGAAGCGCGAGTACCCGAGCACCATCGAAGAGGCCTTCGAGCAGGCCATCGAGGGCGCGGTGTTCGGCGACGAGATGACGTCTGTGCGGGAAGCCGGCCGCATCACCACGGTGCCGCTGGACCCGGCCTATCCGGTCAACACCTTCTGGGACTTCGGCCTGGGCCGGCGCAACCCGATCTGGCTGCATCAGCGCATTGGCCTGCAGAACCGCTGGGTCAAGTATTTCGACGACTTCGGCAAGGGCCTGGGTTGGTGGTGGCGGCACATCGAGGAATGGCGCCGCGAGCACGGCGAATTCCAGTGGGGCACTCACTACCTGCCGCACGACGCCGACACCGAGATCCTGGGCGAGAGCGTGACCACCAAGCGCCGCATCTTGGTCGAGGCCGGCATGCGCAACGAGTTCGTGGTGCCGCGCATCGCGCTGAAGAGCACGGGCATCGACCTGATGCGCGCGGCCCTACCGGTCGACAACTGGTTCGACCGCGTGGAGTGCGCCGAAGGCATCAAGTGTCTGGACGGCTATCAGTACGAGTGGAACGAGAAGCAGGGCATCTGGAGCCGCACGCCGATGCCCAACTGGGCCAGCCACGGCGCTGACGCCTGGATGCAGTACGCGCAGGGCTACCGCGACACGGGCGATGTCGTCGCGCAGGCCAAGAAGCACAAAGCACGCAAGAAGTCATGGCGTTGAGCCAGGAGAAAGCACCATGCAACTGAGTCCCATCCGAACCCCTGACGGACTGCCCATGTGGTCAGCCGGCGGCAAGCACGCATGGAAGACGTTCGAGTACCGCGGCTTCGTCGTGAGCCTTGAATGGGTAGGCAACCACCGCCACACGCGCAAGTGCATGGTCATCTGGCCCGTTTCCAACGTGTTCACGGGTGGCACCACGAGCGAGGGCATGTGGGTCATCAGCGAGCGCGCCATCACGGAGTTCGTCGGCTTCAACCGCAACGACAAGTGCACGGGCTCCGTGAGCGAGCACTGCGTGCGCGAGTGCGGCAAGGCACTGCCGCTGCTGGGCAAGGACAGCAACGACAAGCACGCCCTGTCTGCGCTCATCGACACGGTGTGCCGGTTCGCCCCTGATCTGGTCGGCATGCCCGTCGCGCCGCAGACCGTGCGGCAGGCGATGCGCGGCCAGGCCATGTGGGACGTGGTGGCCACGAACAAGAGCAGCGGCAAGACCCTCGCGGAGGCCAGCGTATGAGTGCCGTCGCCGAACGAATCAGCCGCCCGAAGGCCAAGCCCACCAAGACGGCCGCCGCTGCCCGCCATGCGGCCCAGCCGCGCGAGGTGGTCATGTCGGCCAAGGAGCGCCACGAGCAGCGCAAGGCATGGTTCGTGGCCGAGGCTGCAAAGCAGGGGCCGAACCGCGCCCGCATGGCGAAGTGCGAGAACGCCTACGACAGCGAGCAATGGTCCCGCGAGGACGCTGCCGACGTGGAAGCCCGCGGGCAGAACCCCGTGGTCTACAACGAGATCAAGCCGGCCATCGACTGGATGATCGGCACCGAGCGCCGCAGCCGTGTCGACTTCTATGTCGTGGCCGAAGAGGACGGCCAGGAGGCCGAGGACGACGCCACCAACAAGACCAAGCTGCTGAAGTACCTCGACGACACGAACCGCGCGGGGTTCGAGCGCAGCTATGCCGCCGAGGACATGTTCAAGGCCGGCGTGGGCTGGCTGGAGGTGGGCCTACGCGGCGACCGCACCGGCGTGCCGATCTTCGTTGGCGCCGAGAGCTGGCGGAACATCCTGTGGGACAGCAATGACCGCCGCCGCGACCTGAGCAACGCGCGCTACCTGTTCCGCATCAAGATCGTCGACTTCGATGTGGCGCTGGCCATCTTCCCGGACAAGCGGGAGGAACTGGAGCGCTGCGTCCAAGAGGGTGACGAGCTAAGCGTCTTCACATCATGGATGTCGGGCTCGGGCCTCATCAGCGGCCTTGACGCGTTCGGCGCGAACTCCGACGAGATCGACTTCATCACGCCCAAGCCGGTCGGCCTGTTCAACCCGCGCAAGCGCGTCATGCTGCTGGAGTGCTGGTCCCGCGAGCCCCAGCGGCGCCCGACCAGCGACGACGGCCTGGGCGACCCGGTGACGTTCAAGATGCGCGTGTCGATCATGACCGAGCACGACACGCTGATCGAGTCGTGGAGCCCGTTCAACCACGACCAGTTCCCGTTCATCCCGCTGTGGGCGTACATCAACCGCCGCACAGGCCTGCCGTACAGCCCCATCCTGCCGATGCTGGGCCCGCAGGAGGCGCTGAACCATCGGATGTCGAAAGCCATCATGGAGGCGGCCAGCAACCAGTTCATGGTCGAGGAAGACGCCCTCAGCGAGGCCATGGACATGGAGGAACTGCGCGAGGAGTTGAACGCCCCTGACGGCATCATGGTGTTCAAGAGCGGCGCGCTCAATGGCAACCGGGTCCGCGAGCGCCCCACCGGCGGCGCGGCCACTCAGCAGTTGGTGCTGGCCGAGCGCGACAAGACCCAGATGCGCAGTGCATCGGGGGTCACGGCCGACAACCGCGGCGAGCAATCCAACGTCGTCAGCGGCAAAGCGGTGATTGCAAAGGCAGAGCAGGGCGGCCTGCTGACGGCCGAGTTGTTCGACAACCTGCTGCTGGCCCGCCAGATCGAGGGCGAGCTGACGCTGAGCATGGCCGAGCAGTTCGTCAAGGCGCCGATGACGATCCGCGTGGCCGGCGAGGGCCGGAAGGTGGAGCGCACGCGCATCAACCAGCCACAGGCGGACGGCACGTACCTGAACGACATCACGGCCAGGCGCGCGCACTTCACGGTGGGCGAGCAGGCCTGGAAGCAGAGCTACGCCGAGAGCGCGTTCGCGTCGCTCATGGAGGTGCTGACGCAGCTCGCCGCGGCTGCTCCGCAGGTCGTGGTGAACCTGCTGGACCTGGTGTTCGACATGCACCCGAATCTGCCGCGCAAGAAGGCGCTGATGGATCGCATCCGCGCCGTGAACGGTCAGCAAGACCCGGACGGCAAGCTGACGCCCGATCAGCAACTGGCACAGGAGCAGATGGCAGAACAGGCAAAGGCGCAGTACGAGGCGACCATGGCGAAGATCCAGGCCGACATTCAGGAGGCCGTCGCCAAGGGCGAGAAGCTGGTGGCCGACGCCATGAAGTCCCGCCTGGAATCGCTCTACATCAGCGCCCAGGCTGCCCAGACGCTGGCCCAGATGCCTGGCGCCGTACCCATGGCCGACGAGTTGCTGCGCAGCGCTGGCTTCAAAGACGCTGGCGCCACGGGCGAGGTCATCCCGCCCGATGTGGTGCCCGAGACCCAGCCGGCAGCACCTGTCGAACAAGTTCCCGTGGACCCCAGCTTGGGGCCGCAACCCCCCGCCGATGGCAGCACCGCTGCGCCCCTGATGGGCGAGGGCGAAGCCGCAGGCATTGAAACCGTCGCGCCTGATGGCGTGATTCAACCCGGAGATTGACCGTGAGCGACACCGACACCACCACCAACGAAGCCGACAGCGCAATCGAGAGCGCGCCGGCACCGACCATCATCACGCCGACCGTGGGCCGCCGTGTCCACTTCTATCCCAACGACGAGCACCAGGCCGCGCTGGGCGTGTTCGACGCGCAGCAGCCGTGCGACGCGGGCGTCATCTACGTCTGGGGCGACCGCAACGTGAACCTGGAAGTCACCGGCCCGAGCGGCGCGAAGTTGGCCGTCCAGAACGTCACGCTGGTGCAGGACGGCGACGACATCCCCGAGGAGGGCGAGAGCTACGCCGCGTGGATGCCGTACCAGACGAAACAGGCCGCGGCCCAAGCCACCGGCACCTGACAGACCCGACCCAAGGAGCGCCACCATGTCCAAGAAATCATCCAGCGCTGGCATCAGCGAGTTCGACGAGGCCAAGTGGCGCGCCGAGAACGACATGCGCACGCTGGCCCAAGCCGTCGAGATCAGGAAGGACCCCAAGCGCCTGACTGCGGCCAAGAAGTGCGCCGAGGAGAAGCTGGCCGAGATGAAGGCCATCACCGGCGAGACGGTGACGAAGTAGAGCTTCGCAACCCGGAGGGTGGAGCCCGGCTCCACTTTCCGCCCAACACGAGCAGGAACCCACCATGAAGACCAACCTCCCCGGCACTACCCAGGCCGAAGCCGACACCCTGGCCGCCACGGCCGCGCTGATCGCCGCCGGCAAAGACCCGTTCGGCGACGATGGCGACGACGAAGGCGGCGACCAGGCTGAGGCCGAAGAGATCGATGCCAGCGCCAACGAAGAGGGCGATGGCGAGCCGCCCAAAGTGGAGCCCGGCTCCACGGATGGCGAGACTGCGACCGCCAAGACGGACGAAGAGACCGACGACGAGGGTGATGCCGACCTGACCGCCGAGGCCCTGGAGGCTGTCGCTGCCGCTGACGAGCCCGAGGCGGCTCCCGCGCCCGCTGCGCAGCGCTACAAGGCCGGCGACCCTGCCGAGTTCAAAGCCCTGCGCGACGAGCAGATCGGCATCAAGGCCAAGGCCCTGAAGGACTTGATGGACGGCGTGATCGAGCCCGAGGAATACAGCCGCATCGAGTCCGAGGTGGCCGACAAGCTCGACGCCATCACGGTGCAGCGCACGCTCCACGAGGCCAACGTGCAGTCTGAGGCGCAGGAGTACGAAGCGGCGCTTGACAGGATCATTGCGGCTTCCAAGAAGGCTGGCGAGATCGACTACAAAACTGACGCCAAAGCCGCCAAGCAGTTCGACACGGCCATGCGGATGCTGGCCGACGACGGCGAGACGCGCACTTTTGCCGAGCTGGCTGCCGAAGCCCACAAGGCGGTGCTGGCCATCCGCGGCATCAAGAAGGCCGAACCAGCGGCGACCCCGGCTGCCGAACCTGCAAAGCCACGCGAGAACGGCAAGGGCCCGATGACCTTACGCAATGTGCCCGCGGCCGAGATGGCGAACTCCGGCGGCGGCTGGAAGGAACAGCTCGCCACGCTGAACGGCCAGGAGTACGAAGCCGCCTACGCCAAGCTGAGCCCGGCGCAGAAGGCCGAACTGTTGAACGACTAAGCAGACCATGAGCACGCAACCGACCGGGGCGACAACGGGCTTCAACATCATCGACGTGAAGGTGGGAGAAACAATCCGCCTCGAATCGGTTGACTTCGGGGAAATCTCCGTGACCATCAACGCGAAAGACGGGCAGCGCGTCCGTCTGGGCGTTAAGGCCGCCAAGAACGTCAAGGTTCACCGGCCCGCACGCAAGGCGGGGTAGGCCCGTCGAATTCGGTGCCAGGTCTTGAGCCTGGCTTCAATCGACTCGCAGGATGTGAGTCATGGTGCCTTTCAAGGAGCAACCATGGCACGCACGACCATCCTCCCGACCGATCCCAACAAGCGCAAGGCCTGGGCTGCCACCGTGGCCCAGGACAGCGCCAAGGAGCAGTACTTCTCCCGCCTGGTGGGCGAAGAGGGCTCCTACTCGGCCATCATCAAGAAGACCGACACCGAGAAGGGCGCGACCGACGAGATCGTCACCGCGCTGGTGGCCAAGCTGCGTGGCGCGCCGGTCATCGAAGGCCAGAAACTGGAAGGCCGCGAGTTCAAGCTGCAGCATGCTGCGCACACCATGCGCATCAACGAGTTCCGCCACGGCGTGAACATCGGCGCTCGCATCGAGCAGTCGCGCGTCGGCTTCAACCTGCGCAAGCAGGGCCGCGAGAAGCTGACCGACTACATCAAGGAGCTGTACGAAGAGACCATCGCCTGCGCGCTGAGCGGCGCGCGCGGTACCGGCTCCGAGATCCAGCACCTGGATGCCGAGTACACCGGCTACCCCAACGCCCTGCGCGCGCCGGACCCGGCCCACCTCTACGTCGGCACGGCCGGCGACAAGGCCAAGGGCACGCTGGTGGCCGGCGACAAGCTCGCCCTCACCACGATCAACAAGCTGCGGACCAAGTCCAAGAAGATGCTGGGCGGCCAGCCGGACAGGGCCGTCAAGATGACGCCCATCAGCATGGGCGGCAAGAAGGTCAACGTGCTGGCCGTGTGCCCCGAAGGCATCCAGGACATCCGCGACGACGCTGGCGCCCAGGGCTGGTTCGAAGCACAGAAGGCGCTCACCACGGCCATCGGCAAGGAGAGCGAAATCTTCAAGGGTGGCGCCGGCATGTTCAACGGCGTGCTGGTCGACGAGATGGAGACGTGCGTCAAGTTCAGCGACTACGGCGCCGGGGGCAATATTCCCGCCGCTCGCGCGCTGTTCATGGGCGCGAATGCCGGCTTCATCGCCCACGGCACGAAGGGCATGGCCGACGGCATGACCGTCGCGCTGGACGAGGACACGGCCGACCGCAAGCACGACGCGATCCTGTTCTTCGAAATGATCTTCGGCGCCGACAAGACCGCGTTCAACGGCATGGACTACGGGCTGATCTCCGTCGACCACGCTTTCACCGCCGCCGTCTAAGACCAGGGCGGCCCGGCTTCGGTCGGGCCTCCTGCTCGCAGCAGCGAAGCATCGACACCCACATAGGAGCACATCATGGCCCTGTTCCAATCCAAGCAAGTGGCATCCCGCATGCCCATCATCGCCATCGACGGCGCGTCGTGCCTCACGCCGATCCAGGCGGAGTTCGTTGTGCCGACTGGTGGCCTGGCCGTCAACGACGTGGTGGAAATGGGTGGCATCACCCCTGCCATGCGCGTGGTCGATGCCATCATCCACAACACCGCAGCAGGCGCCAGCGCCACCTTTGACTTCGGCTACCTGTCCGGCAGTTACGGCGTGACCACTGGAGCGGCCCGCACCTGCGGCAACGAGTTCATCGCTGCCGGCGACATGAACGCCACCACTGTGAAGCGCCTGGCGAAGTCCGTCACGGCCGAGCCGACGGCTGCTGTGGGCAACCTGTCCGACGACGCTGTTGGCTGGGGCTTCAAGGTCACCGGCGCCACCTGGGCGGCCGGTACCAGGATCCGCGCGACGCTCTACGTCGCGTCGATCTAAGCCATGGCGCGCTCCCGCACCAGCGGCACGGCCAAGGCCGCTGCCCCGGCAGATGTCGTGGCAGCGGCCAAGGCTGCGCTGTCTGCGGGCGCCGCTCGCCGGGCTACCGTCCAGGCCGCGGCCGTCACCGAGGCGCCGTTGTCGGCAGCCGACCGCGAGAACCCGGACAAGCTGTCCGGCGCTGCTCTGCGGGCCCTGGCCCACCGCCGCGGCGTATCCCGCAGCGAGGCCGAGGGCATGAGCGACGACAAGCTGCGCATGCAGCTCCGCTACATCACGCACCGCCAGTACACCGAGGACTGAGCCATGGATTGGTCCGCGTTCGGCCCGCTGATCCTGCCTTACGCGACGACCTGTTCGGCGCCGCTGATGGAGCAACATGCCAGGCTCGCGGCTATCGAGTTCTTCGAGCACACGAAGGCCTGGCAGGTTGATCTGAACGCCATCGTGGCAGACGGCATCGAGACGTCATTCAGCATGGTGCCGCCAGACGACGCCCAGATCGAGAAAATCATCGCGGTCTCGGTGACGGACGCCAACGGCAACGTCGATCATGCCTCGGTGCTGCGGGACGACGGGCGCACCACGCGCCGCCGCTCGGATCTCGTTGCCTACACCCCCGACCGCATCGAGCTGGTGCTGCAGCCGCTTCAGCGCGACGGCACGTCCATCGTTGTCACCGCCGCGCTGAAGCCGACGCTGCTGGCCGAGACGCTGCCGGACGCGCTGTTCAACCAGTACGGCCAACACATCGCCCAAGGCGCGCTGTCGTCGCTCACATCGATGGCCGAGAAGCCCTGGACTGACGCCACTGTGGCGCGAATCAGCGCCGCCAAGTTCATCAACGCCAAGGCCGTGACCGCTCGCAAGGTGGAGCGCGGCATGGCGAAGAGCCAACGCCCACCAGCTACACGCTGGTTCTAGGACGCACCATGACCATTCGCATCATCCGCAGGGGCTCGCTCGGCCTGGAGCCTGGCGTCATCCGCACGTTCTCCAGCTCGGTCGAGGCCGCGCTGATTGCCGACAAGGAGGCAGTGGCCCACACCGAAACGGAGTCGCTGGCCGGGCCGGTTGTCGCCGACGCTGCCGGCAATCTGTTCGCGAACGGCAAACAGCTGTCCCCGGTGTCAGGGGCTAGTTTTACGGTCAAGGCGGTGCTGGGAATCGCGGGCCAGTCCAACGAAGCCGGCTCCACGCTGGCGCCTGACTCCCTCGGCACGTTGCAGCGCTACACCGTGTCGGTGCCCGAGCAGGGCCTCGTCGAACCCGTCAAGCTGCAAACCGCCGGCACTGGCTCGATGTTTACCGAGGTCACGCGGCTGCTGGCCCGCGATGGCGTCAAGGTGGACCTGCACAACGGCGCCATCGGTGGCAGCTCGTTCTACATGGACTGGACCGGCTTCGTCTACATGGCGGGCCGGGCCAACAGCACGCCGTATCGCGGCAAGCGCGCATCCCTGGGCACCGGCGATCCTGGCACCCGCGGCGACTTGATCTTTGTCAACGGCGCGGTGTGGGAAGCCACAACCGGCAACAAGCACCTTGCCTTCTGGGGCGACTCATCGAACCCGGTGACTGTCAACGGCGTCCAGTACTTCTCCGACCCCGGCGTCATCGTCAAGGAAACCAACCTGGTCACCGCCAGTTCGCCCCCGACCTTCCAAGCCTCGCCGACGGTCGGAGACGTGACGGTCGATGGCGGCATCACCTGGACCTGCATCAGCGTTGGCGCCAAGATCACGGACGCGGGCAGCGTGCACGTCAACCGCCGCACTGAAATCGGCTTCGATCCGTACTTCATCACGAAGCGCCTGCTCGATTCGCTGATGTCCGTGCAGATCAACAAGACCAAGCGGTTCGTGTATTTCCAGAACGGCCAGTCGGATGCCGGTGTGGCTACGAACATTTACGCCGTCGCCCTGCGCGAACTGGGCCAGTACTTCGGCCAGGCGCCGTACTACGTCCAGCCGATCTACGGCCTGTCGATCTTCAACACCTCGTCCAACCAAGCCAATTGGGACCTGTTGGAAACGGCTATCTCAGGCGGCGGTCTCGGCACGACGCCGAACTACACAGCCGTTGGCACCGTCGGTGAAAAGATCAACTCGGCGGGGTATCACAAACACGTCTTAGGTACCGCCGTGACTGACTTCGGCTGGTACGTCGGGCAGAGCCTCTATCGCGCCTTCGGCATGTCCACCGCCAGCATGTTGCAGGCCGATGGCACGCACACGACGCCTGACGGCATGAAGCTGTGCGCCGCCGCGCTCTACCCGGAACTCAGCAAGATCTTCCGGAACTCGGCGACCTAAGCCATGAACTTCTCACGCCGACAAGTAGGAGAACAGGGCTACCGCGCCCTTGGAGAGCAGGCTGCTTGCACCATCGATGGTGGCGAGCTGCTGGACCCCAGCCCAAGCTTGATGGATGACGCTTGCTTGCGGAGCCGGCTTCTGCAGCTCGTTGCTGATCTGCTGCAGCGCTGCATAGACGTCTGCGTTCTGGTGCTGTATTGCTGTCTCAACGAGCCCAAGCAACTCCGCCTTGATCTGGTCGGGAAATTGAAGACTGTTGGCGCCAGCGTTGGCGAACGCGCCAATTGCTATAGATCCCGCCCCAGCCGTGGCCCCGTAACCGATGGCGCCGGGTGTGTTGAAGACCACGTTTCCTCGTTCGTCAGCTGCGGTAATGACCACGTTGCGGTCGCCAATCTCCGAACCGGACGGCAGCTTGCCGATGATCACGTTGTCCTTCCCAGTCTTCATCTTCGTCTCCCCAAGTTGAGCGGCCGACTCTACGCCGCTCGCCGGGCGGCCTGATTCCTCATCCCCTCCGCGAGCCCACCATGACCGACCAGACCGAGAAGCGCGCACCCGTCCAGGGCTACCCGGGCGGCATTCCCTGGGCCATCCATCTGGAGGCCTACGCTGTTTACTGCCAGCGCTGGGGTGCCCAGCCGGCCATGATTGACTTGGAGGGCCGGAACTGCCGCGGCGGCTTCAGCACTGGCGAGCTGGACGACTTCATCCCGGGCTGGCGCGACCGCGTGTCCGAGTTCGGCCTGCTTAAGGCCGAGGTGCTGGCGCTGCGCGCCGAGCTGTCCGCACTGAAGTCGGCCCCGATCCGCGTCCTCACCGAGCACAGCGGCTGTGGCCAGGGCGCCCAAGTCGATCAGCTCAGCGTGACGCTGCACCCCGGTGACAAGGTGGTGCTGCAGATGGGCAAGTACAGCGCCGCGCTGGCTGCCAAGGCCTGAATCCCGCCCCCGGCCGGTGGTGACTGGCCCGCCTACTTGGCGGGCTTCTTCGTTCTCGGCTTCCAAGCGTCCAGCAGCGCGTCGAACTCGGCGGACTCCGCTGCCTTGATCTTCGCCAGGTGCTCCGGCAGGTAGCGCCGCGTATAGCTCACGCGGAGTTCGGCCCTGTCCTTGAACGGCGGGCCTCGCTTCGGCTTGGTGTCAGTGCTCATGCCGAATTATTGCACTACGCGAATCGGGGGTTCCGTCTCTTGAATTGCTGTTGTGCAATAATGGAATGACTAAGCGCAATACATCATGACCGCCGAGGCCCTTGCCGGCGTGCTGGAGTCGATAGCGTTCGCAATCCGAACGCTCCCGGCTGGTGTTCAACCGGTGCAGGCGCTGGGTTCAGCGCTGCCGCAAATGCGGCCTGTGCCTGCGCCGCCGCCGGCACCGCCGGAGCCGACGCCGCCTCAGGTCGCGATCAGGATCGAGCAGCCTGCGCAGGAGCCAGCACAAGCGCCGGCAGAGCCATCGGTGCAGCCCGCGCAACCGGCAGCCGACGGCGAGTCGATGGCCGAGTGGATCTCGACATTCAGGACCATCATCAGGGGGCGTGGCTACAGCGCGCAGACGCTCAAGAACCGCGGGACGTGCATCAACTTCGTGGGGAATCAGCTCGGCGCCAGGCCGCTGCGGGCGATCAAGCCGCACGAGATAGCGACGGTCCTCAAGAAGTGCTCGCCGCACAAGGCCGGCCGCGTGCTGATGGAGCTGCGGGATATCTACGTCGAGGCCATTGCCAACGGAGCGGCCGAGACGAACCCTGCGGCCCACGTCAAGAAGCCGGCCGCGCCCGGCATCCGCAAGCGGCTGACGCTGGAGACGTGGCAGGCGATGCTGACCAAGGCGAAGACCAGCGGCCAGCAGTGGCTGCCGCTCATGCTGCTGCTGGGCCTGCACACCGGCCAGCGCCGGGCGGACCTGGCGAAGATGCGGTTCGACGACGTGGTGGCCGACCACTTGCGGGTCGAACAGCAGAAGAAGGCCCGCAAGAAGATCGGCGCGCGGCTGGCGATCCCGCTGTCGCTGCGCCTGAAGGCCACCGGCCTGACGCTCGGCCAGGTCATCGAGCTGTGCAAGACCGCCGGCAAGCCTGGGCCGACCATGCTGCGCAAGGCCAACGGCCGGCCCATCGAGATGTCCAGCCTGAGCGCGCGGTTCCGCGAGCTGATCGTCGAGGTCTGCGGCCCGGATGCGTACCAGCAGTTCGAGTGGCCGAGCCTGCACGAAGTGCGCAGCCTGTCAGCCCGCACCTACATCGCCGAGGGCATGCCGCCCGGCACCGTCCAGACCCTGCTGGGACACGCCCACGCAGAGATGACGGCGATCTATCTCAATGATCGCGGATTGACCGAAGCGGAGTGGAAGACCGTCGCTGCGACATAGCGCGAGCGGTTGCTTTCCGCAGGTTCAGTGTGACATTGACTGCGCACAGCAGGGACAGCCAATGAACTCACAGACCGACGCCGACGCCGCCGCCGCTGCCAGCGCAGCGCTCAAGACCACGTTGATCGGCGCCGCTGGCGTGGGCCTTGGAGGCCTGACGGACAGCCAGGTAGCCATGGTCGGCGGCCTGGTGATCGCCGGCGCCGGCCTGCTGCTGCAGGGCTTCTTCCAGTGGCGCAGGGACCGCCGCGAGGAGGTCGAGCACCGCGCCCGCATGCGCGCATTGACTGACGAGGAGCGCGCCTCATGAAGCTCATCGACGACGCGCGCCACGTCTGGCACCGCCTGTGGTCCGTGCGCTTGGCGCTGCTGGGCGCGCTGTTCTCTGCAGCCGAGTTCGCCGTCTCGCTCGCGCCGGAGAGCGTTGCCGAGATCGTCGGGCGCGGGAGGTTCGCTGCGGTCGCTTTCGTCGTCGGCATCGGCGCCGCGATCGCTCGCGTGGTCCAACAACTGAGGTTGACCGATGAGCACACCAGCACCAAGGCCGGCGAGTAGCCACCGCAAGATCGTCACGCGTGGCGGGTCGGCCGTCGTGCTGGCCAGCGCTGCCGTGCTGGGCTTCCTGCACAAGTGGGAGGATGGCGGCAAGACGCAGCACGTCGTCTACGCCGACAAGCTGGCCGGCGGCCTGCCCACGGCCTGTGGCGGTCTCACTGAGGCCGTGAGCCCGTTTCCGGTGGTCGTCGGCGAATACTGGCCGCAGGAGAAGTGCGATGCAGCCATGGAGCACGTCGTCGCACAGACTCAGCAGGGTCTGGCCAAGTGCCTGACCGGCAGGGTCACCCAGAACGCATACGACGCGCTCAGCAGCCACGCGCACAACTTCGGTGTCGGCGCCACCTGCGGCAGCGAGGCGGTGAAGGCCATCAACGCTGGCCAGCTCGATGTGGGCTGCCGCCTCCTCAGCACGCGACCGGACGGCTCGCCGAACTGGTCGAACGTCGGGCCGACCTTCTACCGTGGCCTGCACAACCGGCGCCTCGCCGAGACAGCCCTCTGCCTGAAGCCGGATCCGCTATGAGAACCGCCCTCAAGCTGCTCGGAGCCGTGCCCACCTGGGCCTGGGTGATCCTGGCGCTGTTGCTCGCGCTGGGCAGCCAGCAGATGCGGCTGGCCGCCGCCCGAGCTGAGGTGGTCACCGCCCAGGCCGACACCGAGAAGACCCGCCGGGAGTTCGGCGAGTACCGCGAGACCCAGGAGCGCAACGCGCGCCAAGCGCTCGAAACCCTTGCGCGCGATGCCGCGCTTACCGCCAAGAAACGCCAGGAGGCCGCCGATGCTGAGTACCTCGCCCGCCAAGCCGCTGAGGCTGATGCTGCTCGTCTGCGCCAGTCTGCTGGCCAGCTGCAGCGCTACGCCACCGATCTCGCCACCTCCCTCGGTGATCGAGCGCGAGATTCCGCCACTCCCGGCAGCTGCCCGGCAGCCGAAGGTCGTATCCGATGGCTCGCCTACGTGGTCGGCGCGCTTGACGACTTTGCGGCAGAGGCTGCGGCAGAAGCTGACGCCCGCGGCCGCGCCGGGCTCCTCTGCGAGCGCAGCTATGACGCGCTGAAGCCTGGCGACTGAGCCACGGGTGTCCCATGCGGTCCAACTGCCTGTTCTGGGGTCTCGCCCTGTACCGGCGGCGCCGGGCCAAGGGCCGAGAGGGCTACCTACTGATCCGACGCAGCCGCAGCGGACCTTTCCCGCATTTCCTCTACGCAGAGGTCCGCAAGACGGGCTCGCTCCGCGTGGTGAGCTTCAAGCCGCTTTCGCCCCGTGAGAAGAAGCTGCCGCCGCCCCTGTTCAGGGGCACCAGCCGTTGGGGCGATTTCGTCGACACCATCGAAGAGGTGAACCATGGCCAAGTTCGAGATCTACCCTGATGCCGCCGGCGAGTGGCGCTGGCGCCTGAAGGCCAGCAACGGCCGCATCGTGGCGAGCGGCGAGGGCTACAAAACGCCAGCCGGAGCGGAGCGCGGCACCCAGGCCCTGCGGCGTGCGGCCAAGCAGGCCAAGATCAAGATGGTGAAGGCCTAGGCCATGACCGGGTGTCCGTACTGCGGCGACCCGGGCCACAAGACCCTGGGCAAGTGCCCCAGGTGGACCGGCGGCCATGCACGGCCTGATCGGTTGATTTCCGCGCTTTCGATGCGAAGGTGTCCTGCCACCCAGCGGCAGGCCCGGCACGAAAGCAATGACCACCACAGCCCAATCCATCGTCAAGCGCGCGGCCACTGTCCTGAAGGACAAGACTGGCGTTCGCTGGCCGGCTGATGAGTTGGTTGAGTGGCTGATCGACTTCGAGCGCGAGCTTGCGGTCTTCAGGCCTGATGCTTACGCGACAGTCGAGTCGGTCGCTTTGGTCGCCGGACACAAGCAGACGCTGCCGGACACGTGCGCGCGGCTCATCGATATTCCCGCGAACGCCACCGGTACGAAGCTACCCATCAGCCTGGCGGAACGGTCCGAACTGGACGCGATCGAGCCAGGTTGGCGTGCACTCGCGGCGTCCGCCGTCATCCTGCACTACATGCACGACACCAGGTCGCCGCAGCGGTTCGAGGTGTACCCGCCGGCCTCGGTTGGCACGCAGGTCGACGTTGAGTTCTCCAAGTACCCACCGGCATTGGCAGTGCCGGCTGCGGACAGCGACTACACGGACGTGACGGGCAACATCTCGGCGCCGGACAAGTACGCCAATGCGGCAGTGGACTACGTCCTTTACCGGGCGTTCTCCAAGGACAGCGAAATGACCGTCAACGCGGTCCGGGCCTCGAACCACTACCGGGCCTTCGCGCTGGCCGTGGGCATCAAGATGCCGCGCGAGCGCACCGACGCGACGAAGGCCGAATAGCCGTGGCCTCGATCAAGATCACCCAGTTCGGCGGCATCGCGCCGTCCGTAGACCCGCGAAAACTGCCGGCCGACGGCGCACAGGTGGCCGAGAACCTGGACCTGCGCTTCGGAGACTTCCGCCCGACCAAGGGGCTGGGAGCATCGGTGGCCACGGTGCCGCTGGGCACGCGCAGCATCTTCCGCACGCCGAGCGGCGCGTGGCTGAGCAGCCTCACCGACACGCACTGGGTCAACGGCCAGATTCCTGACGCGGAGAGCGAGCGGGTGTACCTCACCGGTCGCTCTGCCTATCCGGAGGCATGGCAGGCAAGCAGCTATCGGCGCCTCGGTGTGCCTGCGCCCGACACCAAGCCGACCACGGTGGTGCAGGTCACCGACGAGTTCGACCAGACAGACGCCGACGCCGCGCAGCAAGAGGCGACGGCGGCCGTCATCGCCGCCGTGCACGCGACCGACACGCCGGCGCTGCTGGGCAACGCCGCGCCCACGGGTGTCGGGTCGTCGCCACTGGTGCCGGACCCGCTCTATCCGAAGGTGCAACTGCACCTGCAGTTCACCGCGCTGAGCGGCGGCACGTTCACCGACTCCAGCCCGCAGAAGCGACCAATCACGAAGGAATCAGGCATCGCTCTCGGCGCCGACAACCTGGGCCCGCTCGGCGTGCCGGGCACAGGCTATGCCGACCTCTCGGGCGGCGGCGGGTCCACCAATGGCCTGCGGTTCCCGGAGATCCGCCGCTGGCGCGACGAGGCCGACCCCACATGGTGCTTCGATGCCTCGGTCATCAGCGACGTGGACCTGGAGTACATCGACCTACAGTGTCGCGACGGAAACCTCCGTGAGATCACCTTCCTGAAGCCGGGTGGCGACTGGGTTGTGCTGGCCGGCAACGACAAGGGCGGCTCGTTCAGCACGCAGCTCCGCGCCAAGCGCGCGGACGGCTCCTACGTCTGCCCGGCCGGACAGAAGGTGCATGTGCGCGTCCAGAACACGGGTGTGAACTTGGAGGCCTACATCGACGGCGTGCTGGTCGGCACGACGCCCAACCCCGAGGGGCTGGAGCTGTCCATCCTGGGCCGCTCAAACCGACCGAGCCGGCCCGCGGACTACGCCTGGCAGGGCAGCTTTGACGAGGTCCGGGTCACGTTCGCATCGCGCGGCAGCGCCAACTTCACGCCGCCCACGTTGCCCTATTCGACGGCGGCCGTGCCGTCAGGCTTCTGGGTTGCTCACGGCGACCCCGCTGCAGTGGGCTTGCCGACTCTGACCGACGCCGACGCCGCCTACCTCATCGAGCTGTCGTTGACCGGCGGCATCTACACCGCGACGAACCCGGCCGACGACTACCTGCGCAGCGGCGTGCTGGGCGGTGCACAGGTTACCTACTCGGGCGGACAGCACTGGGCGGTGCCTGTCATCGGCTACCGCGGCGCCGGCTTTTCCATCGTCGAGTCGGCCCTGGAATCCGCACTTGCTGCGATCGACAACCCGGCGTCGCCTGGCACGCCGCTGCTGGACTCCACTCAGTCTGCGACGTTGGCGGACCTGATCGCCGACGTCTACGACCCGACCATCTCGCCGTTGCTGGCGCTTGTCACGGCCGTCAACGCCCGTCAAGCAGACGTGCAGGCGGCGCTGGCGGCGCGCGTCCCGACTGCAGACCTGGACACGGCTATCGGCCTGCTCGAATCCGCCAGCACGGCGATCGTGGACTACTTCGCGGCACTCGACGCCAAGGTCAAGGTGATCCTCACCGAGAACGAATCCGAGATCTTCGGGAGCATCACCAACGCCGTGATCGCGCGCGACGTGCAGACGCGCACCTACATCGTCACCTACCTGACCGACTGGTTCGAGGAGTCGTCGAACTCGCCGGCCTCCGACTTGCTGTCGGTGGACCAGAACGACTCGATCACCGTGACCGCGCCGGCGGCGCCGTCAGACCGCCACATCATCGGCTGGAGGCTGTACCGCTCAGCCACATCCAGCACGGGCGCCGCTTGGGCCCTGGTGGTGGACGCGGATGCGCCCAACGCGCTGATGGTCAACGGGGAGTTCATGGGCTTCTCGATCGGCAACCGCGTCTATACGGACGGGCAGCCCGACGAGAAGCTGCAGGAGCAATGCGAGAGCCTCACCTGGGCCGAGCCGCCCGAGAACCTCGAAGGCCTGGTGGGCTTGCCCAACGGGATCATGGCGGGGTTCTTCGGCAAGACGCTGTGCTTCTCAGTGCCGTTCAGGCCGCATGCCTGGCCGGTGGAGTACCAGCGAACGCTGCAGCACGACATCGTCGGAATCGGCGTGGTCGGCCAGACGGCAGTGGTACTGACCAAAGGCTTCCCGGTCTACGTCAGCGGCGCTGACTCGGCTCAGATGTCCGAGCAGATCATGGAGGTGCCGCAGGCCTGCATCGCGCCCCGCTCGATCGCGACGGTGGACGGCGGCGTGGTCTACGCGAGCCCGGACGGCCTGTGCCTGGCCTCGGCCTCCGGCATCGCTGTCCTGACCCAGGGCGCCTTCAGCAAAGAGGACTGGCAGGCGGCCGTGACGCCGACGGCAGTCGGAGCGTTCCACGATGGCGCGTACTACATCTTCACGGACTGACCATGTCGCGCGCGCTGCGGTTCGACCTGGTGACTGGCCGCATCAGCGATGTGGCCGTGCCAGGGGCGCTGGTCGCCGTCACCAGCCGACCGTATCCCGTGGAGGTTGTCGAGCGGATGACCTTGGGCGCCAGCCTGACCGGGGGCGTGCTGTCCACCGGGCTCTACACGATGGACTTCGAGGCGGTGACGTTCGGGGCCACGCTCACAGGCGGCTCGCTGCGCCCGGCCATCCAGCCCTACAGCAACTGGCCGGTCGAGAACCTGACGTTCGGCGCCGCCCTCAATTCCGGCGAGCTGCGGCAGGTCTTGCGGATCTACAGCAACTGGCCGGTCGAGAACCTGACGTTCGGCGCTGCCCTCAATTCCGGCGAGCTGAAAGTGTCGCTCATCGCCTACGCGAACTGGCCCGCTGAAAACCTGACGTTCAGCGCGGCCCTCAATTCGGGAACCCTCACATGAAAAAGATCATCGAACTCGGCCTGGCTGATCGCTTGGCCGCCGCAGCCCGTCTCCGTGCCCCGCCTAGGATTCACGCGAGCATTGGGCTGCACGGCCACTTCACGCTGACCGTCAGCGGCGGCAAGCGCGGCACCGTGGTGCTGGCCGACTTCGACAACATGATCCTGGACGCCGGCCTGAACTATGTGGCGGGCGGCGGCACGTCGGCGAGCGGGTACTGCCAGGTCGGCACCGGCACCACGCCTGTCGCGGCCGGTCAGACGACGCTCGCCAACTACCTTGCGAACACGGCTTCTGTGTCGAGAGATTGGGGGTCCGGCGTCTATGTCGCCGGACCGCCCGCCTACAAGTGGGACTACAAGACCTACCGCTTCACTACGGGTGTCGCGGCCGGGAATCTCACCGAGGTGGGTATCGGCTGGACTTCATCGGGCAACCTGTTCTCGCGGGCGCTGATCCTTGACGGCGGCGGGTCGCCAACGACGATCACGGTGCTCAGCGACGAGACGCTGGACGTGACCTACACGCTGCGCGTGTACGCGCCCTCGGATGTGACGGGCACGATCCCGCTGGCTGGCATCGACTACGGGTTCACTCTGCGCGCTGCCGCCATGGCGTCGGGCGGGACGGGCACCTGGAATGCGGCTGACCTCATGAGGGCGGGCATGGCAAACGCGGCCGCCGCGAATGCCCCCGTCTATAGCGGCGCCATCAGCGCCACCCCAGGGGGCGTACCCAGCGGTTCAAGCGTGGGCGGCTCCGCCGTGTGCACCGTATCCGCCTACGTGGCGAACAGTTTGCAGCGCAATGTCGAGTATCGACTGGACCTCAACCAAGCCAACTTGGGCGGCGGTTTCAAGAGCATGTACGTTCTTGTCAGCGGCAACTTGGGCGGCGGTGGAAGTTCGCCAACGCATGGCTACCAGATCGAGTTCTCTCCCAATGTGCCGAAGGACAACACCAAGGTGTTGCGCCTGAACTTCACCTTCTCGCTGGCGCGCGCGCCATGAGCTTGCCCGAGAACATGGCATCGTCGGTGCCTGTGGTCTCGGCGCTGCTGGCGCCCGACACGCCGACAAAGGCCAGCCGCCTGGTGGATTTCGAGCTGGGCGGCGTGGCGCTGGGCGATGCCTCCCAGGGCGTTCAGGTGCGTGCCTGGCGCGCGTACATCGACGGCGCCATGGTGTGCGTGGCCCCCTACCCGGAGGGTTCGCCGGCCACCGAGTTGTTCTCGGCCGATGGCGTCACCGAGCTGGCCCTGTCGTTCGACCAGCTGATGCACCCGACGGTGGCATTCGTTCAGGACGGCATGACCAAGCTGTACTGGTACGACTCGCTGGAGGCCGGCCAAGTCACGACGTCCTTCCCGGGAGCATCCTCGCCGATGGTCTGCCTGGACGACAAGCGCCCGCTGCAGGTGCAGGCCGGCGTGACGGACGTGCTGTTCTTCTACGTGCTGGACGGCGAGTTGTGCTACCGGCAGCAGCGCGACCGGTTCACCGTCGAGCGCGTGCTGGCGCCGCTGGCCGGGGCCTCGCGCATCACCGGCGCGGGCATGGGCGCGAACGGGCGCGTTCAGGTGTTCCTCAGCTCGGCCCAGGCCGTGCATGTCGATCTGGCTGCGGATGACGTCTACCTGGTGGGCGGAGACGGGGACGTGCGGGCGCTGCACGGCGGGACCGTGGTCGAGGCGATCTGGCGCAGCGGCATCTTCGAGACCCACGACCAGGCGAGCATGGGATGGGCCCGGGTTGAGTCCACGGCCTACCCGGTGACGCTGGTGGTGCTGGCCGACTCACAGCCCATCGCAACGCTGGCTGTGGTCTCGGACCAGCCGCTGCGGCTGCCGGCCATCCGGGCGCGCGAATGGATGCTGGAGGTGCGCGGCACCGCACGCGTCGTGGGCGTGCTGATCGCCGGGTCGCGCGAGGAGCTGGAGGCTGCCGATGCCAACCTATAAGTTCGACATGGCGTCCAAGCGCATCAGCAAGGACACCAGCATCACGGCGCCGGAGGCCCTGTTCGCTGACCTGGAGACCGACACGCTCTATGTTGTGGACGGCACAGCGATCAAGGCGATGCACGGCGGGGCCGCGATCGCCGGCACCTGGCGCAGCTGTGTCGTCAAGGCGCCGTCCGGCGTGCCCACCGGCTTTGCCTGGCTCCGCGCCAATGGCCTGATGGCCTCGGGCGTGGTGGTCAAGCTCTATGCCGACGGCGCCCTGGTCCACACCACGCCCAGCCTGACCAACGGCGAGCCTCGGCGGCTGCCGGACACCATGGCCAGGGCCTGGGAGATTGAGCTGACCGGGGCCGCGCGGGTCACGTCGCTGGTCGTCACCGACAACACAGAGGATCTGCTTTGAGCACCCAGCGACTGAACGTCCGCGGCGCGAACGCCAAGCCGCCGGCCCGGCTGCCGTCACTGCAGGCGCTGCGCGTCGCCGATCCCCAGGTCCAGAAGGCGGTGGAGGCACTGCGCGAATGGATCGAGGTGCGGCTGGGAAGCCGAGGCGACCCATTCGAGCGCGCCGTGACCGCGCGCGACCTGGAGCAGGCGCTGGCGCCCCTGAAGACGGCGCTGGCAGAGCTGGATGACGCCGGGCTGGTGCCGCTCGTGGCCACGCTGCCGCCGATTCGTCAGGGCGCGTCCGTCCAGCTTGGCGACGACCTCTACTACTGCAACGGCAAGGCCTGGCGAAAGGTGACCCTGGTCTGAGTGGAGCCGGGCTCCACGGCCGCGCAAATAGTTTGCCAATCGGTTGATTACCAGAAGTTGACCGATACGGTGGCTGAGCGCCCACGCGGGAAGAAGGACCACCGTGCAAGAAGTTAAAGCCCACCCCACTGCAGCGGCCGATATCGACAACCTGGGGCCGCTGCTGCTGGCCTTGGGGGACGATGCGTCCAACTGGCCAGCCGCCGCCGGCAGCACCGAGCAGACGATGGAGATGCTCGAACTCATCGAACGCGACATGGCCCGATATGAGCAGGCCGTCATCCCCGTCGAGCACATTCTGCTGCCCGGGCTGTACGCGCGAAAGATCACGATACCGGCGGACTGCCGGCTGATCGGCAAGGTGCAAGTGAGTCCGCACCTGAACTTCGTGCTGGAAGGCGACATCACGTTCATGGTGGATGGTGTCGTGCAGCGCGTCGGCGCCGGCTGGGAGGGCTCCATCCCGGGCTGCACCAAGAAGATCGGCTACACGCACAAGCGCACCGTCTGGATGACGGTTCACCCGAACCCTGATAACGAGACCGACGTGGCGGTGCTGGAACGTCGCATTGCCGTTGATAGCTACGCCATCTACCTCGAACGCACCCGGCAACTGCCGGCAGGAGAAGCAGCATGAGCGTCGTTGCAGTCGCAGTCGTTGGCAGCGCCGTGATCGGCGGCGCCGTCAGCAACAACGCATCCAAGCGAAACGCCAGGTCGGCCGACAAGCTTGCCGCCTCCGGCGACGAGGCCGCCCAACTCGGGCGCGACCAGTTCGAGTGGTACAAGGCCGAATACGAAAAGACCGCCCCACAGAGGGAGGCCGCCGCTGCCCTGGACGCCAAGGTGGGCGAGGCCCAGTTCAAGGGCATGGAGTTCGCCACCCAGCAGGCCCGCGAACTCGACGAGCGCAACAAGAGCGTCTTCCGTCCGCTCGAAGACAAGATCATTGCCGACGCCAAGGCCTTCGACACCGATGCCAAGCGCGAGGAGTTGGCGGGCGTCGCACTGACGGACACCAACCAGGCATTTGCAAACGCTCGCGGCCAGCAGGCGCGCGCTAACGCGTCCTATGGGATTACTCCAGGATCTGGCCGGGCGGCGGCCATCGGTAACCAGCTGACCACATCCCAGGCGCTGGCATCGGCCGGCGCGATGACCAAGGCCCGCCGTGATGCCACCGCGGAGGGCTACGCCCGCAAGATGGACGCGGTTGGACTGGGCAAGGGCATCGTCGGCAATCAGGTCACGATGCAGCAGGTCGCGCAGAACGGCGGGGCTCAGGCCGTGGGCGCGGTCGGGTCGGGCGTGAATGTGGCGCAGTCGGGAGCGGGCCTCATGGGGCAGGGCTTCGCTGGCGCGCAGGGTGGGCTGATGAATCAGGGTTCGCTGTACGGCCGGGCTGCCGAGTACCGAGGCATGGCCGACAAGCAGCAACAGTCGGCGCTGTCGCAGTTCGGTATGGGCGCCGGGTGGGCCACGGGTGACGCTGGAATGCAGGCCGCGATCATGAAGGGCACCTCGATCTTCAGCGACGAGGACATCAAGACCAACACAGGCAAGCCCGCCAACACCAAGAAGGCGCTGGCCGAGGTGGACGCCACTCAGGTGGACGAGGGCTGGACCTACGACGAGTCCAAGGGGGCGCCGCAGGGCTCCGGTGGAACCAAGCACACCGGGCCGATGGCCCAGCAGGTGCGCAAGACCATGGGCGAGAAAGTCGCGCCCGGCGGCAAGGTCATCGACCTCGTGTCCATGAACGGGAAGCTCATGGCTTCGATGCAGGAACTGTCCAAGCGCGTGAAGAAGATCGAAGAAAGGGCTGCAGCATGAGCATGATCGAGGGCGTGCTGGCCGGCATGAGTATGCGGACCAAGCTGCAGACCGACGCCGAAGACCGCGAGGCGCTGCGCAAGAAGCGCAAGGCTGATGATGAGGACCGCGAGTTCACGATGAGCGAGCGAGCCCGGGCGGTCAAGATGCGCCAGGACATGGGCAACGCTGCTGCCGAGGTCGCGCCTGTCGAGATCAAGCAGGACCGGCCCGACACGATGGACAACCGTGACGTTGGACAGCCCGGCGAGCAGGCGCTGCCGACGGCTGGTTACGACGTCGCCGGCAAGCGCTTCACGGATCGCGGCCAGGCTGCGACGGCCGCCGCCGCGGCCAACACCCCGCAGGCGGTCACCACCCGCATGGCTGACGTGGCGATGCGCAACGGTGAGCCGCTGAAGGCCCAGCAGCTGCGCACGGGCGCGATGCAGGAGCAGACGGCCCAGTTCCAGCTCAACGATGCGATGCGCGCCGACATCGACGCCAAGTTCAATGCCGACCTGCGCGCGAACGTGACGGACTGGGACTCGCTGGACAAGTTCGTCAGCGAGAGTGCTGGTGACGGCCATGGCGGACAGATCAAGGTCAAGTCGGTGGTGTCTGCCGACGGAAAGACCCGCGTGGTGAACGTCGTCGGCCCGGACGGCAAGCTGCACCCCACCGAGAAGATCATCCCTAACACGCCGGACGGCCTCGCGCTGGCGACCGCCGAGCTGGCGCGCATGCCGGCCGACAAGAAGCTGGCCCACCTGCACCAGAAGGCCATGCTGGCGCAGCAGGCCGAGCGCGACGCGAACAACGCGAAGCACCAAGCGGGCATGCTGAAGGCGACTCAGGACCGCACGGCCGCCAACATCGAGATTGCGCAGATCCGCGCCGATGCAGCTGCTGATCGCAGGGCCGCTGCGGCTGCCGCCAAGGGTGCGGGCGGCATGACGCTGGCCGACCTGAAGGACGGGCACAAGGGTATCGCTTCGACGCTCAACGCCGACTGGAAGACGCAGATCGAGTCGGAGACCGACCCAGCCAAGTTGAAGGCGCTGAAGGTGTCGCGCGAGAGCGAGATTGCCACGGTTCAGCGGCTGTACACCGGAGCGATGCAGGCCGGCTTCGGGCTGACGCCAGAGCAGGCCATCGTCGCGTTCCGCAGCGGCGAGACGGCCTCGCAGAGCTTCAAGAGTAAGGACGGCTCTGGCACGGTCAAGGTGGACGGAATCTTGTACGGCGGCCGGTTCATCCCGCTGGCCGACAACCCAGGCGCCGTCACGGGCGCGAGGACCGAGCCCGCAAGCAAGCCCGCCGAGGCGGCGCCGTCCAGCAGCACGCCCACGATGGCCGCCAAGGTCGCCAGCCGGCCGAAGCCCACGGCCAACGCCTACGCCGGCAACGACGAGGCTTTCGCAGCGATGACGCTGGCCGAGCTGAAGCGCTATGTCGCTGTCGGCAACGCCTATGCCAAGCGCGAGATGGACAAGCGCAGCGCAGGGGCAGAAGGTAAGCGCAAGGCCGCCAAGCAGGCCGACGACGAAGTTGTGCGTGCGGCCCAGGCGCAGGGCCTGTCGGCCGACTGATACCAGACAACGAGAACAGCACATGGCCACCAAGCGCAAGACCAGCATCCCGCTTGCCGACCCCGGAATCGACTGGAGCAGCCCCGTAGGCGAGCCCGTCGTCATCCGGTCTGCGGGGGAGCCCGAGCAGGACCAGCCCGAGCCCAGCGGCGCGATGCGTCGCTACGTCGGCGACACGGCGCTTTCTGTCGGCCGTGGCGCAGTGCAGGGCGTGCGCATGCTGTCTGACGTGGCCGGCGCGGACAACGCGGTATCGACCGGACTGCGCAGCGTCGAGGACTTCATCGGGGGCCTACAGTCGGCCGAGGCCAAGCAGGACCAGGCCGAGATTGCCCGCATCCTGAAGGAAGCCGAAGGCAAGGGCGTGCTGGATCAGGTGGTCGCAGGCGTCCGGGCGTTCAGCGTCGCGCCGATGCAGACCATGGCCCAGGCGGCCGGCACGTCGCTGCCGACCATCGGGGCCGCGCTGATTCCCGGCGTTGGCCCGGCTGCGATGGCTGCGCGCTTCGCTACGCCGCTGGCGGTGGGCGCTGCGCAGGGCACAGGCGCGGTGAAGGCCAGCATCTATGACGAGGTGAAGCAGCGCGCGCTCCAGGAAGGCCGAACGCCGGCCGAGGCCGAGAAGTTGGCCGCGCGGGCGCAAGAGTACGGCGGCGAGAACTCGGGCCAGATCGCGCTGGGCGGCGCACTCGGCGCATGGGCCGGCAAGTCCGGCATCGAAGGCGCCGCAAGCCGGCTGGTGAACGGCGCTGGCGGCCGAGCAGTTCCCAGCATGGCCTCGCGCGTTGTGACGGGCGCTGTCGCTGAAGGCATCCCCGAGGCCGCGCAGGGCGGTCAGGAGAAGTACGCCAGCAACGTTGCGCAAGATCGTGCAGGCTTCCAGACCGACCCGTGGAGCGGTGTTGCGGCCGGCGCGACGATGGAAGCGTTGGCGGGCCATGCGATGGGCGGCGTGATGGGCATCCCGAAGCCGGGCGAGAAGTCCAGCGCACCGGCGCCGGCCCTGCTTCCAGAGAACGGGCCCATGTCGCGGGCCCTGAACGCCGGCACCGTGGCCGCCCGCGGGCAGCCGCTGGACTTCACCCCCACGGACATCCCAGGCAAGCCCAGCAAGCCGGACGCTCTTGCACTTGAGGGAGAGCAGGAGCGGGACACGACGGCGCTGGACTTTGAAGCCGATCCGCGCTTCGCTGGCGCCATCGCGTTCCCGAACGGCAAGGCGCCCGAACAACCGCTGTTCGGCAGCAAGCGGCTTGCTGACATGCACATCGGCGAGCAGGGCGCTTTCGACGAACTGGAGCCTGTCGAGGTCGGCGGAGGCCAATGGACGGTGCAGCAGACCCCGGAAGCTGCCAACCGTGCATCCCGCGCCAACATCGAGATGTGGATGGAGCGCGCCGTGCCGATGGAGGAGGCGCGGGCCAAGGACATGGCCAAGCGCGCCGAGTCGGAGCTGAACAAGCCGATGACGGCGCTGCCCATGCCGGATGGCGAGGGCTGGACCGTGGTGCCGAAGCAGTGGGTGTCGGCCCCGGTGCTGCTGGACTACACCGAGCGCGCTGCGGCGGCGGCCCAGGCCAGGGGCGAACAGGAGTCCGAGCAGCAGGCCGCCCGCGAGTCGCAAGCTGCCCGAGTGCATGAAGTGGCGAATGCGCCGGTCGACCGCGCCCCACGAACGCCGCGTGCGGATGCCGTCGAGATTGACCCGGCTGCCCCGAATGCGGTGGCGCAGTTCATTGCCGAGCAGGCCCAGGTGAACACTCCGGCCGCGCGCGCCTTCGTGCAGGACTACCGCGCTGGGCGGATCACCGACGCCGACGTGCTGGCGCGCATCGTCCCCCAGCAGCGGGCCGAGCCTACGGCCGACGAGCGTCTGGCTGCAGCAGCCGCGCAAGCCGGCGTGGTGGAGCCGGGCTCCACCCCCAGCCTGATCCTGAACAAGGAGGGCAAGCCCTTCAAGAGCCAGATGGCCGCCGAGCGTGAGCAGAAGAAGCACGCCGGCAGCCAGGTGATCGTTGTCGAGGGCGGCCATGCCGTGCGGCCGGCGCCTGTGGAGACCACCAATGTCCAAGACGAGCAGCCCGCAGCCTCTACGGAAGGGGCCGCCCAAGAAGCAGATGATCCGGCGCGCGCTGGAGCGCCAGCGGCAGGAGAGGAAGGAAGCACCGGAGACGCGCCGAGAACTGCCGGAGCCGTGGAAGCCGCTGGGCTGAAGCCGAAGGAAACCGCCATCCAGCGGCGCAACCGCCTGAAGGCTGACCGCGCAGCCGGCTGGACCGCTTTCGACGCCGATTCGGGCACGAAGGGCATCCCGCGCGCTGACATGCCGCAAATCGCTGCCGAGCATCGTGGCGCAATGGTGAACTTCCTGAACGCGCGCGGTATCGCACATGAGCAAGCCGAGGTGTCGGCCGCGGACCTGAAACCGACGCAGGCCGAGTTTTCGCAGGCGAAGGTCGACAAGGCCAAGGCCTACGAGGGCGGCGACCGCTCCATCCTGGTGTCGTCGGACGGCCACGTGCTGGACGGCCATCACCAGTGGCTGGCGAAGCGAGATGCCGGCGAGCCCGTGACGGTGATCCGCCTGGATGCGCCGATAGACAAGCTGCTCACCGAGGTGCGCGATTTTCCCAGCGCCAGCACGAGCGAGGGAGGTCTACCGGCGATCGAATCCGGCAACGCCAAGCCCGAAGAGCAAAAAGGCGCTTTGTCAGCGGGTGAACCCGCGGCCGATGAGCAGCAAGTGGCAAAGGCCAGTCAAGAGCCCGAGGGCCCGACAGAGTCCAAGCTGGCCGTTGCAAAGACCATCGCCGACGTCGGCGAGAAGATCGGCGGCGCCCGCAAGGACATGAGCGTGGCAGGCGGGAAGCGCTCCAAACGCAGCGCTGGCGACGACGACCGCCCAGCCTGGGCACGGCGCTTCCAGATCAGCCAGATCGTCACGCCTGGCGGCATGGTTGGCGAGATCAAGGACGCGGGCCGATGGGTGATCCGTGATGCTCGTTCGCTCGACTGGATGAAGCAGCCCCGCCAAGTCGGCCGCGACACCTTCGCCACCAAGGAGGAGGCCGAGGCGTTCGTGCCCATTGCCGCAGTCGGTCTGAAGCACCGTGCGGTGTCGTCGCGGGATGGAAAGTACGAGATCTGGCGCGACGTCAGCGATCGCAAACGCGTCAAGGTTGTCGACAGGGAGTTCGCCACCAGGGATGAGGCTATCGCCTACATGGCGAAGCACGCGGCCGAGATCATCGAGACCAACACCACGTTTGGCGAGGCTGATATGCCGCTGCCGCCTGACCGCGCACGCAGCGGCCCGGCGCGCCGCGATGGCAACGTGAAGGGCGAGGACTTCAAGGAGACCTTCGGCCTGCGCGGGGTGGAGTTCGGCAACTGGAACAACCAGGACGACCGCCAGGCGCTGATGAATGACGCCTGGGACGGGCTGCTCGACCTTGCCGACGTGCTCGGCGTTCCGCCCAAGGCCATCGGCCTCAACGGCGATCTGGCGCTGGCTTTCGGCGCTCGCGGCCACGGGCTGCAGGGTGCTCGGGCGCACTACGAGCTGGACCGTGCCGTCATCAACCTGACCAAGGAGAAGGGCGCCGGTTCACTGGCGCACGAATGGTTCCACGCGTTGGACCACTACTTCGGCCGCCAGGACGGGAAGGCGTCCGCCACGTGGCAGGTTGGGCCTGATGGCACGCGCACGCTGAAGGTGGGCGAGCCTGAGACGGACATGGCCAGCGGCGGCTTTCAGCGGAACAACTCGGGCGTCCGGCCTGAGGTTCGAGCGGCCTATGAGACGCTGCTGCGCACCATGTTCAAGAAGGCCGAGGGCTACGTCGAGGACATGGCCAAGGTGGACCGGTTCACCGGAGAGGCGCGCGAGGAGCTGGCCAGGCGGCTGAACCGTCTTCGCGCCGGCTTGTCAGAGCAGCTGGACCCCAAGATCTGGAAGCGCAACAACAAGCCCGCGACGGCCGAGCAACTGGCAGAGTTCGACGCCATCGCGGCCAAGATGGTTGCGGGGGAGTCGCTGTCGACTGACTGGCGCACCGTCGAGAACGGGGGCGCCAAGGCCACAACGCGGCGAGCTGCTGCGCGTCGGTGGACGAACGACGCGCTGGAGCAACTGGGCGCGATCTACAAGGCCGCGCGGGGCCGCAGCGGCTTCACTGCTGACCGTGACGGTGTGCTGGACGACCTGCGCGGCTACATGGAGCGCTATGGCCAGCGGCTGAAGATGCTCGCCGACGCGCAGTCCGGCGCGGAGAAGACGCGCCAGGTGCCCACCGAGTTCGCCATGAACGCCAAGGAACTGGACCAGGGCCGCGGCACCGACTACTGGACCACGCCTCACGAGATGGCAGCGCGCGCCTTCCAGGGCTATGTCGAGGACAAGGTTGCCGAGCGGGGCGGCGTGAGCAGGTTCCTGAACTACGGACCAGAAAACGCCGGCATCCTGACGCCGTGGGGCTTCAAGCGCCCATTTCCGGCCGGCGCCGAGAGGATCGCCATCAACAAGGCCTTCGATGCGTTCGTCGGCGAGCTGAAGACCCAGGACACCGACAAAGGTGTTGCGCTGTTCAGCCGCAGCCAGCCCGTCGAGCGCCCGCGCGTGACCGTCGAGCAGGACGAGGGCGGCTTCCCGCTCTACGTCAGCGACAAGGTGCGCCTGGAGTTCCCCCAGGTGACGGCACGGCTTGACGTGATCGAGCAGGACGGTGAGCAGGTGGTGAACTACCCCATCATGCCGGCCACGGGCTTCGACGTGCTGGGCTATGTTGAACTGCTGGTCAAGGATGGCCAGGCGAAGGCCCTGCTTGACATCGAGGTCGACAAGCAGGGGCGCAATGGTGGTGTGGCGCGCAGCGTCATCGAGACGCTGCTGGCGGCCGACCCTTCAGGCACGCTGGAAATCAGCAACGTGGTTCCCGAGGCCCGTGGCTTCTGGGAAAAGATGGGTATTCCCCCGCAGAACGTCGAAGGGGCATACGATGGCAGCCTCAACTGGAAAACCTATGCTGAAGCCCAGAACACCGGAGCAGCGCGCGGAGATGCTGGATCAGGTCAAGCAGCGCGTGAAGGCGCTGACGCCGGAGCAGAAGGCGGAATCGACCGCGCGAGCGGAGCGCCACGCGAAAGCCCAGCAGCCGCCCAGCGACGCCAAGCCGTAGAGGCGTTTGTCGCGCGGTTCACGGCCCGCTGGAAGAACGCGCCCCAGGTGGTCGTTGTTGCCGGCATGTCGGACCCGCTTGTGCCGCGCGCAGTGCGGCAGGCCAACGCCGCTCAACTCTCTCAGGGCGCCGAGGGCGATCCCGAAGGGTTCTTCCACGACGGCAAGGTCTATCTCGTGGCCCCGCAGCTTGGCGGCGATGCCGCTGTGGTGCGCGTGCTGTTCCACGAGGCCCTGGGACACTACGGCTTGCGCGGCACGTTCGGCACGGAGCTGGGCACCATCCTCGACCGCCTGGCCGTGCTGAACGCCGGCAAGGTGCGCGCCAAGGCCAAGCAGTACGGCCTGGACTACGACAAGCCCAGCGACCGCCGCATGGCCGCCGAGGAAGTGCTGGCCGAGATGGCGCAGCGCGCGCCCAGCGTGGGCTGGGCCAAGAAGACGGTGGCCGCGATCCGCAGTTGGCTGCGTGAGCATGTGCCTGGCTTCGGCAAGATGGCCTTCAGCGACGACGAGATCGTGCGCAGCTTCATCCTGCCGGCGCGGGCGTTTGTGCAGCGGGGCAATTCGGCGCTGGCTGATGGTACCGTTCAGCCGGCCTTCAGCCGCTCATCTCTGGCAGGCGCCGTGACCAACTTCAGCCAGGAAGGCGCCCGCAATGCCTTCCTGGACGCAGTGACCACGCACGGCAGCACGAACCTGTGGGGCCGCACGGTAGGCACGCAGTACCACAAGGCGCAGACCCACCCGCGCACCTTCGGGCGGGTGTTCAACGCCGTGCAGGACTACATCAAGGACACCAGCGCGTTCGCCAACCGGGCCGCCGACCTGGCGCCGTCGCTGCTGCCGAAGCTGGACAAGATGGCCGACCTGAAGAAAGGCGGCTGGCGGCACCACGGCGCCGACCCGAAGGACAAGGCCAAGGCCGGCGAGGCGATCTTCCAGGGCACGCTGGACAAGGTGCTGTACGACGACGCCACGCTGCGCAGCAAGTTTGGGCTGAACGACAAGCAGATTGGGCTCTACCGAGAGTTCCGATCGGCCGTAGACGAGTCGCTGGAAGGACTGGGCCGCACGGAGATCCTACGCATTGCAGGCGAGGCTGGCCGGCCGGTGCGCAATGCTGTGCTGGACGCGCCATCGCTGGAAGCCGCAGCCGAGATCCTGACGCAGCAACTCGCTGGCGACACGGAGGCCGCGCAGCAGATCGCCGAGAAGGTTGCGCGCATTGAGCAGCTGCAGGGCGAGGGCTATGCGCCGCTGATGCGCTTCGGCAAGCACACGCTGCATGTCACGGGCCCGAACGGGGAAACGGAGTTCTTCGGCATGTACGAGACGGTGCGCGAAGCCAACCGCGCCGCCCGGCTGCTGCGAGCCGACCCCAAGCTGGAGGGAAAGACCTTCACCCAAGGTACAGCAAGCCAGGAGGGGCACAAGCTGTTCAACGGCCTGACGCTGGACTCGCTGGAGCTCTTCGCCGACACCATCGGCGAGCAGGACAACCCGATCTATCAGCAGTACCTGAAGATCGCCATTGCCAACCGCTCGGCGCTCAAGCGGATGATCGAGCGCAAGGGCATCGCCGGCTACAGCGACGACGTGGCCCGCGTCTTGGCCTCTTTCGTGACCTCAAACGCGCGCATGTCGGCGGGACACTTGCACCTTGCCGACGCCAAGAAGGCGGCAGAGGCCATCCCGAAGGAGCAGGGCGACTTGCGTGATGACGCGATCAAGCTGGTGGACTACGTGACCAACCCAGCCGAAGAGGCGGCGGCGGCTCGCGGCCTTCTGTTCACGTCGTTCATCGGTGGCTCGGTGGCCAGCGCGCTGGTGAACATGACGCAGCCCATCACCATGACGCTGCCCTACCTAGCCCAGTACGGCGGAGCCGTGAAGGCCGGCAAGCGCCTCACGGCCGCCATGGCGATGGCAGCCAGTGGCAAAGGCATGGACGCCGGGCTGGCCGACGCGCTGAAGCGCGCCGAGGCGGACGGCATCGTCAGCCCGCAGGAAATCCACCACCTGCAGGCCGAGGCCATGAATACGCTCGGCAAGAACCCGCTGCTGAAGAAGGCCGCGTTCGTGTGGGGCTCCATGTTCAGCCTGGCCGAGCAATTCAACCGGCGCGTGAGCTTCGTCGCTGCCTACCAGACCGCGCAGCAGGAGGGTATCGCCGACCCGTTCGCTTTTGCCGAGAAGGCCGTGATCGAGACCCAGGGCCTCTACAACAAGGGCAACAAGGCGAAATGGGCGCGTGGGGCATTCGGTGCCACTGTGATGACCTTCAAGCAGTTCAGTACGCACTACCTGGAGTTCCTGGTTCGCATGTGGAAGTCCGGCCCGGAAGGCAAGAAGGCCGTGGGCGTGGCGCTGACGCTGCTGATCTTGATGGGCGGCGCTGGCGGCCTGCCGTTCGCCGACGACCTGGACGACCTGATCGACACGCTGGGCCAGGCCATGGGCCACGACACGAACTCGAAGCGCTGGAAGCGCCAGTTCGTCGCGCAAACGCTGGGCCTGGGCGATGGCTTCGCCGATGTTGCCACGCGCGGCCTGACGGCGCTGCCAGGCTTCCCGTTGGATCTGTCGCTGCGCATGGGCATGGGCAATCTGCTCCCGGCCACTGGACTGCTGCTGCGCTCGAACACCGACACGTCCCGGCAGGTGCTGGAGGTGTTCGGTGCCGCGGGCGGCTTGGCATCGAACGTCAAGGATGGAGCGACGAAGGCGCTTGGGGGCGACATCGTTGGCGGAGTCATGAGCGCAATGCCGCTGGCCGTGCAGAACGTGGCGAAGGGCATCCAGATGGCACAGACCGGCGAGTACCGCAACACCAAGGGCGCCAAGGTCATGGACGTGGACATGGCCGATGCCGTCCTGAAGGGCATCGGCTTCCAGCCGGCCGAGGTGGCGCGCGAGTCCGGGCGGGTCAGCGAGACCCTGCGCAGCGTTCAGCTCGCCAAGAACGTGGAGGCTGAGATTGCCGGCCGCTGGGCTCAGGCGATGGTCGATGGCGACTCGGACGCGATTGCTGCTGCTCGGGCCGACCTGGCGAAGTGGAACGAGAACAACCCTGCAGCGCGCATCAAGATCACCATCCAGCAGGTGAGGGCGCGCGCCAAGGCGCTGCGGTCGAGCCGGGCAGACCGGACCATCAAGGCGGCACCCAAAGAGATGCGCGGGACCGTCAGCGAGGCCCTGTCTTGAGCGGTGCGCTCATCCTGGTCGGCTATGTGGTTCTGGTGTGCGCGACCGGCTGGTGGGGCGTGCTGGCTGGAGCGCTGCACGTGGCGATCATGCTGGCGGCGGTGAGGCGGTAGCGCTGCATCGCCGCGACCCGGGCGCTGATGGCCCGCCAATACTGCCACGAAGCCGGTCACAACACGTTGGGCAAGTGCCTTAGGTGGACCTGGCGGTCGGCTCGCAGAACCATGCCTGCGGCCAGTTGTTGGTGTGCGCGCCGACGCCCACGCGCTGCCGGCCATGCAGTAGGATGCCGCGCTCGTCCAGCTTGCGCACCTCTACGTGGCTGAGGCCAGGTAGCAGCGGCGGAGCTCCTTCGCTGATGCTGGCGTACAGGTCGGCGTGCAGCGTCAACTCACCGGCCACGGTCAACCGGCCCAGCCGCAGCCATCCGCGAGTAGGCGCTTCCAAGTCCTCTTTGCTCAGCTTCACACCGTCGCAGCGCAGCTGCCAGACCAGCATCTCCATGCCGTGGAGTTTCCGCTGCAGGTGGCTCGTGGCGTGAGCCGGACTTCCCATCGTGTGCGGATCGCCGCTGCTGACGCTGAGTGCTACGTCAATGCTACCAAGATCAAATCCTCCTATGAGGATTCCCATTGAACTACGGAGAGATTCGCTCGCGCGGGCACCCGGCCCCGCGAGGGCGCGGATTCTCGCATGCGACCGCTGCCGGCCCGGCTATCGCCGCGATTGCCGAAGTTGCATTGCGCTGACACGGTGGCCTTCCTAGACTGCCCAGGCCCCCCCAAACCAGGAGACCCCCGATGTCCACGACCGAAGCCAAGTGCCCCTTCGCCAGCGCCCATGCCAACCACGCGACCGCCGGTGCACGCGGCAACCGCAACTGGTGGCCCAAGCAGCTCAATGTCGGCACGCTGCACCAGCAGCCGGCGCGCGGCAACCCGATGGGCGAGTCGTTCGACTACGCCGCCGAGTTCAAGAAGCTGGACCTGAACGCCGTCATCCAGGACCTGCACGCGCTGATGACCGACTCGCAGGACTGGTGGCCGGCCGACTACGGTCACTACGGCCCCTTCTTCATCCGCATGACTTGGCATGCGGCCGGCACCTACCGCATCTCCGACGGTCGCGGCGGCGCCGGCACCGGCGCGCAGCGCTTCGCGCCGCTGAACAGCTGGCCCGACAACGGCAACCTCGACAAGGCGCGCCGGCTGCTGTGGCCCATCAAGCAGAAGTACGGCAACAAGCTGTCCTGGGCCGACCTGCTGGTGCTGGCCGGCAACGTCGCGCTGGAGTCCATGGGCTTCAAGACCTTCGGCTTCGGTGGCGGCCGTGTGGACATCTGGGAACCCGAGGACATCGACTGGGGCGCCGAGACCGAGTGGCTGGCCACCAGCGACAAGCCCAACAGCCGCTACAGCGGCGACCGCGAGCTGGCCAATCCGCTGGCCGCCGTGCAGATGGGCCTGATCTACGTGAACCCCGAGGGCCCGGACGGCAACCCCGACCCGCTGGCCTCGGCGCGTGACATCCGCGTGACCTTCGGCCGCATGGCCATGGACGACGAAGAGACCGTGGCGCTGGTGGCCGGCGGCCACACCTTCGGCAAGGCCCACGGCGCCGGCGACGCCAAGCTGCTGGCCCCCGAACCCGAGGGCGCCGACATCCTGGAGCAGGGTCTGGGCTGGCGCAGCAGCTTCCAGAGTGGCGTCGGTCCGCACGCCATCACCAGCGGCATCGAGGGCGCCTGGAAGCCCAACCCCACCACCTGGGACAACGGTTATTTCGAGACGCTGTTCAAGTACGACTGGGAGCTGACCAAGAGCCCCGCCGGCGCCCACCAGTGGCGGCCCAAGGGCGGCGCGGGCAGCGACACCGTCGTCGACGCGCACAACCCCAACAAGTTCCACGCGCCCATGATGACCACCGCCGACCTGGCGCTGCGCATGGACCCGGCCTACGAGAAGATCTCGCGCCGCTTCCTGAACGACCCGGCGGCCTTCGCCGACGCGTTCGCGCGCGCCTGGTTCAAGCTGACGCACCGCGACATGGGCCCCGTGGCCCGCTACCTGGGCCCGCTGGTGCCCAAGGAAGAGCTGATCTGGCAGGACCCGGTGCCCGCCGCGACCGGCGAGCCCATCAACGCCGCCGACCAGGCCGCGCTGAAGGCGGCCGTGCTGGCCTCGGGCCTGAGCACCGCGCAGCTGGTGCAGACCGCCTGGGCCTCGGCCGCCAGCTACCGTGGCAGCGACAAGCGAGGCGGTGCCAACGGCGCGCGCATCCGCCTGGCGCCGCAGAATGACTGGGCCGTCAATCAGCCCGCCGAGCTGGCCCAGGTGCTGGCCACGCTTGAGCGCGTGCGCCAGGACTTCAATGCCAAGGGCGGTCGCCAGGTGTCGCTGGCCGACCTCATCGTGCTGGCCGGCGGTGCCGCCGTGGAAGCCGCGGCGAAGGCGGCCGGTGTCAGCGTGAGCGTGCCGTTCGCCCCGGGCCGCACGGACGCGTCGCAGGCGCAGACCGACGTGGCGTCCTTCGCCGTGCTGGAGCCGGCGGCCGACGGCTTCCGCAACTACGCGGCACCCGGCTTCGGCGCGCAGGCGGCCGAGCGCCTCATCGACAAGGCCCAGCTGCTCAACCTCAGCGCGCCCGAGATGACGGCGCTGCTGGGCGGCCTGCGCGTGCTGGGCGCCAACACCGGCCACACGCCGCATGGCGTGTTCACCAAGCGCCCGGGCGTGCTCAGCAACGACTTCTTCGTCAACCTGCTGGACATGGGCACCGTCTGGCGCAAGGGCGCGACGGAGGGCGTGCTGGAAGGCGTGGACCGCAAGACCGGCGCGCCGAAGTGGACCGCCACGGTGGTGGACCTGGTATTCGGCTCCAACGCACAGCTGCGCGCGCTGGCCGAGGTCTATGGCGCCAGCGACGGCCAGGCGAAGTTCGTCCATGACTTCGTCGCGGCCTGGGCCAAGGTCATGAACAACGACCGTTACGACCTGGCCTGACGCGGCGCGGGGAGGCGGGCCAGAATGGCAGCCTCCCCGATCCAGTCAAGGCCTCCCATGAGCACCACCCACCAAGGCAGCTGCCACTGCGGCCGCGTGAAGTTCGAGGTTGACGGCGTCATCGACTCGGCGCTGTCCTGCAACTGCTCCATCTGCGAGCGCAAGGGCTCGCTGCTGTGGTTCGTGCCGCGCACCAGGCTGCGCCTGCTGACGCCCGAGAGCGACCTCGCGAACTACACCTTCAACAAGCACGTCATCCAGCACCGCTTCTGCCCGGCCTGCGGCATCCACCCCTACGGCGAGGGCCAGGCGCCCAACGGCGACGCGGTGGCGGCGGTCAACATCCGCTGCATCGAAGGCATAGACCTCGCGGCCGTGCCGGTGCACCACTACGATGGGCGCGCGAAGTAGTCAGTTCCATTTCCATGTCCAGATCAAGTCCAGCGCGTTGTCGTCGCCGCTCTGCGCGCGCAGCGTGAAGCGCTGGGCGATGCGGTAGATCAGCTGCCAGCTGCCGGTGGTCGCGTTCAGGCTGCGCTCGTAGCCCACGTACCAGCGCCGCGAGATCTGCTTGCCCAGGCGCACGATGGTGGCTCGGGTGTCGCCGTCGGTCTGTGACAGCGACAGCTCGTCCAGCCCCAGCTGGCGCAGCGCGCGGCCGGTGGCGCCTTCGCCCTCGCCGCTGAGCAGCGCCACGGCGGCGCGCTGCAGCAGCGCGGTGTCGGTGCGGCCCAGGCCGTCGGGCGCGCGGCCCAGCAGCAGCCAGGACAGCTTGTCGGTGTCGCTCATCTCGGGCTCGGAGTACAGGTTCACGCGCGGCGACTGCGCCGTGCCGCCGACGTAGACGCCCACGCGCACGTCCAGGTTGGGCCGCACGGCCAGCAGGTCCAGCGACGGGTTGTCCAGCGAGCCGGTGAACGAGATGTCGCCGCGCTCGATGTCCAGCTTCTGGCCGTAGGCGGCGTACTGACCGCCGTCGGCGTCCAGCTTGCCGGTCACGCGCAGCGCGTTGCCGTCCTTCTGCGTGATGGCGAGCTGGCCGCGCAGCGTCGTCGCCAGGCCGCGACCGCGCACCTTGAAGTCGCGGCCGAAGTCCAGCGCGACGTTGACCGTGGAATTGCGCGCGGCCTTGGGGGCGGGCGGCGCGGCGGGCGCGGCGTTGTCGCGTGCGCCGCGCACCACGGTCACGTCGTCGGCCAGCGCGGGCGCGTCGCCGCGCGTGAAGTCGATCAGGCCTTCGTCGGCGCGCAGCTTGCCGGCCAGGTTCAAGCCCTTGTCGTCCAGGTCCAGCGTGGCATCGCCGCTGGCGACGATGCGGCGGTCCACGCGCGACAGCACGCGCAGCTTGTCGGCCTTGAACTCGATGTGGGCCGCCGGCTTGGCGCCCAGCTCGGCACGGCCGCTGGCGCGCACCCAGCCGTCGCCGCCCTTGGCTTCCAGCTGCGTCAGCTCGGCCTTCTGGCCGTTCAGGTCCAGTGCGAAGCGGCCGTCGGTGAAGTCCACGCCGTACAGCAGGTGGCGCAGCGCGAGGCCTTCGCCCTCGACGCGGCCGTGCAGCTCGGGCGCGCCCAGCCGGCCTTCGACCCGCATCGTCGCCGCAGCGCGGCCGGCCAGCCGCCAGCCCGCCGGCACCCA
>DASWWC010000199.1:0-25752 GCA_036401055.1 Roseateles sp.
GACTCGCGCGTGGTGCCGGCCAGGCGCGGCGTCACCTGCAGCGTGGCGATGCCATGCAGAGGTCGGCCCGCGTCCACCCAGCCTGGCTCCAGGCAGTCGAACCACGCCGCCCGCACGTGGCCGCCACGCAGCGCGCGCGCCAGCGCCACGTCATCGACCAGGCCGGACTGGCTCAGCACCACCAACACCTGGCCGGCGCGCACGTGCTCCAGCTGACGCGCGCCCAACAGGCCGCGGAAGCGCTCGAAGTAAGGCAGCAGCAGCACCAGGCCGTCGCCCTGCTCCACCAGCTCCCTCAGGCCCACCGACTCGATGCCCCAGCGGGCCCAGATGCTGTCACTGGGGTGGCAGCCGGGGTCGTAGCCGATGACCCGTGCGCCAAAGGCCTGCAGCAGCTGCGCCATCACACGGGCGGCCGGCGTCAGGCCCAGCAGGCCTATCGTGGCGCAGCCCAGCTCGCGGCCCACCTTCAGGCCATCGCTGCCCTCCACCGGCACGCGCCGCAGCAGGCTCAACAGCGCGCCCATGGCGAACTCGGCCTCGGCGCTGGCCGTGGAGGTCTGCGAGCGCACCACGTCCACGCCGGCGTTGCGGCAGGCCTCGACATCAATGTTCTCCGCGCCGCCGCTGGCGCGGCCGATGGCGCGCAGCTGGCGCGCGTCGCGCAGCAGTTCGGCGTCGATGCGCACCTCGGGCGGGGCGATGAGCGCGCGCGCCTGATGCAAGACCGCCGCCAGCCCCTCGGCGTCTCCCACCAGTTCAGGCGCAAAGCGGGCATCGTGGCGCTCGGCCAGCCACTGCACGACTTCGGCTTCCAGGGGTTCCAGGATGAGGACGCTCATTGTTCTTTGTGCCCAACTCAGGGGTCAGGGCTGTCATCTTTGCCGTGACAGAATGGCCTGAACCTTGCTAACCCAGTGTAACCATGCCGTCTTCGCCCCGTTCGCCCATCACCAAGGCCATCTTCCCGGTCGCCGGCCTGGGCACCCGTTTCCTGCCGGCCACCAAGGCCCAGCCCAAGGAGATGCTGCCGGTGGTGGACAAGCCGCTGATCCAGTACGCGGTCGAGGAGGCTTATGAAGCGGGCGTGCGCGAGATGATCTTCGTGACCGGCCGCCACAAGCGCCCCATCGAAGACCATTTCGATATGACCTTCGAGCTGGAAGTGGCGCTGGAGAAGGCCGGCAAGCAGGACCTGCTGGAGGTGGTGCAAAGCGTCAAGCCCGCCGACATGGAGTGCATCTACGTGCGCCAGGCGCAGGCGCTGGGCCTGGGCCACGCGGTGCTGTGCGGCCAGCGCCTGGTGGGCAACGAGCCCTTCGCCGTGCTGCTGGCCGACGACCTGATGGTGGGCCCGCAGCCCGGCCGCGGCATCCTGAAGCAGATGGTGGAGCAGTTCGCCGACTGGCGCGCCTCCATCCTGGCCGTGCAGGAAGTGCCCGCAGAGCACACGCGCCGCTACGGCATCGTCGCCGGCACGCAGGTCAACGACAACCTGATGGATGTCAACCGCATCGTCGAGAAGCCCGCGCCGGAAAGCGCGCCCTCACGCCTGGGCGTGGCCGGCCGCTACATCCTGACGCCCGGCGTCTTCCACGAGATTGCCAACCAGCCGCGCGGCGTGGGCGGCGAGATCCAGCTGACCGACGGCATCGCCGGCCTGCTGCGCCGCGAGAAGGTGTTCGCCTACCGCTACGAAGGCAAGCGCTATGACTGCGGCAGCAAGGAAGGTTTCCTGCAGGCCAATGTCGAACTGGCGCTCGCCCACCCGCAGCTGGGTGCAGGTTTCAGGGAATACCTGCAGAGCCTCGACCTCTGATCGTCGTATCAGCGGCGCCGCAGCACGTGGATGAATTCCGCGCCTGCGGTCTGCTGCTCGACCAGCTCGTTGCCCGTCTGACGCGCAAACGCCTGGAAGTCGCGCAGCGAGCCCGGGTCGGTCGCGACCACGCGCAGCAACTCGCCGCTCAGCATCTCGGCCAGGGCCTTCTTGGCCTTCAGGATGGGCAGCGGGCAGTTCAGCCCTCGGGTGTCGATCTCGCGTTGGACGTCCATGGGCGTCATTCTCTCTTGAGGTCCAGCCACTGCGGCTCGATGCCTTTGGAGCGCAGCCAGGTCGCCAAGGCCTGACCGGTGCCTTGAGGCCAGCACATGAGCTTCTCGGGCGCGATCAGCTTGTACTCGGCCAGCTCGGGCGACAGCCGGATGTCGCCACGCGCCTGCGCGTGGTAGGCAATGATGATCTGGTTCATGCGCTGGAAATCCCAGACGCCCAGCAGGCTCAACTGATCGACCTGCAGCGAGGTTTCCTCGCCGATCTCGCGGCGGATGCCGTCTTCCGGGCTCTCGCCGGCCTCCATGAAGCCGGTGATCAGGCCGAAGAATCGCCCGGGCCAGGCCGCATTGCGCGCCAGCAGTACCCGGCCGTCGCGGTCCGTGCATTCGATGACCGCCGCCAGCACCGGCGTCGGGTTGTTCCAGTGCGTCCAACCACAGGCCGGGCAGCGCAGCCGCGTCTTGTCACCGCCGTCCTCGGCCAACGTGATCGACGCCAGGGGCGTGGCGCAGTCGGGACAGTAGGTGGGCGCTTTCACGCCGGAAACACGCCGGTGGACAGGTAGCGATCACCGCGGTCGCAGACAACGAACACGATGGTCGCGTTCTCGACCTGCTTCGCGATCTGCAGCGCCACCCAGCAGGCGCCCGCCGCCGAGATGCCGGCGAACAGGCCTTCCTCGCGGGCCAGGCGGCGCGCCATGTCTTCGGCGTCGGCCTGGCTCACCAGCACCAGCTCGTCCACGCCGCTCGGGTCGTAGATCTTGGGCAGGTAGGCCTCGGGCCACTTGCGGATGCCCGGGATGCGCGAGCCCTCGGCCGGCTGCGCGCCAACGATGCGCACGGCCGGATTCTTCTCCTTCAGGAAGCGCGACGTGCCGGTGATGGTGCCGGTCGTGCCCATCGCGCTGACAAAGTGCGTGATGCGCCCGCCGGTGTCCTTCCAAAGCTCGGGGCCGGTGGTCTCGTAGTGCACACGCGGGTTGTCGGGGTTGGCGAACTGATCCAGCACACGGCCCTTGCCTTCACGGGCCATCTGCTCGGCCAGGTCGCGGGCGTACTCCATGCCGCCGGTCTTGGGCGTCAGGATCAGCTCGGCGCCGAAGGCCTTCATCGTCTGCGCACGCTCGATGGACAGGTCCTCCGGCATGATCAGCACCATGCGGTAGCCGCGGATGGCGGCTGCCATCGCCAGTGCGATGCCGGTGTTGCCCGACGTCGCCTCGATCAGCGTGTCGCCCGGCTTGATCTCGCCGCGCTCCTCGGCGCGCTTGATCATGCTGATGGCCGGTCGGTCCTTCACCGAGCCGGCCGGGTTGTTGCCCTCCAGCTTGGCCAGGATCACGTTGCCGCGTGCATCGGCGCCGGGCACGCGCTGCAGCCGCACCAGAGGCGTGGCACCGATGACGTCTTCGAGGGTCGGATAGTTCATGCGGGCGATTGTGGCAGCGGGTTTAAAAACCGAGCCTTGGCGAGTGCATAATCCAGCCCCTCGCTGCAACGGCGAGAAAGCAGTTTCCGACGGGCCCGGGTGGCGAAATCGGTAGACGCAGGGGACTCAAAATCCCCCGCCGCAAGGTGTGCCGGTTCGAGTCCGGCCCCGGGCACCAGACGAAACGGCTTTTTTCCCCTGGCATACTCAAAACGGTAAGCGCCGGCCCTCCCGGTGCAGCTGCCCCTCGGGGCGCACAGCCGCAACTCCATGCCACCGCTGCCTCAGGTCACCAAAGCCTTCATCCTGGCTTGTGTCGGTGCCTTCTGCTTCTTCTATCTGTTCCCCTCGTTGGCCTTCTGGTTCGAGCTGTGGCCGCTGCAGTCGGGCGCCTTCCTGCCCTGGCAGCCGCTGAGCTACGCCTTCCTGCACGGCGACTTCATGCACCTGCTGTTCAACATGCTGGGGCTGTGGATGTTCGGCGGCGAGCTGGAGCGTGTCTGGGGGCCCAAGCGCTACACGCAGATCCTTGTGGCCAGCACCTTGAGTGCAGCCGCTGTGCAATTGATCTTCACCTGGGTCATCGGCACCAACGCGCCGACCGTGGGCGCCTCGGGTGCGATCTTCGGCCTGCTGCTGTCGTTCGGCATGCTGTTCCCCAACCGCATCATCGTGCCGCTGATCCCGCCCATCCCGATGAAGGCCAAGTACTTCGTCGCCATCTTCGGCGGGCTGGAACTGATCCTGGGCTTCGGCCGCTCCAGCGGCGTCGCCCACTTTGCCCACCTGGGCGGCATGCTGGGCGCCTGGCTGCTGATCCGCCACTGGCGCTCGCCGCGCCGGCGCGGCTAGAGCCCTTCGCGCGGCGTCGGGTAGCGCAGCTTCAGGCGCAGCTCGCGCCTGAGCCTGTGGTTCAAGATCCGGCGCGACTCGCTCCAGAAGCTCAGCTGCATCGCGCTCATGCGCTCGGCCGCCTGCGCACGCGTGATGCGCTCGGGCCGCGGCAGCCCTGACAGATCGGCCGCCAGGTCGAAGTAGTCGCCCATCAGCAACTGGCTGTCGTCGCAGACGTTGACCGCACGCTGCGGCAGACCGCGCAGCAGTGCCAGAAGGCAGGCGCGGGCCAGGTCGTCGGCGTGGATGTGGTTGGTGAACACATCGTCCTCGCGCACCAGCACCGGCGTGCCCTTGGCCAGCCGCTCGCGCGGATGGCCGCCCTCGCGGTCGCGGGCGTAGATGCCCGGCACGCGCAGCAGGCTAACGCGCGTGCCGTGGCGGCGGCCGAAGGCGCGCAGCTGCGCTTCAGCATCGACGCGCCGGGCCGCACGGTCGGTGGCCGGGTTCAGCGCGCGCGTTTCGTCGATGACGGCGCCGCCGCAATCGCCATAGACGCCGGTGGTGCTGACGTAGACCAACGCGGCCGGCGGCCGGCGTGCCAACGCGCCGAGCAGCTGGCGCGTGCGGACATCGGTGTCGCCCTCACGCGCGGGCGGCGCCAGGTGCAGCACGAGGTCCGCCAGCCCGGCCAGCCGCGACAGCGTGGCCGCATCGTCCAGGTTACCCAGCAGCGGCACGGCGCCTGCGGCGCGCAGCGCCGGCACACGCTCGGGGCTGGACGTCAGCGCGAACACGCGCCAGCGATCTGCGAGAAGCTTGAGCAGGCGCAAGCCCACGTCGCCACAGCCAATGATCAACAGCCTCGGGGTCATTCGGGGGTACGGCAAAATGGCGGGCAGTCTACGGCCCCGGGATTCGCTGCGGGGCCGCTTGCTTTCTGAAGCCCTCATGTCCTACCAGATCACCATCCAGCCCGCCGGCCGCGTCTACACCACCGAGGGCGACGACACCCTGCTCGCCGCCGCCATCCGCAACGGCGTGGGCCTGCCCTACGGCTGCAAGGACGGCGCCTGCGGCTCCTGCAAGAGCAAGCTGCTGGAAGGCGCCGTCGTCCACGGCAACCACCAGCCCAAGGCGCTGTCCGCCGAAGAAGAAGCCGCCGGCTTTGTGCTGACCTGCTGTGCGCGGCCCCAGACCGACTGCGTCGTCGAGGCCCGCACGGTGCCCGGCGCCGGCGAGTTCCCGGTGCTGAAGCTGCCCACGCGCGTGGCCGCGATGCTGAAGCCCGCGCCCGATGTGGCAGTGCTGACCATGCAGCTGGCCGCCAACCAGAACTTCCAGTTCCGTGCCGGCCAGTACGTCGAGTTCATCCTGCGCGATGGCTCGCGCCGCAGCTACTCGATGGCCAACGCGCCGCATTCGCTGCCGGGCCAGATCGAGCTGCACATCCGCCACATGCCCGGTGGCAAGTTCACCGACCACGTGTTCGGCGCGCTGAAGGAGAAGGACATCCTGCGCATGGAGGGGCCCTTCGGCAGCTTCTTCCTGCGCGAGGACAGCGACAAGCCCATCGTGCTGCTGGCCAGCGGCACGGGCTTCGCGCCCATCAAGGCCATCATCGAGCGCGCCCGCCACATCGGCTCCACGCGCCCCATGGTGCTGTACTGGGGCGCGCGCAAGCAGGCCGACCTGTATCTGAGCGATTGGATCGCCCAGGTCGCGGCCGAATGGCCCACGCTGACCTACGTGCCCGTGCTGTCGGAGCCGGACGAAGGCTGGACGGGTCGCACGGGCTTCGTGCACCAGGCCGTCATGGCCGACGTGCCCGACATGAGCGGCCATCAGGTCTACGCCTGCGGCGCGCCCATCGTGGTCGAGTCCGCCCACAGGGACTTCGTCGCGCAGTGCCGACTGCCCGACGCCGAGTTCTACGCGGACGCCTTCACGTCCGAAGCGGACAAGCACGCGAACGGCTGAGCGACCATGTTCGAGCCGCCCTGGACCGATCCGGCCGACCTCGTCGGCGCCCTGAAGCGCGCGGGCGAGGCCGTGCTCGCGCCGGCCGCGCTGCCGGTGCTGGGCGTGTCGACCGCCGAACTCGACCTGCTCAGGCCCTGCTGGGACGACCTGCCGCCCGACGGCTACCTGCGCGACGGCGGTCGCTACCGCTTCCGCCGCCACGGCTGCTTCGTGGCCGACGGCGACACGCTGACGCTGCAGCCGCACCGCGCGCACTGGCAGCCGCTGGACTACAACGCGTTGCACGGCGGCATCCAGCGCTGGTATGTGCCGCTGGCGCAGGAGATGGTGGCCGCACCGGGCTGGACAGCGTTGCTGCTGGGGCTGGCCCGCGTGGCCTCTGCGCTGAAAGGCGCGCAGCCGTGGTTCATCGAGGCCCACCCCTTCCGTATCGACACCAGCGACGGCATCGGCCGGCCCACGCCCGAGGGCGCGCACCGCGACGGCGTGGACCTGGTGGCCGTGCTGCTGGTGGGCCGCCACGAGATCAAGGGCGGCGAGTCGCGCGTGTTCGACGCCCACGGCCCGGCCGGCCAGCGCTTCACGATGCTGGAGCCGTGGACCACGCTGCTGCTGGACGACGCCCGCGTCATCCACGAGACCACGCCCATCCAGCCGTTGGTGGCCGGTGAGCGCGGCTGGCGCGACACGCTGGTCATCACGCTGCGCAGCGGCGGCTTCCAGGGCCCCTGACCTCAGGGCCGATAAACTCCCGGACGGCCACGCCAAAAGCGTGGCCGTTTGTCCATCTACCGCGCCAAAAGCGCCCTCATCATGACGACCTCCCTCTTCGGCCTGCCCGAGCAAGCCGCCCATGAGCGCGTGCTGCTCGCCACCGACCCGGCCACCGGCCTCAAGGCCATCCTCGCCGTGCACAGCACCGCGCGTGGCCCCGCCTTCGGCGGCTGCCGGCTGTGGCACTACGACACCGAACTCGCCGCGCTGAACGACGCGTTGCGCCTCTCCCAAGGCATGAGCCTGAAGAACGCGCTGGCCGACCTGCCCTTCGGCGGCGGCAAGGCCGTCATCCTGAAGCCCGAAGGCGCCTTCGACCGCCCCGCCCTCTTCGCCGCCTTCGGCCGCGCGGTGCAGTCGCTGAACGGCGCCTACATCACCGCCGAGGACGTCGGCACCACCACCGCCGACATGCGCGGCATGCAGGCCCACACCCCCTTCGTCAGCGGCATCCCGCGCGAAGGCGCGTTCGGCGGCGACCCCAGCCCCAAGACGGCCTGGGGCGTGTTCGTCTCCATCCAGGCCGGCGTGCGGCTGGTGCTGGGCCGGGCGTCGCTGGACGGCGTGCGCGTCGCGCTGCAGGGCCTGGGCGCGGTGGGCTGGCACCTGACCGAGTTCCTGCACCGGGCCGGCGCGAAGCTGGTGGTGGCCGATGTGGACGCGACCAAGGTCGAGCGCGCGGTCGCGCAGTTCGGCGCTCAGGCCGTGCCCGTGGGCGAGATCCTGAACGCCGACGTGGACGTGCTGGCGCCTTGTGCGCTGGGCGCGTCGCTGAACGAGCAGACCGTGCCGGCCATCCGTGCCCGCCTGATCGCCGGCGCCGCCAACAACCAGCTCGCCACGCCCACCGACGGCGACGCGCTGCAGCGCCGCGGCATCTGCTACCTGCCCGACTACCTGGTGAACGCTGGCGGCATCATCAGCGTCGCACGCGAGTACCGCGGCGAGGGTGAGGAAACCGCCGTGATGGCCGAGGTCAGCAAGATCGCCGAGCGCGTGGAAGAACTGCTGCAACGCGTGCAGGTCGCCGACTCGACGCCGGCCCGCGTGGCCGACGACTGGGCGCGCAGCAAGCTGCTCAGGCCGGCCTGAGCGGCACCGGGGCCGAGCCGCCCGGGACGGGTTCCAGCCCTAGACTTGCGCATGCCTTGTGATCGCGTGCTGGTCATCGGCGGCTACGGCTTCTTCGGCCGCCGCCTCGTGCAGCGACTGTCCCGCCAGCACGGCCTACAGGTCATCGTGGCCGGCCGGTCGCTGGCGCGCGGTCAGGCGCTGAAGGACGAACTGCAATCGCAGGCCAGCGCCCGGCTGGACTGTGCCGCGCTGGACCTGAACTCGCCGGCCTTCGCGGCGGACCTTGCGAAGCTGGCACCCGGCGTGGTGATCCACACGTCGGGGCCCTTCCAGGGTCAGGACTACCGCGTGGCGCATGCCTGCATCGCCGCCGGGGCTCACTACATCGACCTGGCCGACGGCCGCGAGTTCGTGGCCGGTATCGCCAGCCTGGATCACGCCGCCCGCGCCCGCGGCGTCGCCGTCATCAGCGGCGCCAGTTCCGTGCCGGCGCTCTCCAGCGCGGCCGCGGACGGACTGGCACGCAGCCTCGCACGCGTCGATCACATCGACATCGGCATCAGCCCGGGCAACCGTACCGAGCGCGGCCTCGCCACGGTGCGCGCCATCCTCGGCTACTGCGGCAAGGCGCTGCCCTCGGTGGCCGGGCGCCCACGTTTTGGCTGGAGCGGCAGCTGGCGCCACCACTATCCGGCACCCGTAGGCAGCCGGCTACTGTCGCCCTGCGACGTGCCCGATCTCACGTTGCTGCCCGGCCGCTATCCGGGGCAACCGGCGGTGCGCTTCGGCGCCGGCCTCGAATTGACGCTGCTCCACCGCGGCATGAACACCATGGCGCGCCTGACCCGCCTCGGCCTCGTTGCCGACTGGTCTCGCCACGCCAGGCTGCTCAAGCGGGCAGCTGACGGGTTCAGGCACCTGGGGACGGATGCAGGCGCCATGCACGTCAGTGTGAGTGGCATCACGCCCGGTGGACACCAGCGCAGTGCAACCTGGCAACTCGTCGCCACCCATGGCGACGGGCCTTTCGTGCCGACGCTCGCCGCAGCAGCCCTGGTTCGCAAGTTCCAGCATGGCAGTGCTGCGCTGATCGGCGCCCAGCCCTGCGTCGGTCTGCTGTCGCTACCGGATTTCGCCAGAGAATCCGAGGGACTGCACATCGACATGACCGAAGCACCCGCCGCCGATCACCTCAGCCTCTACGAGCGCGTGCTGGGCTCCGGCTACGCGCAGCTGCCCGCTGCCGTGAGGCGCTTTCACCGACTCAGCGGCCGCCACACGCTGCACGGCGAGGTGCACACCCTGGCCCCGGCATCCATCCCCGCCCGACTGCTCGCTCTGTGCCTGGGAACGCCACGGCGCGCCGGCACCGGCCCACTGCGCTTCGTGCTTGACGCGTCGCCCGAGACCGAAGACTGGACGCGCCATTTCCCGACTCAGAGGATGACATCGCGCATGCGGCTGGTGTCCGGCAGCATCCAGGAAAAACTGGGGGCCGCACGCCTGACCTTTGGCCTGAGCGTCGCCGACGGCGCGCTACGCATGGAGCTGCTGGGCCTGCGGTTCCTGGGCGTGCCCTGCCCCCGCTGGCTGATGCCGCGCATCGTCGCAGAGGAAACGGGGCAGCAAGAGCGGCTGCATTTCCGGGTCGCCGCCAGCCTGCCGCTGCTGGGCACCGTCGCCGGCTACCACGGCCATCTCGATCTCGGCCGCGACGAGGCACGGCGTTGATCGTCGTCTTCGACGCCCAGTGCCTGCTCTGCAACGGCTGGGTGCAGTTCATCCTGCGCCATGACCGCGGTGCGCGCTTGCGCTTCGCCTCCATGCAAGGCGAGGCGGGGCGGCAACTGCTTGCGGCGCATGGCCTGCAGCCGCAAGGCTTGCAGACGCTGCTGCTGGTGGACGGCCCGCGCAGCTGGCAGCACACCGCAGCCATCCTGCGCGTGCTTCATGCGCTGGGTTGGCCATGGCGCTTGGCATGGGTCGGCTGGTTGATCCCTGCGATCGTCAGAGACCCGCTGTACCGGTTGCTCGCCAGGAACCGCTACCGGCTGTTTGGCCGGGCAGACACCTGCATCCTGCCGCCGCCAGACCACGCGGCGCGGTTCCTCGACTGACGATGCAAAACGCCCGGCACTGCCGGGCGTTGCTTGGGGCGCGGCGCGCGACCCGCCTACTCGCCGAGGTACGCAGCGCGCACCTTGGGGTCGTTGAGCAGCGCACTGCCCTCGCCTTCCATGGTGACCTCGCCGGACTCCATCACATAGCCCCGGTTGGCCAGCTGCAGCGCGCGGCTGGCGTTCTGCTCGACCAGCAGCACCGTCACACCCTGCTGGTGGATGTCGTTCACGACCTCGAAGATCTTGTCCACCATGATGGGCGACAGGCCCATGGACGGCTCGTCCAGCAGCAGCACCTTGGGGCGCGCCATCAGCGCGCGGCCCATTGCCAGCATCTGCTGCTCGCCACCCGACATCGTGCCGGCCAGCTGCTTGGCGCGCTCCTTCAGCCGCGGGAACAGGCCGAAGACCTTGTCCATGTCGGCGTTGATCTCGCCGTCGTTGCGGTTGTAGGCGCCCATCTGCAGGTTCTCGACGATGGTCATGCGCGTGAACGTGCCGCGGCCCTCGGGCACCATCACCAGGCCTTGCTTGGCCAGGTCCCAGGCGCCCTGGCCCTTGATGGCCTTGCCCAGGTACTCCACGCTGCCGGCCGCCACCGGCTGCAGGCCGGTGATGGCCTTCAGCGTGGTGGTCTTGCCCGCGCCGTTGGCGCCGATCAGCGACACCAGTTCGCCCTCGCGCACCTCGAAGTTCACGCCCTTGACGGCCTGGATGCCGCCGTAGGCCACCTTCAGGCCGCTGACCTTGAGCAGGGTTTGCTTTGCTTCTGCCATATCTCGCTCCCCGCTCAGTGCGCCTTGTGACCGGCGCCCAGGTAGGCCTCAATCACCTTCTCGTTGTTCTGCACCTCGGCCGGCGTGCCTTCGGCGATCTGCTTGCCGTAGTCCAGCACGGTCACGCGGTCGCACAGGCCCATGACCAGCTTCACGTCATGCTCGATCAGCAGGATGGTGCGGCCGTCGTTGCGGATGCGGTCGATCAGCTCGCGCAGCACGACCTTCTCGGTCGCGTTCATGCCGGCGGCGGGCTCGTCCAGCGCGATGAGCTGCGGGTCGGTGGCGAGTGCGCGGGCGATCTCCAGCCGGCGCTGGTCGCCGTAGCTCAAGGTGCGGGCCTTGTACTCGGCGTACTTGCCGATGCCGACGTAGTCCAGCAGTTCCTGGGCACGCGCCTTGATGGCGGCCTCCTCGGCCTTGAAGCCCGGCGTGCGGAACACCGCCCCGAACAGGCCGGACTTGGTGCGGATGTGGCGCCCCACCATGACGTTCTCGATGGCCGTCATGTCGGCGAACAGCCGGATGTTCTGGAAGGTGCGCGCGATGCCGGCCTTCGCGACCTGGTGCACGGCCTGCGGCGTGTAGGGCGTGCCGCCTAGCGAGAAGCTGCCGCCGTCGGGCGTGTACAGGCCGGTGATGACGTTGAAGAAGGTCGTCTTGCCGGCGCCGTTGGGGCCGATGAGGCCGTACACCTGGCCACGCTGGATCTGGATGCCGACGTCGGACAGGGCCTGCACGCCGCCGAAGCGCTTGGACGCGCCGCTGACGTTGAGGACGATGTTGTCGTGGGTACTCATGTCGCTGCTCCCCCTCACTTGGCCGCAGGGGCGGATTTGCCGTGCTCCGGCGCGGGCCACAGGCCGCGCGGGCGGATCAGCATGATGGTGATCATGGCCAGCGCGACCAGCAGCTGGCGCAGGATGGACGCGTCGATGCGGCCATCGGTCATGTTCTGGATGTCGCCGGCGACGTAGCGCAGCACCTCGGGCAGCGCCGCCAGCATCAGCGCGCCCAGGATGACGCCGGGGATGTGGCCGATGCCGCCCAGCACCACCATGGCGACGATCATGACCGACTCCTGCAGGCTGAAGGACTCGGGCGACACGAAGCCCTGGAAGCTCGCGAACATCGCGCCGGCCACGCCGCCGAAGGTGGCGCCCATGCCGAAGGCCAGCAGCTTCAGGTTGCGGGTGTTGATGCCCATGGCCTTGGCGGCGATCTCGTCCTCGCGGATGGCCATCCAGGCGCGGCCGATGCGCGACTGCTCCAGGCGGTAGCAGATCACCACGCTGCCGATCACCAGCGCCAGGAACAGGTAGTAGTACAGCGTCACCGACGGCAGCGTGTAGTCGCCGATCTGCAGCGACTTGCCCAGGTTGATGCCGAAGAAGTGGAAGGAGTCGATCTGGCCGATGCCGCGCGGGCCGTTGGTCACGTTGACCGGGTGCTCCAGGTTGTTCAGGAACACGCGGATGATCTCGCCGAAGCCCAGCGTCACGATGGCCAGGTAGTCGCCGCGCAGCTTCAGCGTGGGCGCGCCCAGCACGACGCCGAACAGCGCCGCCACACCCGCGGCGAGCGGGATGATGAACCAGATCGGCGAGTGCAGACCGTTCGGGAACGCGGCCTTGAAGGCCTCGAAGTTCTCGCTGAGGTGCGGGCTGGCCATCAGCGCGAACAGGTAGGACCCGACCGCGTAGAAGGCCACATAGCCCAGGTCCAGCAGGCCGGCGTAGCCGACCACGATGTTCAGGCCCAGTGCCAGCAGCACGTACAGCAGCGCCAGGTCGATGATGCGCACCGGGCCGCTGCCGAACTGCTGCGCGAACAGCGGCACGACCATCAGGCCCACGGCCGCGAGCAGGAAGGTGATGAGTTTCTTGGCTTGCATGGTGTTTCTCCTCAAGCCCGGTCAGCGACGCGCTCGCCCAGCAGGCCCGAGGGCCGCAGCGTCAGCACGAGGATGAGGGCCACGAAGGCGAAGATGTCGGCGTAGTGGCTGCCCAGCACGCCACCGGTCAGGTCGCCGAGGTAGCCGGCGCCGATGGCCTCGATGAGCCCCAGCAGCACGCCGCCCACCACCGCGCCGGCCAGGTTGCCGATGCCGCCGAGCACCGCGGCCGTGAAGGCTTTCAGGCCGGGCATGAAGCCCATGGTGTGCTGCACGGTGCCGTAGTTGGCCGCCCACATCAGGCCGGCCACGGCGGCCAGCGCGGCGCCGATGACGAAGGTGGTGGAGATGATGAAGTCGGGCTTCACGCCCATCAGGCCGGCCACGCGCGGGTTCTCGGCTGTGGCACGCATCGCACGGCCCAGCTTGGTGTAGTTCACCAGGTACATCAGCGCCGCCAGGATGCAGACCGTCAGGCCCAGGATCAGGCACTGCGTGACGGTGATGACCGGGCCGCCCAGGTCGAACGGGTCGGTGGGCAGCAACAGCGGGAAGGGCTTGGGGTTGGGCTTCCAGATGATCATGGCCAGCACCTGCAGCAGCAGCGACATGCCCATGGCCGTGATCAGCGGCGCCAGCCGCGGCGCGTTGCGCAGCGGCCGGTAGGCGATCTTCTCGACCGCGAAGTTCAGCGCCGCGCAGACCACCACCGCACAGGCCAGCGCGATCAGCATCAGCGCCCAGCCCGGCAGGCCGGCGTCGGCCAGCAGCGTGACCACGGTCCAGCTGACCATGGCGCCCACCATCAGGATCTCGCCGTGCGCGAAGTTGATGAGGTTGATGATGCCGTAGACCATCGTGTAGCCCAGTGCGACGAGGGCGTACATGCTCCCCAGCACCAGGCCGTTGATGATCTGTTGAATCAGAGTCTCCATGAGGGCTCCAGAAAATTTATGGGGCGCAGCATGCGCCACGCGACAGCGCAGAGATCGCAACCCTCGTGCCAATCGGCCGGTTTCAAGGGTATTCACCGACCGTCTGAAACGGTCTGGCGTTTGATCCGTCCCACGCCATCGGTCAAGGTCGGATTTCACGAGTGTCGACCCACCCCCGGTGGGCGGAAATCCGCACAAACCGCACGCAGCTCGGGCGGCTTTCCGCCAGTCTTGAAAAAACCGCAAGCCTGCCCGCCGCGGCGCTCCACACATGGGCACACTGACGCCCTCGCCATGCTTGTGTCCGCCTCCCTACGCCTGCGCGCGCTGCACCTGGCCCGGCTGCTGGGGCGGCCGGGCTTCCATCTGTTCCTGACCGGCCTGCTGGTGGCGTTGGGCTTTGCGCTCGCGCACGCCTGGAGCGAGCGCAACGGGCGCGAGCAGCTCTCTGCCCTCAGCACCGAGAGACTGGAGCTGTATGCATCCAACCTGGCGGCCGAGCTGGGCCGGCACGCTTACCTGCCCAGCCTGCTCGCCATCGACCCCGCGCTACAGGCACTGGTGGCCGCGCCGCAGGACGACGAGCGCCGCCGCCTGGCCAGCCAGATGCTGGCGCGCATCAACGTGCGGGCCGGCACACACCAGATCTTCGTCATCGACGCCCAGGGGCAGGTGCTGTCCGCCAGCGAGGCGCTCGCGCCGCCGCCCCGCCTGGTGGAGGCGATGGCGCAGGAGCGCAGCCAGTTCTTCGCCGCCGACGCGAAGACCGGCAGCACCGACTTCTACATGCTGCACCCGCTGCGCCAGGCCGGCCGCGCGCGGGGTGCCATCATCGTGCGCTTCAACCTCGCACCGCTGGAGGCCACCTGGGTGGACATGGGCCTGCGCACGCAACGCGAGCGCATCCTCGTCGCGGACGAGCACGACGTGGTGATCATGAGTTCGGAACAGGCCTGGAAGTACGCCGTGCTCGACCGTGCCGACCCGTCACGCCGCGCCGCGCTGCAGGCCAGCGCGCGCTACCCGCAGGCCATCGGCCCCGACCTGGACCTGCCGGCCACGCTGCAGGCCCACGAGGGCACGCCGGTGCGCCTGCCCGGCATGCCCACGCTGCTGGCCCAGCAGCGCCAGATCCTGCCGCTGGGGCTGCGGCTGGTAGCCCTGTCCGATCTCGGCGAGGTGCGCCGCCAGGCCCAGGCCGCGGCCTGGGGCGGCGCTGCTGGCGGCGCCAGTATCGGCCTGCTGGTGCTGTACCTGTCGTCGCGCCGCCGCGCGCTGCGCCAGCTGACGCAGGCCCAGGCCGAACTGCGCCAGGCCCATGCGCAGCTGGAGCAGCTGGTAGACAGCCGCACGGCCGAGCTGCGCCAGACCAACGACGCGTTGAAGACACAGATCGCGCAACGCCTGCAGACCGAGGGCGAGCTGCTGCAGACCAGCAAGCTGGCCGTGCTGGGCCAGATGTCGGCCGGGCTGTCGCACGAGGTCAACCAGCCGCTGACCGCGCTGCGTGCGCTGGCGCGAAACTCCATCCGGCTGCTGGAGACGGGCCGCCAGGACGCGGTGGCCACCAACCTCCAGCTGATGGACGACATGGTCGAGCGCATGAGCCAGATCACGCGCCAGCTGAAGAGCTTCGCGCGCAAGGCCGACGAACAGGGCGCGGGCAGCGCGTCGCTGCTGGCCAGCGTGCGCGCGGCGCTGCTGCTGCTGGAGCACCGCAGCCGCGCGCTGGGGCTGGACATGGCTGTCGACGTGCCTGCCGGCCTGCGCGTGCAGGCCGAGGCCAACCGGCTGGAGCAGGTGCTGGTGAACCTGTTCGGCAACGCCATAGACGCGATGCAAGGCGAGGCACTGCGCCGCATGCGCGTCGTGGCCGAGCCGCTGGACGAGGGCCGGCGCGTGCGGGTACGCGTGCAGGACAGCGGCCCCGGCGTCTCCGATGCCGACCTGGCGCGGCTGTTCGAGCCCTTCTTCACGACCAAGCCGGCCGGCGAAGGGCTGGGGCTGGGCCTGGTCATTTCGGCCAAGATCGTGCATGAATTCGGCGGCACGCTGCGCGCCGAACGGATGGAGCACGGCATGAGTTTCGAGTTCGACCTTGCCGTCGAAACCTGGGAGTCTGGAGATGTTTGAGGGCTACAAGGTCGTGTTCGTCGAGGACGACCTGCCGGTGCGGGTCAGCCTGACGCAGACGCTGGAGCTGGAAGGCTTCACCGTCGTGCCCTGCCGCAGCGCAGAAGAGGCGCTGCCGCACCTCCAGCCCGGCGCGCAGATCATCCTCATCACCGACGTGCGCCTGCCCGGCATGGACGGCCGCGCGCTGCTGGCGCACGTGCAGGCGACCGACGCGAACATTCCCGTCATCCTCATCACCGCGCACGGCGACGTGAACATGGCCGTGCAGGCCATGCGCGCCGGCGCCTACGACTTCATCGAGAAGCCGTTCGCACCCGAGCGCCTCATCGACGTCGCCCGCCGAGCGCTGGACCTGCGCACGCTGCGCCACTCGGCCGACGAGTTGCGTCAGCAGCTGCAGCGCGCCAGCGGCATCGAGGCCGCGCTGCTGGGCCAGTCGCCGGCCATGCAGCAGTTGCGCCGCCAGGTGCTGAACCTGGCCGGCACGTCGGCCGATGTGCTCATCGTCGGCGAGACCGGCACCGGCAAGGAGCTGGTGGCCCGCTGCCTGCACGACCAGAGCGCACGCCGCGATCGCCACTTCGTCGCCATCAACTGCGGCGGCCTGCCCGAAGCGCTGTTCGAGAGCGAGCTGTTCGGCCACGAGCCCGGCTCCTTCACCAGTGCGGCCAAGCGCCGCATCGGCAAGATCGAGCACGCCAACGGCGGCACGCTGCTGCTGGACGAGATCGAGACCATGCCCATCGCGCTGCAGATCAAGCTGCTGCGCGTGCTGCAGGAACGGCGCATCGAGCGCCTGGGTTCCAACGACGAAGTGCCGGTCAACGTGCGCTTCATCGCCGCCAGCAAGGGCGACCTGCGCGAGCAGGCCCAGCGCGGCGAGTTCCGCAACGACCTGTACTACCGCCTCAACATCGCGACGCTGAACCTGCCGCCGCTGCGCGAGCGCCGCGAGGACGTGCCGCTGCTGTTCGAGCACTTCGTTGCCCAGGCCTGCGCGCGCTATGAGCGTGAAGCGCCCGAGCTGACACCCGAGAAGCTGCGCGAGCTGATGGCGCACGACTGGCCCGGCAACGTGCGCGAGATCCGCAACGCGGCCGACCGCTTTGTGCTGGCGCTGGACGACCTGGACCCGCAGGCCGCGCTGCAGGCCATGCCGGCGCTGAACCTGGCGCGGCAGATGGACCTCGTCGAGAAGACGCTGATCGAGCAGGCGCTGCGCCGCACGCAGGGCAAGGTGCCCGCGGCGATGGAACTGCTGGGCACGCCACGCAAGACGCTGTACGACAAGCTGCACCGGCACGGGATCGTGCTGGACGACTTCCGCTAGCGGTACTTCTCCGGGTCCGGTGAATCCGTCGGGTTCGCGATGACGCGCCGGAAGGCCGCGCTCATCGGCAGCTTCAGGTTCAGGCCCGACGCCGGCAGCGGCGACTCGAACCAACGGCGGTATATCGCGTGGATCTCGCCGCTGCGGTAGAGCCCGGCCAGTACCTCGTCCACCAGCGCCTTGAACTGCGGATCGCCGCCGCGCAGGCCCAGGGCGTAGGGCTCGATGGTCAGCGCACGTTCGGAGATGCGGTACTCCGCCGCCGCGGCGCCCTGCTGGGCCAGCATCGCGCGCAGCAGCACGTCGTCCATCAAGAAGGCCTTGGCGCGGCCGCTCTTCAGCAGCTGGAAGCCCTCGGGGTCGTCCAGCCCGCCCAGGATGTGGATGTTCAAGCCCTGCTGCTCGTTGACCTTGGCGAGGTGCTGGATGCTGGTCGTGCCGACCGTCGTCGCTACCGGCTTGCCGCGCAGGTCAGCCAGCCCTTGCACGACGCCGGGGCCGCGCGTCAACAACCGCGTCTCGGCGACGAAGGTGGTCAGTGAGAAGGCCTGCGTGCGCTCGCGCTCGGCGTTGTGCGTCGTGATGCCGCACTCCAGGTCCAGCGTGCCGTTGGCCACCAGCGGCATGCGCGTGGCCGACGCCACTTCCACCCGGCGCACTTCCAGATCGGGCAGTTTCAGCCGAGTGCGGACGGCGGCCACGATGCGCTCGCACAGCTCGATGCTGTAGCCGGTGGGCCTGAGCTGGGCGTCCAGGTAGGAGAAGGGCAGCGAGTCCGCACGATGGCCGAGAACGATGACGCCGGTGTCGCGCACGCGGGTCAGCGTGGGGCCATCAGCCGCATGGGCCGCGAGGCCCAGCAGCAGCGCGCTAGTGGCCAGCAGCCGCTTCATCATCCAGCCGCCGCAGTTCGGCCAGCTTGTCGGCAATGCGCGACTCCAGGCCGCGCGGCACGGGGGCATACCAGCCCTGCCCTTGCAGCCCGTCGGGCAGGTATTGCTCGCCGGCCGCGTAGGCGTTGGGCTCGTCGTGCGCGTAGCGGTAGGCGTGGCCGTAGCCCAGCTCCTTCATCAGCTTGGTGGGCGCATTGCGCAGGTGCACGGGCACCGGGCGCGACTGGTCCTGCTTGATGAACGCCTTGACCTCGTTGAAGGCCTTGTAGACCGCGTTGCTCTTGGCCGCGACAGCGAGATAGACGACCGCCTCGGCCAGCGCGAGCTCGCCTTCGGGCGAGCCCAGGCGCTCGTAGGCCTCGGCGGCGTCCAGCGTGATGCGCAGCGCGCGTGGGTCGGCCAGACCGATGTCCTCGCTGGCCATGCGGATGAGGCGGCGCGAGATGTAGCGGGCGTCCACCCCGCCGTCCAGCATGCGCGCGAACCAGTACAACGCGCCGTCCGGGTTGCTGCCGCGCACGGACTTGTGCAGCGCCGAGATGACGTCGTAGAACTGGTCGCCGCCCTTGTCGTAGCGGCGCAGTTGCTCGCCCAAGGCGCGCTCCAGCAGCGCCTCGTCGATCTGCGCGCCCTGCGCGAGCGACGCCGACGTGTCGAAGGCGTTCAGCAAGCGGCGCGCGTCGCCGTCGGCATAGCCGATGAGGCGCTGCGCGGCTTCGGGCGTGGGCGGCGTGATGCCCAGTTCGGCGGCACCGCGCTCGATCAGTTGGCCCAGTTCTTCGGCATCCAGGCTCTTCAGCACCTGCACCGTCGCACGCGACAGCAGCGCCGAGTTGACCTCGAAGCTGGGGTTCTCCGTCGTCGCGCCGATGAAGGTGAACAGGCCGGCCTCGACGTGAGGCAGGAAGGCGTCCTGCTGAGCCTTGTTAAAGCGGTGCACTTCGTCGACGAACACCACCGTGCGCCGGCCCTGTGCCGCGGCGACCTGCGCGCGCTCAACCGCCTCGCGGATGTCCTTGACACCGCCCAGCACGGCCGAGATGGCGATGAACTGCGCGTCGAAGGTGCCGGCCATCAGCCGCGCCAGCGTGGTCTTGCCCACGCCCGGCGGTCCCCACAGGATCATGCTGTGCAGGCGGCCGGCGTCGAAGGCGACGCGCAGCGGCATGCCCGGACCCAGCAGGTGGCGCTGGCCGATGACTTCGTCGAGTGTCTTGGGCCGAAGGCGCTCGGCCAGCGGGATGCCGGCAAGCGGTGCCGCCGGCGCAGGGGTGGCGTCGGGCAGGGGCTCGTCGTCGAACAGCGAGTTCACTGTTCGATCAGGTCGGCCCCGGCCGGCAGCTTGAACTGGAAGCGCTCTGCGCCCAGGGCCACGTTGGCCTGCACGGTGCTGAAGTCCAGCCGCGAGCGCTGGCCGAAGCCGTCGACGATCTCCATCGCGGCCAGGTCCTTGCCCTTGAAGCCCAGCTTCAGCGTCTGGATGGTGGACTCGGCCTGCTTGGGCACGGCCTGCACCCACTCCAGCCCGCCCTCGGCCGCCGCGGCCTTCAGCGTGAAGTCGCGCTCCAGGTCGGTGCCGGCCAACAGCGCCGCGGGCGTGGCACCCAGTGCGTCGGCCAGCTTTCGGGAGCTGGCCTGGTTCAGGTCGGCATCAAAGATCCAGACCTTGGCGCCATCGGCCACGATGGTCTGCTCGAAGGGCTTGGCATAGGCGAAGCGGAAGCGGTTCGGCCGCTGGAACTCGAAGCTGCCGCTGGACACCTTCTTGCGCTTGCCGTCGGGCGAGGTGACCGTCTGCGTGAAGTTGGCCTTGCCGCTCTTCACGTCGCGACCGAAGTCGCGCAACGCGTCGACGGCGTCGGCGTGGGCAATGCCGCTCAGCAGCAGCGTCAGGGCGATCAGGTGCTTCTTCATTCGTCTCGCTTCGGAACAATCAGTTCGCGGCTGCCGTTGGAGGCCAGGGCTCCGACAAGGCCGGACTTCTCCATCTGCTCCAGCAGCCGCGCCGCACGGTTGTAGCCTATGCGCAGATGGCGCTGCACCAGCGAGATGGACGCCTTGCGATGCTGTAGGACGATGGCGACGGCCTGGTCGTACATGGGGTCTTGCTCACCGCTGGCCTCGCCCGGTGCCGGCGCCTCGCCGTCGATGCCGTCGAGCACGCCGCCTTCGAGGATGCCTTCGATGTAGTTGGGTTCACCCTGGGACTTGATGTACTCCACAACGCGGTGCACCTCCTCGTCGCTGACAAAGGCGCCGTGCACGCGGATGGGCAGGCCAGTGCCGGACGGCATGTAGAGCATGTCGCCCATGCCCAGCAGCGCCTCGGCGCCCATCTGGTCCAGGATGGTGCGGCTGTCGATCTTGGAACTGACCTGGAAGGACAGGCGCGTCGGAATGTTGGCCTTGATGAGGCCGGTGATGACGTCCACGGACGGCCGCTGCGTGGCGAGGATCAGGTGGATGCCGGCAGCGCGCGCCTTCTGTGCCAGGCGGGCAATCAGCTCTTCGATCTTCTTGCCGACGACCATCATCAGGTCGGCCAGCTCGTCGATGACGACGACGATGAAGGGCAGGCGCTCCAGCGGCTCCGGGTCGTCGTTGTTCAGCGCGAACGGATTCGGGATGCTGATGCCGTTGGCCTTGGCTTCGTCGATCTTCTTGTTGTAGCCCGCCAGGTTGCGCACGCCCATCTTGGACATGAGCTTGTAGCGCCGCTCCATCTCGCCGACACACCAGTTCAGCGCGTTGCCGGCCTGCTTCATGTCGGTCACGACGGGCGCCAGCAGGTGCGGGATGCCCTCGTAGACACTCATCTCCAGCATCTTGGGGTCGATGAGGATGAGCCGCACGTCGCGGGCCTCGGCCTTGTAGAGCAGGCTGAGGATCATCGCGTTGATGCCCACCGACTTGCCTGAACCGGTCGTGCCGGCCACCAGGCAGTGCGGCATCTTGGCGAGGTCGGCCACGACCGGCAGGCCGACGATGTCCTTGCCCAGGCCCATGGTCAGCATGGAGGCCGCGTCGGCATAGACCTGCGAGCCGAGGATCTCGGACAGGCGGATGGTCTGGCGCCGCGCGTTGGGCAGCTCCAGCGCCATGTAGTTCTTGCCCGGGATGGTCTCGACGACACGGATGGACACCAGGCTCAGCGAGCGCGCCAGGTCCTTGGCCAGGTTGACGACCTGCGAGCCCTTCACGCCCGTGGCCGGTTCGATCTCGTAGCGCGTGATGACCGGCCCCGGCTGCGCCGCGACCACGTGCACCTCCACGCCGAAGTCGCGCAGCTTCTTCTCGATGAGGCGGCTGGTCATCTCCAGCGACTCGGGCGTCACGGTCTCCTGGCGACCGGGCGCGGCATCCAGCAGGTCCACCTGCGGCAGCTTGGCGTCACCGGCGTCGACGAACAGCGTCTGCTGGCGCTCCTTGGCGACGCGCGTGGACTGCGGCACCTCGACGACCGGCGCCTCGATGACCAGGGGTACGTCGGGCTCGATGCCGAGGTCGCGCTCCAGCTGGCGCTCGGCCTCGCGCTCGACCTCGACCTCGTGCTCGCGCTCCTTGACGGCCTGCTGGCCGGCCTTCTGGTCGGCCTTGATCTCGCGCTTCTCGATCTGCTGCTCGCGCAGCTGCTCGATGCGCTCGCCGATGCGCTCGGCCAGATGGCCCCAAGAGAAGCGCAGCGCCCACGACATGCCCGTCAGCAGCAGCACGATCCAGACCACGCCCGAGCCGGCGAAGCCCAGGCCCTTCATGCCCAGCGGGCCGAGCGCATAACCCACGATGCCGCCGGCGGCGCCCGGCAGGCGCGGCTCCAGCGCGTACAGCCGGCTCCATTCCAGCGCACAGCTGGCAGCGATCAACAACGCGACACCAGTCCACCAGCGCAGGCGCTGGCTCCAGCGTGGTGCGGCGGGCACGTCGTGGCGCAACACACCCGCCAGGCTGCGCAGCCAGCCACGCAAAGCCAGCAGCGGCAGCCACCAGGCGGAAAAGCCGAAGACGTACAGCAGGCCGTCCGACACCCACGCACCGGCGCCGCCCACGCGGTTCGCAATGCGGTCGTGCTGGCCGCTGGTGCTGAAGGCGGCGTCGCGCAGGTCGTGAGTGGCAAGGGCCAGCAGCAGCAGCGCGAGCACGATGGCCGTCAGCGCCAGCCACAGCGGCGTGCGCAGCAGCCGCGACGCCGTCGACGGCGGTGGCACTTCGCGCTTGGGCGCCTGGCGGCGCGTGGGTTTGGACGGGCTGGCGGCTTCGCTGGCGGCACCGGCCGCATCGGCGCCGCCCAGCAGGGAACCGAGGGGAAAACTCATCCCCGCATTGTCACCGTCAATCGTGGGTCAGGCGTTCCTTGATGACCACCGAACCGTTCTCAAGCGTTTCGATGACGCCGCGCTCTTCCAGGTCCTTCATGACCCGGCTGACCATCTCGCGCGATGCGCCGACGACCTTGGCCATGTCCTGGCGCGACACCTTGCCGCGGATGATCTTGATGCCCTTCTCGTCCTCGGCCATGTCCAGCAGCGTGCGCGCCACGCGGCCGTACACGTCCAGCAGCGCCAGCGACTCGATCTGCCGGTCGGCATTGCGCAGCCGCGCCACCAGACCGCGCAGGATGCCGTAGGCCAGGCTGCTGCCCTCGGGCAGGCAGCGCGCGAACTCCAGGCGGCCCAGCACCAGCATGTCGGTCTGCACCTCGGCGCGGACCGTGGCCGAATGCGGCTCGTTGTCGATCAGGCTCATCTCGCCAACGTAGTCGCCCGACTGCAGCACGGCAAGGATGACCTCGCGGCCTCGGTGGTCGGCCGTCAGCACGCGGGCGCGACCGTTCAGCAGGATGAACAACGCGTTGGACTTGGTGCCCTGTTCGACGATCAGCTCGCCGCGCTTGAAGCGACGCTTGACGACGCTGTCGGCGATGGACTGGGCCTGGTCCGTGGTCAGCATCGAGAACAACGGCACCCGTCGGATCAGGTCCAGGTTCGAAATCATCGCCATGTGCACTCTCCAGGTTTGAACCGCAGGCCGACGCCCATGCAAGCGCCTGCCTAAAATGGCGTGCATTTTGCACATGTGGCAGGGCTTGCCTTCATGAACGGCCTTGGGGTTTTCACCCCGCAGGCGCGGGTTCGAAGACTTGCAAGCCCGCACACCGCCCTCACCTCCCCTGCCATGACCGCAAACATCCAACACCACGGCCTGCTCATCCTAGGCTCCGGCCCGGCCGGCTACACCGCCGCCATCTACGCCGCGCGCGCCAACCTGAAGCCCACGCTGCTGACCGGAATGGCGCAGGGCGGGCAGCTGATGACGACGACCGATGTCGACAACTGGCCGGCCGATGTCATGGGCGTGCAGGGTCCCGAGCTGATGCAGCGTTTCCAGCAGCACGCCGAGCGCTTCCAGACGCAGATCGTGTTCGACCACATCAACAACGTCGACTTCTCCAAGCGCCCGTTCACGCTGGTGGGCGACAGCGGCACCTACACCTGCGACGCGCTGATCATCGCGACCGGCGCCTCGGCCAAGTACCTCGGCCTGGAGTCGGAGCAGTCCTTCATGGGCCGTGGCGTCAGCGGCTGCGCGACCTGCGACGGTTTCTTCTACCGCGACCAGGAAGTCTGCGTGGTAGGTGGCGGCAACACGGCCGTCGAGGAAGCGCTGTATTTGTCCAACATCGCCAGCACCGTCCACCTGATCCACCGCCGCGACAAGTTCCGCGCCGAGCCCATCCTGGTCGACAAGCTGATGGACAAGGTCGCCGCCGGCAAGATGAAGCTGCACCTGTTCCAGCAGCTCGACGAAGTGCTAGGCGACGCCTCCGGCGTGACCGGCGTTCGCACGCTCAACGTGAAGGACGGCAGCAAGACCGACATCGCCGTGCACGGCTGCTTCATCGCCATCGGCCACCAGCCCAACACTGACATCTTCAAGGGCCAGTTGGAGATGAAGGACGGCTACATCGTCACGCGCTCCGGCCTCAACGGCTTCGCGACGATGACCAGCGTGCCCGGCGTGTTCGCCGCCGGCGACGTGCAGGACCATGTCTACCGCCAGGCCATCACCAGCGCCGGCACGGGCTGCATGGCCGCCCTGGACGCCCAGCGCTTCCTGGAGCAGGAGAACGGCTGACGGACGGCCCTTCCGGGTTAACGGGTTTACCGCTATACTCGCGGGCTTGCCTGCCGGATGGATCGCGTCTGGCCCTGAAATCACTTTCGGGCGCTGGATTTAGCAGGCATTTGCGGTCAATGGGTTGCGCTGGGTGTCCTTGCGCAACTGGTCAAACGTCAGAGTGGAGAAGCGTCATGGCACGCGTCTGTCAAGTCACGGGCAAGAAGCCCATGGTCGGGAACAATGTTTCCCACGCCAACAACAAAACCAAGCGCCGGTTCCTGCCGAACCTGCAATACCGCCGTTTCTTCGTGGAATCGGAAAACCGCTGGGTGCGTCTGCGCATCAGCAACGCCGCTCTGCGTCTGATCGACAAGGTCGGCATCGACCAAGTCGTCGCCGATCTGCGCGCCAAGGGCGAGCTCTGATCGTCCACTGACCCAATAAAGGAACACGACCATGGCATCCAAAGGCGGCCGCGAGAAGATCAAGCTGGAGTCCACTGCGGGCACTGGCCACTTCTACACCACGAACAAGAACAAGAAGACCACGCCCGAAAAGCTGGAATTCATGAAGTTCGACCCCAAGGCACGCAAGCACGTGCTGTACAAGGAAATCAAGCTGAAGTGATTCAGCGCGGCGGCCCTCGATGCCGCCCACGATCTCCCAAAACAAAACCCGCCAGCGGCAACGCTGGCGGGTTTTGTGTTTTCGGAGCTGCTACGTTTCAGCGGGCGACTGCGACCGTCGTATTGAATTCCTGCTTGAGCCAGCGGTCGATCATGCGCTTCTCGTAGCGAAGCGTGTCACCGCTGGAATAGCCATTGAAGCCATCCTGGTAGTTCATGTCGCGCAGGCGGACTTCGCCTTGCTGAACGACCTTGCCCGCCTCGCGGACTTCATACTTCAGGTCGATGGAAGGCAAGGTCACGGTTCGCATGACGCGCAGCCATTGCGCACTGCGCCAGAACGGCTCCACCTCGCCCGCCAGGTTCACGTCGGTCACATCGATAAGGACATCCCGGCCCGGCAAGGCCTTCTGCGCCTGCGCGACCAGATGCGCCTCGATGTCCTTCAAGATGTCCTTGTCGCGGAATCCGCTGTTGTCCTTGATATCGGAAAACTTGTCCGGTTCAACGAACTTGACAGTCACGTCTGCCTGAGCGGCAGCGGAAAGGGCCAACAGCCCCAGGGCGATCCAACGAGTGTTCATGACATGCCTCCTAAGCCGGCGGTTGTGTGCATCAAGTCTAGACCGGATATCGAGTAGGGTGAGGGGTCGCCCCCTCAGCCCTCTCCCACCACCGGACGTGCGGTTCCGCATCCGGCGGTTCAAGTAAAACGCTGGAGTTTCCGGTGGATGTCCACCAGCGAGACCAGCCCCATGTTGGCAAGGTACTTC
>DASWWC010000200.1:0-8683 GCA_036401055.1 Roseateles sp.
GCGACACCGGGAACAGGCTGCCCTGGTCTCGACTCTGTCCTTGCACGTAGCCCATAGAACAATGCCCTGCAACTTGCGTTGCAGGGCATTGTCTTCAGGGCTTCAGCTTGGCGTCAGAGTATTGACACGGACTGCTCGGGCCCGCCTTGCTTTTGCGCAGCGAGGTCTCAGCGCTTCGTGCTGCGCCGGCGCACGCCGAGGGCGGCCAGCAGGGCCGTCAGCGTCAGGCCGGCGCTCATGGGTTCGGGCAGTTCCAGCACCTGGGCGCGGGCGATCGGGTTGGTGCTGGTGGCCAGCGGGTCGCCTGAGCGGGCGCCCGCGCCGCAATACGAGGTGAAGGGCTCGTTCCACACGGTGCCCTCGGCCGCGAGGGCCGCGCGCGCGGCCTCCTGGCGGCCGCCGTCCTGCAGCACGGCCGTGCAGACGCTGGTGGTCGAGATCTGGCCCGAAGCCTCAGAGATCATCTCGTAGAAGATGTCGTGCTCGCCTTCGCCGAGATCCAGCGAATAGGCGCCGCCGTTGATGCCAAAGCTGTAGTAGCCCGAGTCGCGCATCACGCTGGAGCTGACAAGCAGGGTGCCGAGGGAATCGTGGAAAGAATTGGCGTAGGAGCCGCCGGCGCCGATCTCAGCACTCCAGACCTCGTCCAGGTAGGTGGTGCCGTCGATGATCAGCTTGATCTTCAGGCTGGCCTTCTGGAACTCGCCCGCCCCGAAGGCTGTGCTGCCGAAAGCGCCGACCTCGCCCGGGTTGATGAAGAAGTTGAAGTTGTCGTCCTCGCCGGTGAACAGCGTGCCGCTGATGGAGGCGATGCCGCGTGCGGTGAAGCTGCCGTCGCCGGACGCGCGGCTGCCGAAGTTGGCGACGTCGTCGTCGCAGGCATAGGCATGGATGACGATGTTGTTGTTGTCCTCGCCGGCGAACGCCAGTGCATCCTGGCCGTTGAGGGTGCCGCAGCCGGAGGTGGGGGCGGCCTTGTTGCCCAGGCCTACGTTGTACGAGCCGGAGGCGGTGTACGCCAGCGCCGCCCAGGCGGGCACGGTCATGGCCGTCAGCGCGGCGGTCAGGCAGAACTTCTTGATGAGCGCGTTCATGCGGTCTCCTCGTCAGATTGCCGGCGATGCTAAGGGGGAGGGCTCACCCCCCCTTGTCCCCGGTTTGGGGCTAACCCCCTCAAATGCGGGAGTCGTCGGGCGCGGGTGTGAAGCCTGCCTCGGTCAGCGCGGCGGCCAGCGGCTCGCGGGGCAGGGCGCTGTCGACCCGCGCGGTCTTGCTGGCCAGGTCGACCTCCACGCGGGCCTGCGCGTCGGTGGCCCGCAGGGCCTCGGTGATGGCGGCCACGCAATGGCCGCAGCTCATGTCGGGTAGGGTGAAGAGATGCATGTCGTGCTCCTTGAGGCTGGCATCATCGCCTTGTCATTGACGCCATCGCTTCCATGAAGATCATCGCCCTGAGCGGCGCGCTGCGGCGCGCCTCCTACAACACGGCGCTGCTGCGCGCAGCGGCCGCACTGGCGCCGGACGGCGTCGCGCTGGAGTTGCGCACGCTGCACGGCATCCCGCTGTACGACGGCGACGTCGAGGCGCAAGGCATCCCCGAGGCCGTGACGACGCTGCGCGAGGCCATACGCGCGGCCGACGGCCTGCTGATCGCCACGCCCGAGTACAACAACTCCGTCCCCGGCGTGCTGAAGAACGGGCTGGACTGGCTGTCCCGCCCCACTGGCGAGGGTGCCCGGCTGTTCGGCGGCAAGCCGACCGCGCTGATCGGTGCGACGCCGGGCGGCTTCGGCACCGTGCAGGCGCAGGACGCTATGCTCAGCGTGCTGCGCACCTTCGGCTGCGACTGCTGGTTCGGCGGCCGGCTGATGCTGTCGCACGCCAGCGCGGCCTTCGATGCCGACGGCAAACTCACCGAGGAGAAGGTGCTGAACCAGCTGCGCAGTTTCGTCGCCGGCTTTGCGGCCCATGTGGCCAGGAGGAAGGCATGAGCGCCGTGTTTGTCGAACGCATCACCAGCCATGTGGGCGACGTGGGCGGCCTGCCCATCCAGCGCTCGCTGCCCAACAAGGCGCGGCGCACCGTCGGCGCCTGGTGCTTTGCCGACCATGCCGGCCCGGCCACGCTGCCGCCCGAGCGGCGCATGAACGTGGGGCCGCATCCGCACACGGGGCTGTCCACCTTCAGCTGGATGATCGAGGGCGAGATCCTGCACCGCGACAGCCTGGGCTCCGAGCAGGTGCTGCGGCCGGGCCAGGTCAACCTGATGACGGCCGGGCATGGCATCAGCCACAGCGAGGAGTCGCTGAGCGACCGCATCCACCTGGCGCAGCTGTGGATCGCGTTGCCCGACGCCGAGCGCGAGCGGGCCCCCAGCTTCCAGCATTTCCCCGAGCTGCCGCGTTGCGCGGTCGGCGGCTTCGACGGCACGCTGCTGGTGGGTGACTTCGATGGCCAGCGCTCGCCCGTGCCCAGCTTCACGCCGTTGCTGGGCGTGGACCTGGTGGCCGACGGCCCGGCCGACGCCGTGCTGGCGCTGCAGCCGGGCTTCGAGCACGGCGTGATGCTGCTAGAGGGCGAGGTCGAAGTCAGCCCGGCCGGCCACGACGCGGTCGAGACCGTCGCGCCGGGCACGCTGCTCTACATCGGCCCCGGCTGCGAATCCGTCGAACTGCGCTGCGCCGCCGCGTCGCGGCTGCTGCTGCTGGGCGGCGAACCCTGGGCGCAGCCGCCGCTGCTGTGGTGGAACTTCGTTGGCCGCGAGCCGGCGGAGATGCACGTCTGGGCGGCGGACTGGACCCGTGCCGATGGCGGGCGCTTCGGCGAGGTCCAGGGCTACGTGGGCCCGCGCCTCGCGGTGCCGCCGGTGCCCAACGTGCGCAAGCCGGGCTGAACGTCAGGTCGCGCGGGCGCTTTCCACCAGCGCCTTGATGCGCGGCGTCGTGTTGGTGGCGACCAGCTCGATCTGCGGGTTGGCCTTGGCGAACACGCGGAACAGCTCGTCGGTGAAGCCGTGGCCCACGTCGGTCACGCCGTCGAAGTCGATCTCTGCGCGCTTGAAGCTCGCCAGCCGCGAGCCGACGCGCCGTGCGGCCGCGCGCGAGTCCAGCGCCTGGCCCTCGGTCGTCAGCAGGCGCAGCTGCACGCGGGTCTGGTCGAACGCGATGCCGTCGCCCGCGATGCTCCAGGCCTCCATGACCCCGTCCAGCGTGCGCGTGGTGTTCAGCGCGATCGCCATGTAGATGGAGCTGCCCTGGCGCGGCAGTGCGCGGCCCTTCTTCCAGCCGCTGCTCTCCCACGCGCGGCGCTGGTAGGCGGTGCTGTTGGCGTGGATGTCGAACACGTCGGCCAACTGGCTGCTGAAGAACAGGCCGCGGCCGGTGTGGGCGTCAGGCGCGCTGGTCAGGCGGCCCTTGCTCAGCTCCAGCATCGCGTGCTGCGGGTCCTCCAGCTGGAAGGCGGTGCAGATCTTGTCGAACACGCCGATGCCGTCGTCGCTGACCAGCAGCTGCACGTGCGTGGGCGTCTGCCGCAGCGACACGGTGACGCTGCTGCCGCCCGAGTGGTCGGCCGCGTTGTTGACCAGCTCGGTGAAGCCGTGCTGGATCATGCGTTCCACATGCCTGGGCAGCGCGAAATGCGGCGCGAAGTCGCGCTGCCAGGGCAGGTCCTCCTGCAGGCCGTACAGCGTGTAGCTGCGCACCACCTGGCGCAGGGCACCGGGCGCGAACACGGGCCGGCGGCTGGTACCGCTGCGGGTCAGCCAGCCGGACTCCACCAGCCGCTTCAGCGCCGCCAGCACCGCGCGGTGGCTGGCGCCGGTGCGCTCCTCCACATGGGCCGCGAGGTCGTGCGAATGCTCGCTGGCCGCGGCGGTGATCCAGGTCGTCAGGTGGTCGAACACCAGCCGGGTCATCGGCGTCCCTCGGCCCGGGGGCGCCGTGTCCCCGCTTTAGAGGTCAATTTCATGACTGCGCATTGTGCTGACTACTCTCACCCGCGGGGGGTGGGGCATGTCCCAGCCTCCATAGAATCCCCAACCAGTTACGACGCGGTTACCAAGTACGTTGGGCGCCGCAGTCGGCCCAGATTTCTCAACTCCACCGGGGAATTCCCATGCCTCTCGTCTCCATGCGTCAGCTGCTGGACCACGCCGCCGAAAACGGCTACGGCATCCCAGCCTTCAACGTGAACAACCTGGAGCAGGTGCAGGCCATCATGGCCGCTGCCGACGAAGTCGGCGCGCCCGTCATCCTGCAAGCCAGTGCCGGCGCCCGCAAATATGCCGGCGAGCCCTTCATCAAGCACCTCATCCTGGCCGCGGCCGAGATGTACCCGCACATTCCGCTGGTCATGCACCAGGACCACGGCACCAGCCCCAAGGTCTGCGCCGGGGCCATCGACCTGGGTTTCGGCTCCGTGATGATGGACGGCTCGCTGCGCGATGACGGCAAGACGCCGGCGTCCTTTGAGTACAACGTGGACGTGACCCGCACCGTCGTCGAGATGGCGCACAAGGTCGGCGTGACGGTCGAGGGCGAGCTGGGCTGCCTGGGCAACCTGGAGACCGGCGATGCCGGCGAGGAAGACGGCATCGGCGCCGAGGGCAAGCTCAGCCACGACCAGATGCTGACCGACCCCGAGGAGGCCGCGCAGTTCGTCAAGGCCACGCAGCTGGACGCGCTGGCCATCGCCATCGGCACCAGCCACGGCGCCTACAAGTTCAGCCGCAAGCCCACCGGCGACATCCTGGCCATCGGCCGCGTGAAGGAGATCCACGCGCGCATCCCCAACACCCACCTGGTCATGCACGGCTCGTCCAGCGTGCCGCAGGACCTGCTGGCCCTCATCAACCAGTACGGCGGCAAAATGAAGGAGACCTTCGGCGTGCCGGTCGAGGAGATCCAGGAAGCCATCAAGTACGGCGTGCGCAAGATCAACATCGACACCGACATCCGTCTGGCCATGACCGGTGCGGTGCGCAAGTTCCTGGCCGAGAACCCCGAAAAGTTCGACGCCCGCGAGTGGCTCAAGCCCGCCCGCGAGGCCGCCAAGCTGATCGCCAAGGAGCGCTATCAGCAGTTCGGCTGCGAAGGCCAGGCCGGCAAGATCAAGCCGCGCTCGCTGGTCGACATCGCCGCCGCCTACGCCCGCGGCGAGCTGGCCCAGCAGGTGCAGTGACGGCCCACGCCTTCACCTACGGCTCGCTGATGTGGGCCGACATCATGGCCCGCGTCTGCGGGCGTGAATTCGCCGGCGAGCCCGCCTCGCTGGCGGATCATCGCCGCCACCCGGTGCGCGGCCAGGACTACCCCGGCCTGCAGGCCGTGCCCGGCGGCGTCGTCGCCGGGCGGCTGTACCGCGACGTGGACGCCGCTGCCTGGGCGCGGCTGGACGCCTTCGAGGGCGAGGAGTACGAGCGCGTGCCCGTCGTCGTCACGCTGGCCGACGGCACGGCGCTGCCGGCCCAGGTCTACCGCTTCCGGCCCGAGTTCGCCGCCCGCCTGTTGCCCGGCGACTGGGACGAGGCCGCCTTCGCCCGTGAGGGCCATGCCCGCTTCACGGCGCGCTACGTCGGCTTTGCCGCCGTGCCGCCTCGCTGAGCACGAAGCCTGGCGGCGGGCCCGGCACCTAAAATCCGCCGCCATGCCTCAAGCCCTCTACGAATCCAGCCTGACCTCCCTGCCCCTGCTCGGCCGCGGCAAGGTGCGCGAGAACTACGCCGTCGGCGAGGACCGCATCCTGATGATCGCCAGCGACCGCCTGTCGGCCTTCGACGTCATCATGGGCGAGCCCATCCCCGGCAAGGGCGCGCTGCTGACCAAGATGGCGCTGTTCTGGTTCGCCAAGCTGGACGGCATCGTCCCCAACCACCTGACCGGCGACGACCCGCTGTCCGCCGTGGCCACCGAGGCCGAGCGCGCCCAGATCCGCGACCGCGCCATGCTGGTCAAGCGCCTGAAGCCGCTGCCCATCGAGGCCGTCGTGCGCGGCTACCTGGCCGGCAGCGGCTGGGCCGAGTACCAGAAGACGCAGAGCGTCTGCGGAGTCGCGCTGCCCGCGGGCCTGCGCAATGCCGACAAGCTCCCCGCACCCATCTTCACGCCGGCCACCAAGGCCGAGATGGGCGACCACGACGAGAACATCTCGTTCGAGCAGGCCGCCGGCATCATCGGCGCCGACCTCGCCGCCCGCGTGCGCGACATCTCCATCCAGCTCTACCAGCGCGCCGCCGACTTCGCGCTGACCAAGGGCATCATCATTGCCGACACCAAGTTCGAGTTCGGCCTGGACGCCGATGGCACTTTGACGCTGATGGACGAGGTGCTGACGCCCGACTCCTCACGCTACTGGCCGGTCGAGAGCTACGCGCCGGGCAGCAACCCGCCCAGCTACGACAAGCAGTTCGTGCGCGACTGGCTGGAGCAGGCCACCGTCGACGGCAAGCCCTGGGGCAAGACTGCGCCTGCGCCGGCGCTGCCGCCCGAGGTCATCGCCAGGACGGTGCAGAAGTACGAAGAGGCCTTGCAGCGCCTCACTGCCTGATGCAATGAACGTCAAGCTGCGCAGCCGGCTGGCCCAGAAGCTCGACGGCGAGATCGCCGCCGTCGCTTCGATGCCGGCGCGCAGCGCAGTGCTGCAGGCCCAGCGCGCCATCCTGTGGCTGCGCCACGGCCGCGAGGCCGAGGCCCGCGAGGAACTGGACCGCCTGCACGCCCGCGCGCTGGCGCACCCGCGCACCGAGCTGGCCGCCTGGCTGCATCTGGCCGAAGGGCTGATGGCCTATTTCGGTGCCTTCGGCGGCGATGGCCGCGACCGCGTGCGGCGTGCCCGCGTGATGGCCTCAGCGGCCGGCCTCACGTCGCTGCAGGCCCAGGCTGATGCCTGGCTGGCCCAGATGGATTTCGTCGGCCGCGACATCGCCAGCCTGGTCGAGCATGCCCGGGCCTCGCTGGCCGCGCTGCAGCCCACCGACCACGGCGCCGCTTACCGCGTTGCCACCGCGCTGGCCTCGGCCTGGAGCCTGGCCGAGGGCGAGGCCGCCGCCACGCCCTGGTACGCATGGGCCCGCCAACACGCCATCGCCGAGGGCGACGACGCGGCCCTGGCGGCGCTGCTCTACAACCAGACGCTGATGCGCGCACTGCGCATCCGCCATGCCGCGCTGGCCGGCGAGCCCGGCGAGGGGCCGGCCCGGCTGCTGGGCATCGAATCCATCGACCGCTACGACGACGCCGTGGGCGGTTCCGCCCGCGCCGACCTGACGCCACTGCTGCGCGCCCAGCTGCTGGCCGTGCAGGGCGAGCACGCCGAGGCCGCCGCGCTGCTGGAGGTCCACCTGCCTGCCGCGCTGGCCGGCGGCCTGGCGCGGCTGGGCATCAGCCTGCTGGCCGACCTGGCCTGGTGCTGGACCCACACCGGCCAGGCGCTGCGCGCGCGGGCGCTGGCCGACCAGGCTGCCATCGAGGTGCAGGCCGAGGACGCCAGCCGCTGTGACATCGACGAATGCGCGGCGCTGCACGCCCGACTGGCTCAGGTCTACGAGCGGCTCGGCGAACCGGCGCTGGCCGCCCGCGAGGCCGAGGCCGCCGCGGCGGCCCGCGCCCAGGATGCCGCGCAGCGGCGCGACTGGGCCGAACGGCTGGACGCCGCCGGGCTGCGCCACCCGCCGCGCTGAGCGCGAACTCCGCCACGACAGGCCCCCGCCGCTAAGGGCTTGCGAGGGTTGGCGCCCGGGGGCGCTGCGGTACTCTCATCGGCCTATGACCGCCGACGCCCGCGACGACGACAGCCTCAATGCCTTGCCTCCCGGCACCCGGTTCGGCGAACTGGAGATCCTCGGCACGCTGGGCGTGGGCGGTTTCGGCATCGTCTACCTGGCGCGCGACCACTCGCTGGAACGCGAGATCGCGATCAAGGAGTACATGCCCAGCCAGTTCGCGCAACGCGACGGGCAGTCCCAGGTGTCGGTGCGCTCCATCTCCATGAAGGACACCTTCGAGCTGGGCCGGCGCAGCTTCGTCAACGAGGCCAAGCTGCTGGCCCGGTTCGACCACCCCTCGCTGCTGAAGGTCTACCGCTTCTGGGAGGCCAACGGCACGGCCTATATGGCCATGCCGCGGCTCCTCGGCCAGAACCTGCGCGAGGCACGTAAGGGCCAGCCCACGCCGCCGCCGGAGGCCTGGGTGCGGCGCGTGTTCGACGCCGTGCTGGGCGGCCTGGCCGTGCTGCACGCGCAGAACGTCTGGCACCGCGACGTCGCGCCCGACAACATCTTCATGCCGGCCGACGGCAGCCCGCCCATCCTGCTGGACTTCGGCGCGGCCCGCCAGGCCATCGGCGACCGCACGCAGGTGTTCACGGCCATCCTGAAGCCCAGCTATGCGCCCATCGAGCAGTACGCCGAGGCGACCAGCCTGAAACAGGGCCCCTGGACCGACTTCTACGCGCTGGCCGCGTCCATGCACGACCTGCTGACCGGCCGCCCGCCGCCGCCCTGCACGGCGCGCGCCATGGGCGACGAGCTGGCGCCGCTGGCCGTGCAAGGCTATTCGCCGCATTTCCTGGCCGGGCTGGACTGGGCGCTGCGCGTGCCGCCGCACCAGCGACCGCCGAACGCCGCCGCCTGGCGCGAGGTGCTGGAGGGCCGCGCCCCGGTGCCCGAGCCCGCCGCCGCGCCGCC
>DASWWC010000201.1:0-4499 GCA_036401055.1 Roseateles sp.
CGCATCAGGCAGGCGCTGTCCTGGCCGCAGCGGGCCTGCATGGCCTGGGCCTTGGCCTGCATGGCGCGCCAGTCCGGCATGGGTGCCGCCGGCGCGGCGGCGGTGATGCGCTGTGCGGCCTCGGCCTGGCGGCGGTGGTCCTCGGGGTCCAGCGGGTTGAAGGGAAGCGGCACACCGTCGCTCTGCAGCAGCGCGCTGAACTGCCAGCGCTGACTCAGGGTCTGTTCGCCGCGCTCAGCGCCCGACTGCACGGGGCCCTGGCGCTGCAGTTCCGCATCAAGCACTAGGCGACGCTGCTGGGCAGGCTGGGCCTGGGTGACGTCGGCGAGCAGCCAGAAGCTGGCGACGGCGGCCAGCAGCGGCAGCGCGATCCGCGCGGTGGACGGGGTGGGGGCGATGGACATGTGGGGCTCCGGCGGGACGGGATGATTGGGAATGACCCACATCGTCGTCCGCGGGGCCAGATGCCGCATCGCCCACGAGGAGCCACCGCGCATGGCGCGGGCCATGGCTCCGCCATGGCTCTTTGCCGTCGGCGTGCATGAAAACACCCGCGTGACTCACGGTTACTCGACCACGGGTACGTGCAGCGCCGATGATGGGGGTACCTCTTCCCGGAGCCGTTCGCATGCCCTACCTGGACCAGGTCGACCAGCAGGCGCTGGACATCAAGATCTCCGAGCTGCTGGTGGCCACCGCCGATGGCTACGACCCCGAGCTGGACAGCCGCATCACCGGCGTGCTGCTGATGCTGCGCAGGCAGCTGCGCATGGACGTGGTGTTCGTGTCGGAGTTCGTCGATGGCGAGCGCGTGTTCCGCTTCATGGACGGCGGCGAGGCGCTGGGCCTGCATGCCGGCGACTCAGCGCCGCTGGAGCAGAGCTACTGCCAGCGCGTTGTCGAGGGCCGCATGCCGGAGCTGGTGCCCGACGCCGCCGCGCTGGCGGCGCGTGGCGAACTGCCCGACACCGATATCCCCATCGGCGCCCACCTGAGCACGCCGGTGGTGCTGCCCGACGGACGGGTCTACGGCACGGTCTGCTGCTTCAGCGCGGCGGCTCAGCCGGACCTGCAGCAGAGCGCGCTGGCCTGTCTGCGGCAATGCGCGCGGCTGTTGGCGCGCAAGGTGGCGTTCGAACCGCATGCCGGCTTCGCGCCGCCGGCGCCGGCGCCTTTCCCGGTGATCACCGGGGAAGGATGAGCAGGGTCGTGCCCCTGCGGCACGAAGGATGCGCGCGAGCAGCCGCAGCTTCTGGAACGGGATGGACTGGCGGGTCGCCGCGCCGACCCGCGGCCTCAGCCAGCGGCGGGTTGGGCCCGCGGGCTGATCACTGCGGCCGCGCCCACCAGCGTCAGCGACATCAGCAGCACGGGCAGGACCTGGCGCGTGGCCGGGTCAAACAGCAGGCCGGCCAGCGCCAGTGCGGCACTGCTCGTCAACGCGTCGCTGAGCTGCAGCGAGGAGGCGTTGCTGCCCTGGCTGTCGGGTGGCGACAGCTGGAGCAGCAGCACCGACAGCATGGGGAAAGACAGGCCTATGCCCAGGCCCACCGTGCTCCAGCCGGCGAACACCAGGCTCGAAGGCAGCGCAAACAGCAGCGGCGAGATGACGACGACCAGGCCCACCGCTGTCAGCACGAAGCCGCCGGGCAGCAGCAGGCGCCGCGACTGGGGTCGCCGTGCGCGCGCCTGCAGCGCGCTGCCCACGCTCCAGGTCACCGCGCCGGCACTGAGCGCCATACCGGCCTGCGTGAGGCTCCAGCCGAATTGCTGGGTCAGCAGCAGCGGCAGGAAGGCCTCGGCGCTCGCGAAGGTCGCCGCGATGAGGCCGCGCAGCAGGATCACCGTCGGCAGGCCACGTGCCGCGCTCAGCGTGCCGGGGGGCAACAACAGCCGGGCAGCGATGCCCGCGGCCAGCAGTCCGGCCGCGAACAGCAGTACCGCACCGCTGCCGCTGTGCTGGCTGGCCGCGTGCAGCGTCAGCGCGCCACCGCTGGCCAGCAGCGCCCAGCGCATGGCTCCCCATCGCAACACCTCGCCCGTGCCCGTGCCGACACGCCTGAGGGCCGGCAGCATCATGACCGCCGCCACCGGCACGGCCACGGCCACCGCCAGGAAGACCGAACGCCAGCCGAGGAACTGCACCAGGAAGGACGCCAGTGCGGGGCCGAGGAGACCCGGCACGACCCAGGCGCCGGCAAACATCGCGAACAGCTTGGGATGCAGCTGCGGCGGCACGACCTGGCCGACGCCCACGTATAGCGTCACGCCCAGCACGCCGCTGCCCAGGCCCTGCAGTGCGCGGCCGAGCACCAGTAGCGGCATGGACGATGCGAATCCGGCCAGCAGCAGGCCGGCGAGGAATGCCGCCAGCCCGGCCAGCGCCGCGCGATAGGGCCCGCGCTTGTCGCAGAGCTGGCCGGCGGCCGTCATGCCCAGCACCGAGGTCGCCAGCGTCGCGCCGAAGGCCAGCGCGTAATAGGGCAGGCCGTGCAGGGCCTGCGCCACGGCGGGCATCGCAGTGGCGACGGCGATGGACTCGAACGCCAGCATGGAGATCAGTGCCACCGCGCCCAGGCAGGCGGCACGACGACCAGGGGCAAAGAGCTTGTCGGCAGATGGGACGGCGTCAACGGGTTCGGACAGGTTCATGGGGCGAAGCCTAAAAGCTCAAGCCAACTTCAAGTCAAGCAGGCCGGGAAAGGGGCGCGCGACAATCGGGGCATGTCAGTTTCCGTGTTGCACTGTGCCTCGGCCGGCTTCGAGTCCGCCTGCCGAATTCCCGCCCTGCCCACCTCTCACCGCAGCCATGGCCTGCATGGCCACAGCTATTTCGCAACCGTGCGCACGGCGCTACCGGCCGGCTGGCCGGCGTTCCCCGGCGGCGAGGTGGAGGCGCTGCGTTCGCGCATGGCCGACGCTGTCGCGCCGCTGGACCATGCGCTGCTGAACGACCACCTGGCCGAGCCCACGGATGAGAACCTGGCCCGCTGGGTGCGTTCGCGGCTGGGTGTGCCCGGCATCGTGCAGGTGGGTGTGCAAAGCACCACGCACAGCGGTGTGGACCTGGACGGCGCCGGCCGTGCCCATGTCTGGAGGCGCTACCGCTTCCAGGCTGCGCACCAGTTGCCCAACGTCCCCGCAGGCCACCAGTGCGGCCGCATGCACGGGCACGGCTTCGAGGTCATCCTGCATGCCAACGCCGACCTCGGCGAGCGCGACCTGGCCATCGACTACGACCACCTCGACGAGGTCTGGGCCCCGCTGCACTTCGAGCTGAACTACCGCTGCCTGAACGACATCGACGGCCTCGCCAACCCGACCAGCGAAAACATCTCGGCCTGGCTGTGGCGCAGGCTCAAGCCCGCGCTGCCGGAGCTGAGCTGGGTGACCGTCTACGAGACCGGCTCGAGCGGCGCCAACTTCAATGGCCAGAGCTACCGCATCTGGAAGGAGATGACGCTGGACAGCGCCGTTCGCATGCAGCATGCCCCCGCCGGCCACCCGCTGGCCGGCATCCACGGCCACACCTTCACGCTGAGGCTGCACCTGGCTGCGCCGCTGGATCAGGTCATGGGCTGGACGGTGGACTTCGGCGACGTGAAGACCTTGTTCAACCCCATCTTCAAGCGGCTGGACCATCACCCGCTGTTCGAGATCGCCGGCTTGCCCGATGGCGATGCCGCCTCGATCGCCACCTGGGTGCTGCGCGAAGGCGGCCGCGTGCTGCCGCAGATCGACCGTGTGGACCTCTACGAAACGCGCGGCTCGGGCGCCATCGTCAGCCGGGCCGACTCGGAAGAACTGATTCCCGTATGACGTACTCGGTCAAAGAACTCTTCTACACGCTGCAGGGAGAAGGCGCCCAGGCGGGTCGCGCGGCGGTGTTCTGCCGCTTCGCCGGCTGCAACCTGTGGACAGGCCGCGAGCAGGATCGCGCGACGGCGGTCTGCACCTTCTGTGACACGGACTTCGTCGGCACGGACGGCGAGGGCGGCGGCAAGTTCGCCACGGCCGAGGCGCTGGCTGACGCCGTCGCTGGCGCCTGGCCCGGCGGAGGGCGGCCCTATGTCGTCTGCACCGGTGGCGAGCCGCTGCTGCAGCTGGACACGCCTCTCATCGATGCGCTGCACGCGCGCGGCTTCGAGGTGGCTGTCGAGACCAATGGCACCCAGCCCGCGCCGCCTGGGCTCGACTGGATCTGCGTCAGCCCCAAGGCCGATGCGCCGCTGGTGCTGACCTCCGGGCACGAACTCAAGCTGGTCTATCCGCAGCCGCTGGCACAGCCGGAACGGTTTGCACATCTGGACTTCCAGAACTTCTTCCTGCAGCCCATGGACTCGGTCCTCAGGCGCGAGCACACGAAGGCCGCGGTGGACTACTGCCGGGCCCATCCGCAATGGCGGATGTCCGTGCAGCTGCACAAGCTGTTGGGCATTCCCTGACCAGCCCGGCGTGGACCTTCCGGTGGCTCACACGAGGTCGTGGGTCACGCGGCC
>DASWWC010000202.1:0-5557 GCA_036401055.1 Roseateles sp.
CGTCGACCAGCGCCGCGCCACCGGCCGCGGCCCCGGCTTCGAGCCGCCCCAGCGCCCGCAGCAGCGCCTGAATCCGGCGCGCCAGGTCGACGCCGAGGACGGCGAGCGCCTGTCCAAGCGCATGAGCGAGCTGAAGATGGCGTCGCGCCGCGAGGCCGACGAATGGATCGCCGCCGGCTGGGTGCGGGTCGACGGCAAAGTGGCCGTGCTGGGCCAGCGCGTCGTCGGCGACGTCGAGATCACCATCGACCCCGCCGCCCGCCAGGCCCAGTCCCAGCTGGTCACGGTGCTGTTGCACAAGCCCATCGGCTATGTGTCCGGCCAGGCGGAGGACGGCTACGAGCCGGCCGTTGTGCTGTTCCAGCCTGAAAACCGCTGGAAGGAAGACCCGTCCGGCATCAAGCCCCATCCCAACCATCATCGCCACCTCGCGCCCGCGGGCAGGCTGGACATCGACTCCACCGGCCTGCTGGTGCTGACCCAGGACGGCCGCATCGCCAAGGCGCTGATCGGCGACGATTCCGACATCGAGAAGGAGTACCTCGTGCGGGTCGAGTTCGTGGGTCACGAGGTGCCCGAAGGCACGCTGCCCAATGAGGCGCTGACACCCGACAAGCTGGCCCTGCTGAACCACGGGCTGGCGCTGGACGGCGAGGCGCTCAAGCCCGCAAAGGTCAGCTGGCAGAACGAGCAGCAGCTGCGCTTCGTGCTGCGGGAGGGCAAGAAGCGCCAGATCCGCCGCATGTGCGAGCTGGTGGGCCTCAAGGTCGTCGGCCTGAAGCGCGTGCGCATCGGCCGCATCCCGCTGGGCCACCTGCCCGTGGGTCAGTGGCGCTACCTCGCTCCATGGGAACGTTTCTGACGCCCATCTGCCTGGCCGGCCCCACCGGTTGCGGCAAGACGGCGGCGGCCCTGGCGATTGCCGAGGTGCTGCCGGTGGAGATCATCAGCGTCGACTCGGCGCTGGTCTACCGCAGCATGGACATCGGCACCGCCAAGCCCACGGCGGCCGAGCAGGCCGCGGTGCCGCACCACCTGATCGACATCCTCGATCCGCTCGACAGCTACTCGGCCGCCGAGTTCGTGCGCGATGCCAAGCGGCTGGCGGGGGAGATCACGGCCCGCGGCCGGCTGCCGCTGCTGGTGGGCGGCACGATGCTGTACTTCAAGGCGCTGTTCGACGGCCTCTCCACGCTGCCCCAGGCCGATGCCGAGCTGCGCGCCGCCATCGACGCCGAGGCGGCCGAACGCGGCTGGCCGGCGCTGCATGCGGAACTGGCGCGGCTGGATCCGCAGACCGCGGAGCGGCTGGCCCCGAACGACAGCCAGCGCATCCAGCGGGCCCTCGAAGTCATCCGCCTCACAGGCCGGCCGCTGAGCCTCTTGCACGCCGCCACACGCGACGAAGGCGTGGATTGGCCGCTGTTCTCGCTGGAGCCCCTGGACCGCGCCTGGCTGCACGAGCGGCTGGCCCAGCGCTTCGACCTGATGCTGCAGCAAGGGCTGGTCGACGAAGTCAGGGCCTTGCGCGCCCGGGGCGACCTGAGCCTGGCCCTGCCGTCCATGCGCTGCGTCGGCTACCGCCAGGTCTGGGAGGCCCTGGACGCCAACGACTTCCATGACCTGCGCGAACGCGGCATCGCCGCCACCCGCCAGCTGGCCAAGCGCCAGATCACCTGGTTACGCAGCATGCCGCGCCGCCGCGTCATCGCCTGCGACGGCCCCCAACCGACACCTGAGCTGCTGGCCGGGCTGCAACGCCTGCTGGGCTGAACCCTCTTGCGCGACGCCGAAAGCCCCGCTAAAGTGATATCACTTTGATTCACTTTTGAGGCGAGACAACTCATGACCACACCCTCCCCGTCGCGCGACACCACCGTCAGCGAGAGCGCAGCGCGCAGCGTCAACGGCTATCCCATGGTGGCGCTGGGCGTGGGGCTGATCGCCATCGGCATCAGCCTGATCCGCGGCGCCCCCCTGCTGGGCGTCCCGCTGATCGTGGCCGGGGTGTTGACGCTGGTCGGGCTGTACATGCTCAACCCCAACCAGGCCGCCGCGCTGACCCTGTTCGGCGCCTACATCGGCAGCGACCGCGGCACCGGCCTGCGCTGGGCCAACCCCCTGGCGGTCAAGAAGCGCGTCTCGCTGCGCGACCGCAACCTCAACGCGCCGGTGCTCAAGGTCAACGACCAGCGGGGCAACCCCATCGAGATCAGCGCCGTCGTCGTCTGGCGGGTGCGTGACACCGTGCAGGCGCTGTTCCAGGTGGACGACTACGAGGCATATGTGCGCGTGCAGGCCGAGGCCGCCATCCGTCACCTGGCCACCTGCTACGCCTATGACGAGGCCGACGAGGTGGAGGCAGGCGCCGTGACGCTGCGCGGCGGCCAGGACGTCGTCGCGCTGGCGCTGCGCGCCGAGCTGCAGGCCCGCTTCGCCGACGCCGGCGTGGATGTGCTGGACGCCAAGATCAGTCACCTCGCCTACGCCCCCGAGATCGCCCAGGTCATGCTGCGCCGCCAGCAGGCCGAGGCCATCATCAGCGCACGCAGCAAGATCGTGCAGGGGGCCGTGGAGATGGTCGAGTCCGCGCTGAAGGGCCTCAGCGAGCGCGAGATCGTCGTGCTGGACGACGAGCGCCGCGCCGCCATGGTCAGCAACCTGCTGGTGGTGCTGTGCTCGGACCGCGAGACCCAGCCGGTCGTGAATACCGGCTCGCTGTACACCTGAGGGGCCGCCATGCAGAGCCGCCTGTTCCGCTTCGCATGGCCGTTCACCGCCCTGCTCATGACGGCCACGCTGCCATGGTTCCCCGAACAGGTCGGTGACCCCGGCCAAGAGATGGGCCGCGTCGCCTACCTCGTCGCGATGCTGCTGACCGTCGGGATGGGCGGCCTGTTCGGCCCGGGCTTCGTGACCTGGGTGGGGCGCAACGCGCCGCAGCAGCTCAGCCTGCCCCATCGCGCCTACTGGCTGGCGCCAGAACGGCGCGAAACCACCCTGGCCCGCCTGGCCGAGCACGTCAGCGCCGTGGGCCTGATGCAGATGCTGCTGTTTGCCGGCCTCCACATCTTCCTCCTGCTGCGAAGCGGTCCCGATTGGCCGCAGCCGCCGAGCGGCGCCTGGCAATTGGGCATCGCGGCGCTGGCGCTCTGGTTTGCGGCCTGGTGCTGGAAGACCTTCCGGCTCTTCCCGGCGGCCCCCCATGCCGAGGTCGAGTCGGCTCGACAACCCCGGCGCCCGGACAAGAAGCGCTGATGGCCAGCCCCGACAAGAAGTCCTTCCCGCTGCGCGTCGACCCCGCGCTGTGGGCGGAGGTCGAGCGGCTGGCGGCGGCCGAACTGCGCAGCGCCAACGCCCAGGCCGAGCTGCTGCTGCGCGAGGCGCTGGGCAGGCGCGGCATCAAGCTCGCGCCGCCCCAGGGCCGGGCCACCACGCGCAAGGACCCAGAATCCAAGGCATGACTGTTCTGAGTGCGCGCGGCCTCGCCAAGGCCTACGGCGAGGCGCCGGTGTTTTCCGGCGTGGATCTGGACCTGGGACCCGGCGAGATCGTTGCGCTGCTGGGCGAGTCCGGCGCAGGCAAGTCCACGCTGCTGAACTGCCTCGCCGGCCTGGACGAGGTCGACGCCGGCAGCGTCACCCTGGATGGCCAGGACCTGCGCGCGCTGGACGACGAGGGTCGCTCGGCGCTGCGCCGCCGGACGCTGGGCTTCGTCTTCCAGGCGTTCCACCTGCTGCCGTACCTGAGCGTGGCCGACAACGTCGCGCTGCCGCTGCGCCTGCTGGGCCGCCCCGATGACGCCCGCGTCGCGCAGATGCTCGCGGCGGTGGGCCTGGGCAGCCTGACGACGCGCATGCCGCGCCAGCTGTCCGGCGGCCAACTGCAGCGCGTCGCCATCGCCCGGGCGCTGGTGCACCGGCCGCGCCTCGTGCTCGCCGACGAGCCCACCGGCAACCTCGACGCCCGTCACGCGGCCGAGGTGCTGGCGCTGCTGCGGCGCTGCACGCACGAGGCGGGCGCGGCCTGCCTGCTGGTGACGCATTCGGAGCGCGCCGCCGAGGCGGCGGACCGGCGCCTGCGGCTGGACGCACAAGGGTTGCATACCGCATGAAGCTCTGGGCCACGCTGTGCTGGCCCGCCTGGCGCGACCAGCCCGGCCGCATCGTGCTGGCCATCGTGGCCGTCATGCTGGGCGTGGCGCTGGCCTTCGGCGTGCACCTGCTCAATGGCGCGACCCTGGCCGAATTCGCCCGCGCAGCGCGCAGCGTCAATGGTCAACCCGACCTGGTGCTGCGTGCCCGCACCGGTGCGCTGACCGCCGCCGACCTCGCCGAGGTCCTGAACCACCCCGAGGTCGGCGCCGCCAGCCCCGTCATCGAGGCGCAGGCGCTGTGGCCCGGCCAGACGGGCCGGGACGGTCGCGGCCTGTCCCTGCACCTCATCGGCCTGGACCCGCTGGCCCTGCTGGCCTCGGCCGCCAACGGCCGGCCGCTCGCGCCTGAACTCACGCCGCAGGTCGCGGGCGGCATCAACGAACTGCTGGCCGCCGACACCGTGCACCTCAACGCCGCCGCGCGGCTGCACCTGCCGGCCGACGCAACAAGGCTGACGCTGCGCCTGCCGCAACCCGGCGCCGGCGCGCCGCGCGACATCGAACTGCGCGTCGGCGGGCGCATCGCTGCCGGCAGCACGCCTCTGGGCGTGCTGGACATCGCCGACGCGCAAGTCCTCTTCGGCCGCGTCGACGCACTGGACCGCATCGACGTCCAGCTCGCCCCCGGGGTGGACGCCACCGCGTGGGCCGCCCAACTGCCCGAGCGCTGGCAGGCTGCGCCACCCGAGGACGAGGGCGCCCGCCTGTCCGACCTGACCCGCGCCTACCGCGTCAACCTCGGCCTGCTCGCGTTGATGGCGCTGTTCACGGGCAGCTTCCTCGTCTACGCCGTGCTGTCGCTGGCCACGGCGCAGCGCCTGCCGCAATGGGCGCTGGCGGGCGTGCTGGGCGTGTCGGCCCGCATGCGCTGGCGTCTGATCCTCGTGGAGGGGGGTGTGATCGGCGCCATCGGCACCGTGCAGGGCCTGGCGCTGGGCCTGGGCCTGGCGGCCGGCGCGCTGAAGCTGCTGGGCAGCGACCTGGGCCTGCACGGCGCCAGCGAATCGTCGACCCGGCTGCTGATGCGCCAGCCGCTGCTGGTGCCGGCGCTGGTCTACGGCGCGCTGGGCCTGATCGCCGCGCTGGGGGCGGCGCTGGCGCCGGCGCTGACCCTCAGGCGCATCGCGCCGGCCCTGGTGCTCAAGGGCCTGGGACTGCCGGCGGGCCGCATGCTGCCCGCCTGGCTGGGTGCGAGCCTGCTGGCCCTGGGCGCCGCCCTCGCGGCGCTGCCGCCGCTGTGGCATGACACGCCGGTGGCCGCCTACCTGTCCATGCTCTGCCTGCTGCTGGGCGGTCTGGCCTTGGTGCCGGCGCTGGTACGCGGCATGACGGCACTGCTCGCCCGACTGCCGGCCACGCCCGAGCTGCTGATGGCCCGCGAGCGCAGCCGCGACCAGGCCA
>DASWWC010000203.1:0-4978 GCA_036401055.1 Roseateles sp.
CCCAGGCGGGCCAGCATGGCGTGGTGGGCGTGGGCGGCGCTGAGGGCCGCCAGCGGCAGCGCGTCGAGGCGCTCGCTGAAGCGGCCGGGTTGCGTGTCGGCACAGCGCGCCAGCGCCAGCGCGGCCAGCGCGGACGGTGCCCAGGCCATGCTGCCCAGGGCCAGGCCCAGCTGCGTCGCCTCGGCCTGCAGCTTGTGGCGCAGCGCCCGCGCACCGCCGAACAGCCGCAGGCTGGCCGACACCTCCGCCACGACCGCCTCCTCCAGCCGGGCGACGCGCGGCGTGAAGCTCAGCGCCAGCCAGGCGAGGGCATCGACGTCGCCGCCTGGCGCATCAGGCGTGCTGCACAGCGCGAGCCAGCGCATAGGCGCGCTCCGTGGGCGGGCTGACCGGGATGGGGTCGGGCTGCGGGGCCGACGCGGGCCGGCGCCTGGCGGCCGTCAGCAGCGGCTCGATGGCGCCCGGCACGGCCGGCAGCGTCAGCCAGCCCTCGTGTGCCGGTCCGCGGCGCTTGAGCAGGTGCACATCCAGCGTCCAGCCCTCGCCGGGCTTGACGACCAGGCGCAACGGCGCCGCAGAGGACTGCTGGTCCACGCGCTCCGGCCGCACCAGGAAGGCTGGGGCCTCCGAACTCAGTGCGCCGACCTGCAGCCGCCGGATCTGCTCCGGCCGCGCCTCGGGCAGCCAGGCCAGCACGGCCACGCGGGACTTGATGGCCTGCTCGGCCGCCCACAGCTGCTGTGCCGGCGTGGCGGCGGCCACCCAGATCAGCGCCGAGGGCGGCAGGCCCAGTGCCTGCAGCCCGGGCAGATGCGGCCTGTGCGGCGGGTTGATGAGCAGCAGCGGGCGCAGCGTGGCGGTGGCGGGGCGAAAGCGCCGGCTCGGCGCCGTGGCGGGAGGCGGCAGCGCCTGACCCGCCCACCAGCCGCGCAGCGCCGGTGCCAGCAGCCGCCACTCCAGCACACCGGGCTGGGGTGTCAGCAGTTCGGTGACGGCCCGCAGCGACCAGCCGCCGCCGGGCAGCTCGGCGTCCAGCGCCGCGAAGCCGCTTGGCAAGGTTGGGTCTGCCGACGCGACCAGGCTGGAGCCCCGCCACAGCCGTCCCTGCAGACGCACGTCATCCAGCGGCGAGCGCCCGGGGGCTGTTGCCGGTGGGTGCGGTGCATGAGGCGTTGAAACGGAGGCGGGCTGCATGGCCGGAGCGATGTGACGAGGAAGAAACCGGAGCATGGATCAAACCACAATACTGTATTTATATCCAGTATTTTCCGCCAATCACGGCCCGCTTGCCGCTAGCATCCGGCGCGTTCTTTCCACCCGTCCTGGAGCCTGCCATGCCGCTGAACGACTACCTGGTGCTGTCCCGCGGCCAATGGGACGAGGACGCGAGCCCGCAGGCGGTGCAGTCCGCCATCGACGCGTTTTACGTCTGGTACGAGCAGGGGCTGGCGGACGGCCGGCTCAAGCCTGGCAGCCGACTGGAGCATCGGGGGCGCGTCGTGGTCCGCGGGCTGGTTACAGACGGGCCCTTCACCGAGACCAAGGAGCTGGTGGGTGGCTACTGGTTCATCGTGGCCGAGACGCTGGAGCAGGCCGCTGCGATCGCGGCCGAGAATCCCTGCCTGCAGTTCGGCCTGACGATGGAAATCCGCCCGCTGGACGGCGCCCGCGCCGAGGTGACGGCGCATACCAACGAGACGCCCGCGAGCTGGCGTTAGGCGAAGCCGTCGCCGTCGAAGTCGACGACATCCTCATCCCGCGTCAGCGTGGGCGCGGCATCCCGGGGCTTCATCGCCTCCAGTTGCTCGCGCAGCAGCGCGACCTGGTCCAGCCAGTAGTTGGGCGTGCCGAACCACGGGAAGGCGACGGGGAAGGCAGGGTCGCCCCAGCGCCGCGCCAGCCAGGCGCTGTGGTGGATCATGCGCAGTGTGCGCAGCGGCTCGATGAGGCGCAACTCGCGGTCGTCGAACTCGGCGATCTGCTCGTAGCCGTCCAGCACGGCGTTCAGCAGCCGGCGGGCCGCATCGGGCTCGCCGGGCAGCAGCATCCACAGGTCCTGCACGACCGGGCCTTGTGACGCATCGTCCAGGTCCACGAAATGCGGCCCGCGGTCCGGCGTCCACAGGATGTTGCCGGGGTGGCAGTCGCCGTGCAGCCGGGTCAGCTGCAGGTCGGGCAGGCTGTCGAAGGCGGCCTGGATGGACTCGATGCAGCGCCGCGCGGCGTCGTCCCAGGTGGCGGCGATCTCGGGCGGGATGGCGTCGTGGGCCATCAGCCAGTCGCGCGCAACCTGGGCCGGTGCGGCGCTGGCCCAGGACAGGCGTTCGGTGAACGGCTTCTGTCGACCGACACCATGCAGGCGCGCCAGCAGCCGGCCTATCCAGCGCAGCACTTCGGGGTCTTCCAGCTCCGGCCCGCGTCCGCCCTGGCGCGGCGTGACGGCCAGGCGCTGGCCCTGGTAGTGGAACAGCGTGGAGCCCCCCTCCAGCACCCAGGGCGCGGCCACCGGCACCTCGGCCGCGGCCAGCTCGGTGGCGAAGGCGTGCTCCTCCAGGATCTGCGCGTCGCTCCAGCGGCCCGGCCGGTAGAACTTGGCGACGGCCGCGCCGCCGTCTTCCAGGTGCAGCATCAGCACGCGGTTCTCGAAGGAGTTGAGCTGCAGCATGCGGCCGTCGGCACGCAGGCCGGCGGCGTCGAGGGCGTCAAGCATGAACTCCGGCGTCAGGTCGCCGAAGCTGAGGTCAGGGGTCGCGGGGTGCATCCGGCAAGTGTCGCCGGAGCGGCTCAGGTGCGCCGGGGTCGCTGGTTGGCGTAGCGCGGCGCATCGACGACCACGCCCACGATGTCGTCCATCATGGCCTCGTCGTCGGCGTCATCCAGCACCGGCAGGTGGCGCGGGTTGTAGCGCCCGGCATCCAGGTCGCGCGGCGCGGCGCGGCGCGGCTGCGGGTTGCCCAGCACGGGCCGGCGCGCGTGCTGCGGCTCGGCATAGCCGTCGGGGCCGCCGCTGAAGGCGTTGGCGTCCTGCCAGAGCGGCAGCGGTTGCGAGAACTGGCCCCAGTCGCTGCCGAACTCGTCCTCGCCGACACCCAGGCTGCTGGCCATGCCGCCGCGGCGGCGCGGCAATGCCGTGGCCGCCGGCGCGGGCAGCGGGCCGCGCGTGTTGCTGCCCTGGGGCACCAGCAGCTGCAGCTCCGCGATGCTGGGCAACTGGTCCGGCGCACAGCGCAGGTAGCGCACCCGGCAGGCCGACAGCACCGCATGTTTGATCTGCAGGGCGCGCGCCGTCACGCCGCGTTCGCCGTCCAGGTCAATGGCGGCCAGCACCCGGCCATTGGGGCTGCAGACCGCGAAGGTCACGTGCGAGGCGCCCAGCAGGTCGAACCAGTAGCGAACTTCCTTGGCCTCGGTGGGCTGGCAAAAGCGCACCAGCGGCAGCTTGGACAGCACGACGTGATGCGGCAGGGCCTCGCGCAGCAGGCGGAACACGCGGCGCTCGTCGGTCGTGAACACCGGCCTGGCAGTTAGCGACCACTCCGCCGGCAGGCCCTTGTTGGCATAGGCCGGGCGCCTCAACGCCCACACCAAGCTGATGGCCAGCCCGAGCACACAGGCGGCCAGTGCAGCAATCCAGTAGGTGGCGTAGGGCAGATCCATCGCGGATTCAGGCGGCATCGCCGACCCAAAGCGGCGTGTGGAGGCAATGTAGCGTAATCAGGTTACAAGGCGTCACTCGCTATTCCCGATTCCCCCGGCATGAGGGGGCTGGAATCTGGTAGGCCAGGCAGGCTGCCGGCCCGGAGTCACTCTTTGGCGGCGCGACCGGAGGTGTCGAAGTGCGACTTGACCTCGGCGACGGTCTCGACGAAGTCGCTCAGGGCGCGGGCCTGGCGCTTGAAGTGGAAGTCCAACTCGCCCAGGTGGCGGTCCAGCGCCTGCTCGACCTGCGAGCCCACCGTGTCCGGAGGCAGGCGCAGCCAGGCCTCGGACTCGCTGCCGTCCCGCTCGACGACCGCGCCCGCTGCGGCCGCGATACGCAGCATGGGGCGGTTCTCGGTGAGTGCGTGGATGAACATGGTGTCAATGCCGCGGTTGCGCGCATGCAGCGCCGCGGCGTCGAACAGCCGCCGCCCCAGGCCGCGGCCGCGGGCCAGTTCCAGCACCGACACGCCGAACTCGGCCATCGTGCGGCCCGACCCGCCCGGCAAGGGCTGCCCGTAGGCCAGGTGGGCCAGCGCGACCAGTTGCAGCCGACGGTTGAAGATACCCAGCACCTCGTCGCGGCCGAAGTCGATGCCTTGGGCGTACTGGCGGATCTGCTCGTCGGAGGCGGCGTAGCCAAAACGCAGGTAGCGGTCCCGCGGCGTCAGCGACAGCAGGTGGTCGATGATGCGGCGGCGGTGGCGGCGCGACAGCGACCGTATGGGCACCCAGGTGGCCAGGCGTTCCAACGCGGCCCGGGCGCCGGCCAGCGGGCCCGGGGCTTCGGAGGGGGGCGAGGCGGCTGGGGCCGGCGGGTGGGGATCCGGGCCGAAGGCCGCCAGCTCCGCATCCCAGTCCGTCATGGGCTCGGCGGGCTGGGCGGTGGCTGGGGGTTTGCGGGGCATGGTGTGGGGGTTTGTGGCGAGGTTAACGCGTTCGGCCCTTCCCGGCCACGGGTTCGGCTGCTACACTCGTGGGCTTTTCCGTCAAAAGGCTGCGGGAAAGAAACTGAAGCGCACGTATGTCAATGCAGGTGCGCTGCGCCGAGAGGTTGTGCAGCAGACACAGCACCGAGGCCAGTCGAAGTTCAGCCATCCATTGCCGGTTCTTTTTGGAGCCGGCCAATCGAAAGTAACTCATGAAGACCTTCAGCGCCAAGCCGGCCGAGGTGACGCACGAGTGGTTTGTGATTGACGCCACCGACAAGGTGCTCGGACGTGTTGCCAGCGAAGTGGCACTCCGTTTGCGCGGCAAGCACAAGGCCATCTACACGCCT
>DASWWC010000204.1:0-22499 GCA_036401055.1 Roseateles sp.
ACTGGAAACAAAGTAACTGCAAACGACTCTACGTTCGCACTCGCCGCTTAATTGCGGATGAGCTTCTCAACGGCAGGCCGATGGGCCGGGCTGAGTTCCGCAAGGGGCAAGGCTGAGAAGTCACTCACATCGGCTGGCGTCAGACCGGGTCACTCGGTAAGGCGTGAGATTAAGTGACTGGCGGGAAAACTAGCGTGCCACTGCGCGAGTTGACCGTGAGATTCAAATCAGCCGGCTAAGCATGTAGATCTGCCCGGTGATGGCTTGCGGACGGGGGTTCAATTCCCCCCGGCTCCACCATCTAAGACAGCCCCCGCCAATGAAGGACCATTGGCGGGGGCTTCGTTTTTTGGCCTCGGATTGGCGTTTGTTGGCGTTCGATTCGCACGTGATTCGCACGCAAATTCGTGCTGGTGTAACTGCTTGCGCGTCTGTGCCTCAATGACCGCATTCATCCGCGCAGCATCGGCGGTGGCGTCGGCGGTCGGGAAATCGGTCAACGCTGTGTGAATCGGCCAGGTCCGCAAGAACGTGGCTCCGGCGCGCACGCGTCTGTGGTCAAGTCAACGTTCGGCGGGCCAATAGAAGACAAGTCTGCGCGCGCCGCCGAGGGCGGACAGCTCCGCGAGACGACGCCGGTGGGGGGGTCAAGTCTGCGCAGCGGCGCCAATGCGGCTCGGGAGCGTTTGGCGAGGGAGCTGGGAGGGGGCCTGAAGCAGAGTTCACGTGCGCCCGCCAACCACCGCGCTGACCACTCGGTCGCGGCTTTTGCCTTTCTTGATTTTACATAATGCACACTGTCAACATGGCAGGCTATTTCTAGGGATTGCGTAATCCAAGCCTCGCTAGGCTGTCAACACAAGAACAAACACCAGTTGACAGGGAGATACATGATTTCGAGGCTGAAACGTCTGCATTTGCCCACGTTTGCGCAGATGGTCGAGGACTTCGGGCACCCGAGTTGCAGCGTGATCGCCGCGGCCCTTGGGGTCCACGTCCGGACGGTCGAACGCTGGCGGCGCGATGACAGCGCACCGCGCGCCGCGCTGCTGGCTCTGTACTGGATCACGCACCGCGGCCAGGCCGAGCTAAACCACGACCTGGCCTACCGGGCTTCGATCTACACGGCCCACATCCAGGCCGCGAAGGACGAGAACGAGCGCCTAAAGCGCGAGCTGGCGCGCGTGCTGGCGCTGGGTGATTCCGGCGCGGCCAATCTCCCGATCTACCGCGCCGAGACTGCCGCCGAGCTGATGGCCCGGCCGGCGCGAAGGGTCAGCCCTTCGCCTTGACGATGCGGCCACCCCGGGCGTAGCGGTAGCCCTTTTTCAGCTTGCCCTTGCCCTTGGTGGCGGCGGATTTGGAGACGGTGCGGCGTTTGGTCATGGTCAGCCCTTGTTGTCGATGATGGAGTCGATGCGGGCGTTTGCCCGCTCTGCGACCTTGAGCGCGTAGCCGACCCGCTCATGCAAGCGGGCCAGGTCCACGCGGATGCCCACGTAGACGGCAACAGCCGCCGCAGCGTGGGGAATGAGTGCCTGGAGCCAATCCGGCATCACTGGGCCTTGGTCTCGGGCAGCACGACGGCGGCCACGGCAGCGACGCCGCCGACGATCTGGCCCACCGTCTCGACGGTGCCAGGCGGCAGGCCGACCAGCAGGCCCAGCACGGACAGGCCCGCCATGGTGGACGGTTCGCGCAGGCGGTTCAGGATGCTCTTGATGTTCATGGTCAGTTCCAGACGTAGCGGAGAAAGTCGCCTGCTGGGCAGGCAAATGAGGCGTCCCAGGTGCGGCCTTCGGCCTTGGCACGCTCGCATTCGGTCATGTTGGTCTTGGGGATGCCGATGACTTCGCCGATGCCGGTCACGGTGCCCGTGATGACGCCGTTCGCCAGGTCCACGGCAGCGCCGCCCAGCGTCTCGCCGACGCCCTGGGCGCCCTGCCCCTTGGACGCGATGCGGTACGCGGCCCACAGCAGCGCGCCACCCACGGCAGCGCCCGCGATGAGCCAGGCGGGGCGGATGTTCACTCGATGCCCCAGCCGCCCTGCTCGCGCACCCACGCCGGGTCAGGCATGGCCCGCAGGCCGCTGCCGCCGTCGTAGTAGCCGGCCGGCGCCCCGTTGACGCGCGGGGCGCCCGTGGCCTTGGTCTTGGTGGCCTGGACGATCATGTAGACGGCGATGCCGGCCAGGGCGATGACGAGGATGTCGGTTTGCTTCATGCGAGGTCGGTCCCGGCCGCGCTGTTCACGTCGGCCAGGATGCTGGTGAAGTAGTTGCGCGTCTCGCGCGGTGCGGCGGCCAGGCCCTTTCGGGCCACGTTGCCCTGACCCCAGTTGTAGGCCGCGAGGGCTTCGGTCCAGTTGCCGAATGTGCCGTAGAGCTGGCGCAGGTAGCGCGCGGCGCCGTCGATGGCCTGGCCGGTGTTCAGCGGGTCCACGCCCAGCTCCGCAGCCGTGGCCGGCATGAACTGGGCGATGCCCACGGCGCCGACCGGTGATCGAACGCGGCCTGTGATGATGTCCTCGCGGTAGCGGCATTCCTGCCACAGCAGGCGTTCCAGCAGCATGGCCGGCAGGCCCCACCGCCACTCGGCCGCCGCGATGGCTTCGGCGTAGGCCAGCGGCGCACGCCACAGGCCGAAGATGCTTGCCGCCTTGGTCACAATTTCTTCTCCGATGTCTTCGATGGTGAGGTCGGTCAGGCTCTGCTGCCACACCGCCCACGCTGCCGCGGCGATGACGGCGACAGCAGCCACGCGCGGCTCCACGTCAGGCCCCGCGCTTGGCTCGCGCTGCGGCGGCCTTGGCTTCCTGGGCTTCGAGGTAGGCCACGTCGGCGCCGACCTTCTTGCCGACAGCAATCAGCACCTCGCGGGCGCTGCGCGAAAGGCCGGTGCCCACGTCGATGGCGCGCAGTTCTTCGTCGGCCTTCTCGGCCGCCGTCTTGTCAACCACCACCCAGGCGGCGCCGGTCCAGCGCTGGCCGATTCGCTTCTCCCCACCCTGGTTCAGGACCATGGTCGGGCTGTCAATCACGCCATCGGTGGCGAGCTGGGCGAAGCAGATGCCGCCCGCGTTGATTTCCGCGTAGTGGTTCATGCTCAGTCCAGCTCCACAACCTGCACTTCGATGATCTGCTGCAGCGACCCGCCGCCGCCTTCGCGTGTCGCCGTTACCGTCGTCGCATTCGTGAGCCTGAGGCGGGCCGCCCCGTAGTTGAGGCCCGTATCCCTCGCCTCCTGCCCCAAGTGCTCAAGCATCGTCCTTGACGTGTTGACCGCGCTGATGGTTGCAGACCCGGAGTTGTTCCCTGCCGCGATGGTCAGGGTGACAGCCTGGATCGACTTTGTACGCGTTCCCGCTGAAGTGACTCCCACCGTCAGCCCTCCACGACGATGACGCCGCCGCCTGCCGCGATGTCCACCGTCGTGATCGCGAACACCGCCGCAGTCGGCGCGCGCCCCTGGATTTCTAGCGACTCGCCCGGCTTCAGCCTGACGCCCGTCGTCGCTATGTTGACCCCCAGGCCGTCAATCCTGACCCACACGGTTTGCGTGCCGTGGTTGTTCTGCACCAGCAGGTACCGCCGCGATGCATTCGCCGCCACCAACTGCCCACCGGCCGCCAGCACAGCCGGCGCCGCGTGACTGAACGCGCCGTTCTCGTCCTTCACGACCACGGTGCCGACGATGTTCACGCCGCCCACCGCCCGGTCATAGCCGACCTCAGCGCCGATGCGCGCGACGGCGCGCACCTGGCCGCCTGTGCCGCTGGTGATTCTCACTTTGTCGAACGCGCAGCGCTCCCAGTAGCCGGCGCCCACGTCTTCCACGCGGCCGACCTCGCGGCCATCCTTGTAGAAGATGATCGCCACGTCCTCGGCCGGGCTGGCGATGATGCGGAAGAAGTCTCCCGCCTCCATCAGCTCTTTGCCCTGGCCGGGCGTCATCGCTTCGTTGAAGTACACGCGCCTACCTCCGGCCCATGAATGCCAGTGCCGCAGCAGCCGCCACGCCCAGCACCAAGATGGTTTTGTTGTCGAGACTGCCGGACTTCTCCGACGTGGCCGACCTGAAGGCGTCCACGGTCAGCTCACCGGCCCGCTGCACCTGGGCAATGTTGGAATCGAACATCCTCATGCCCGCCGTCAGGAGCTGGCTGAAGCCGGCGCCCAAGGTGGCGTTGCTGTCGCGGGCGAAGCTGTAGGACTTGTCCAGCGCCGCCGCCGACAGGTCGGCGCTGGTGCCGGCCGAGGCCATCCCGAAGTTGAAGGCGTCGCGCGCCACGGCCTGGTTTCCCAGCATCGCGGCTTCCATGGTCTTGAGCGCGCCCGGGTCCACCGCCGTAATGGTGCTGTTGCCGCTGTTGACCCGGCTGGAGCTGTCGCCCCAGAACACCGAGTTGTCAGTCAGCGACGAGCGGTCGCTGTTGTCAACGACGCTCAGCGAGGTGGACAGGTTGCGGCTGTCGCTGACGAAGCTGGACCGGTCGCTGTTGTCGGTGACGTTCAGCGAGGTGGACAGGTCGCGGCTGTCGCTGATGTTCGTGACGCTGCGGTCCGACAGGTCGCGCATGTCGGACAGGTTGACGATGCCGCCCGCTGCGGCGCCGATGGAGCCTTCGCCCAGCACCTGGCGCTGATCCCAGGCGTTGTTCTGGTTGTTCGTCTGCGACGACGACGACGACGACGAACTGCCGCCGAAGCCGAGGCCGGCGAACATCCATCGCGGCAAGAGCCAGCCGATCAGGTTTCTCATGCGAGTTGCTTTTCCAGAATGACGCCGCGGCCCACGCTGCGCGTGATGCCGTAGCCGATGGACTTCGCGCGGCGCACCAGGCCGCGCCGGATGGTCTGGAATCCGACCCGCTTGCAGCCCTTGGCGATGGCCGCGCCTTCGATGGCGCGCAGACCCGCCAGCGCCATGCCGGTGCCGGTGCCTGCCGCCGCGCTGATCCAGCAGCAGCCGCCCTCAAAGATGAGCGTGCAGGCGAGTCGTCCGGTGCCCGTCTCCAGGCTGAACGACTCCCCCGCCCTGGCCGCGCTGTCCGGCGTGGCCCGGCCTTCCGGGTCCAGGCCGACGCACGCGGCATAGGCGAGCGCCGCAGCGCTGGCCGTGATGGCGGTCAGCGCAGGACGGCCCACAGCGCTACCACGCCCAGGCCCGCGAGGGCCAGGTTTCGCCAGTTCATGGCCGCCGCCGTGCCGGTGCCGGATGTGTCCGACTTCGTGGCCGAACTCGCCACGGTGCCGTTCCCGAAGTTGACGTTCCAGCCGGACGAGTCGAAACCCCAGCTGTAGGGGTTCGACTGCATGGCAGCGGACGGGCCAGCAGGCGGCGTTGACACGGCCTTGCCCAGCACGTTGGCGCCGGCATTCATGGCCGCCACCCAGGGATCGACAGGCATTGCAGCCACGGCGGCCCCTTACTTGCGCTTGAGCAGCAGCAGCACGACGACGGCAGCACCGGCCAGCAACAGCATGTTGCCGTTACCGTTCAGCGCCACGCTGCCGACAGCGCCCTGCCGCTGGCCTTCGGTGTAGTAGCCGTAGCCGGCCTGGCCGAGCGCCTGGAGCCGCATTTGCTCCGTCGTGTAGGGCTGGACCCACCGGGCATCGGACGCCTTGCCGATCACGCCGGCCGCGACGTTCTGCACCCAGGAGGACCAATCCCCCGACGAGTTGGTTTCGCCCATGGGCTACCCCTTACAGATTGCCCAGGATGTCGATGTACTCGACGATCACATTGCCGTTGTCGGCCGCGCTGAAGTCGAACAGCCATTCCATCGACCGCGCGTCGCGCGTGTCCAGCGCCTTGCGAATGTCACCATCCAACACGAAGTCGATGGTGTAGACGTTGGCCTGGGGCACGCGCTTCTGGCGGACCTGCTCCTGTTCGTTCTCGGCCTTCAGGCTTTCGTGAATCACGAGGCCGTCTTGCTTGACGGTGGCGCCGGTCATGTTGCCGCCGTGGAAGACGTGCATGCGCTTGATGATGGCGCCGTTCTGCGGGCCGAAGGGCACCGTGATGGGCAGGCGGCCACCGTTGGCGATGCTGAACGGGTAGCGCAGCGTTTTCGCCAGCAGGGGGGCGAAGGGTTGGTACTCGCCGCCCTTGGCCTTCTGGCTCGCGCTCTCCACCACGATGGGCAGCAGCGTGGGCGCGGTGGCGCCCGTGATGGTGACTTCGCTGGTCAGGTTCGCGATGCCCAGCGACGTGTCAAACGCCGAAACCTGGCGGTCGAACTCGTTGTTCAGCGAGTAGTCCGCGAACGGGATGTCCAGGTAGGCCGCATTGGTGGTCTCGCCCCGGTAGGCGTTGAGCTTCTCGATTTCGGAGCCCGAGCCTTCCAGGATGACCTTGCCGTTCGCCTTCAGCTTGATGAGCGTCAGCATGGCCTTGGTCAGCGCCGTGCCGCCGAGCTTCAGCTTCAGGTTTTCCAGGGTGCGACCCGGGGTGATGTTGTTCGTCGCGGTGCCGGTGGCGACCACGTTGGAGAAGGGGAGACCGTAGCGGGTCAGCTTGCCGACGCTCATGGGCTACCCCTTACATCACGGCCGAGACGTAGGGCACGCGCTTGGCGACCACGACGGCGGCCACGGCCACAGCGCCGGCCTTCACCATGGGGTTGCCGTACTTGTAGGCCGCGAAGATCAGGCCGCCCGCGATGGCGAGGGCCTTCATTTGGTCAGCATTCATTGCTGGAGTTCCTTGGCAGTTGCACATAGGGAGAACGGGGCGGATTCGATGACGGCGCCCGCCACGGCGCCAGGCCCGGTATCGGTTCCCGTTCCCCTATGTCTCAGCGCTTCGGAAAGGTCAGTTTTCCGCGCTGAATCTGGCCCGTGAGCGCATCCATGTGGACGAACTGCAACGGCACCAGGCCGTTTACCTCGGCCAGTTCAATGCGGGTCTTTCGCGACAGGTAGGCCGCGTCGTCGCCGCTGGACTGCCGGAACACCACGTAGTCGGACGCGTTGCCGAACGCGGTCTTGTCGGCCTCGCTCCAGCGCTGCGATATGCAGCGCAGCGTGATGCCGCGCTTGAGCCCGCGCCGCACCAAGATGCCCCAGTTGCCCGGGGCCTTGGCTGGCGTCGTCACGTCGGCCAGTTCTTCGGCGATGGCTTCCAGCCCTTCCACATACCGGCCCGCGTACATGACGCACTGCGCCCAGTAGTCGAACTCGGCCTGTAGCGAGCCGCCCGCGACGTAGGCCACGCGCTGGGCGCCCGGCCGCTGGGCCGCTGCCAGCAGCTCTGGCCGCGTCGTCACCTTGCGCCAGCCCGGCAGCTCGCACCACTGGGCCTCAGGATCCCAGGCCCACACGCGCCGCGCGCCCTTGACCTGGCGGGCGGTCCACGCCGTCTTGCCGCTGCGCGTGGCCCCGGCGATGACGAACAGTCTGCCGTCAGCGGTCTTCACCGAGGCCTCACGTGCACGTTGATGCCGAGCGCGCCCAGCACGATGCCGCGATCCATGCCGGCGACGACCAGCAACAGGCGGGGGTCAATCACCGCCTCGACGCGCAGGCACCCGACCCGGCAGCTCCCGCGCCACCACTGCCCCCACAACCGCTTGAGCCAGCTTTTCATGGTGCCTCCCCGGCTGGCACGACGGCGCCGAAGCTGACCGTCTTGGCGCCAGGAACGTCAGGAGCACCCGCAGGCGGCCCGGAAATGGCCGCAGTGGCGCCCTGCCCCTCCTTGGGCTTCGTCATCGCCTGTGCGGCCCCGTAGGCGGCCAGCGGCGCCAGCGCGAAGCCCAGGCGGGCCAGCGGGTGGCGCATCCACTCGACGCCGCCACCGTAGTGATCCACCACGACGGCCACGCCTTCAGGGACCGGCGCCCACAGCGCATCGGGCGAACCGCGCAGCGTGGGGATGCCGAACTCCACCAGCGGGCGCACGATGCCCACCAGCATTGACGCCGCCGCCATCGCCGCCGCGCTGGGCGGCGGCAGTTCTTCGTCGGCGCCCTGCTCCTGTACCTGTACCGGGCCTCCCGGCGCCGGCTGGCCGCCAGCCGCTGCGGCCTGGAGCGCGAGTAGGTCGGCGCGCTGTTCGTCGGCCAGGCCCTGGCCGCCGTCTTCGTCGTCTTCACGCATGCTGTTCCCCCTTCAGGAAGCCGAAGGGGTCAGCAACCTGGCGCCGGGCCGGCGCCGGAACGGGTGCCGGTGCCGTTGCCGTAACCGTAGGAGCCGGCGCAGCGGCCGGCGCCGGTCCAGCGGCCCACGGGTAGCGCGCCACGAAGGCCGCCACGCGGCGCTTGTCGCCGCCGACGCGCATCTGCTGGTTGCAGCACGCCTCACTGAAGCCGAAGGGCTCGCCGTTCTTGTCCAGCGTGACGCGCATTCCCTGCTTCGTGCCGCAGGCCGGGCAGTCTATGTGTCCTAGGACCGCCTTAGCCACGGACGGCCTCCAGCGCCGCCAGCGCGATCCACGGCGCCACGTTGACGGGCTCGCCGTCCATCACGCCTTCGATGCGGACGCGGGCCGACTTCTCGGCTACCGCCTCGACGGTGCCGACGACGCCGGCATGCTTGCCGGACTTGATGCGCACCGCCTGGTGGGCGGTGAACTGCTGCTGGGTGGACATGGGGACTTCCCTTCAGTTGAGCCCCCCGGCCCCCGTTTTTCCCAGCGGTGCCACCGGCCCCGCTTCTTGTGACGCTCGACGGCCGGCCCAAACAACGGGGCCGGCGTGCAGTTATTGACAGGACTCCAAGGCCGCGCTGCGCGCGGCTGGACAGCCGAAGCCCTCAGCCGCGCCGCCGCCTGGTCGGCGTTGCCCTTGGGCACAACCAGCCAGGTCGCGCGCTCGCTCTCCACCTCCACGCGCACCCGGCGCGGGATGCGGGCCACGTGGCCGACCATCTGCATGCGGACCTGGCGCGCTTCGATCCCGACGACGCCCACGGCCTTCGGCGGCACCAGCTCCCCATAGCGGCCCAGCTCGCCCGACTGCTCGCGCAGCACGCCCAGGCGCAGCGCGCGGCGCGGCACGCGGTGCCCGCCCTGGACATGCAGGTAGGCCGCCCAGCCGTGCGCCGCCGTCACGCGGTCCGCTTCGAGGTCGTGGGCTTCGTCGGCCGCCTGGTCGGCCTGCGCCGTGATGTTGCAGGCGTCGAGCGCGAAGGCCACGACGGCGCCCGCTTCGGCCTGGTCAGGGTGCAGCCGGCGCAGCTCGCGCCACACGCCGACCGGCGCCCCGCCGATCTGCTGAAACTGGCGGATGCGATGCGTGCTGGCCCAGGCGTCCACGCGCAGCGAGCTGGTCAGCGTGTCGTTGCCGTACAGGTCTTTCTCGACGCGGTAACCGTCAATGTTCTTGGAGACGTATTTGGCGACGTAGCCGGCCGCGCTGCCCCTGGCCCAGTCAATGCGCTCAACCTGTACACGGTGTTTTCGCGCCCCGCGCTCGCCTGGGTCTGCCGCCCAGAGAAAGTACCTCCGCAGGAGACGCACAGCCACACGGTACGCAGGCCGCTCTCGGCCGGCGTGAGCCGCTGCCACAGCGGGAAAGAACAGCAGGCAATGCCAATGGGGCGTTCCGTCATGGTTTGGCTCCGCGATCCTGAAACCGTAGAGGTCGAGGCCGGCGCGCTGCGCTGCCGCGTTGAAGCGCCGCCACTGGGTGGTCATGTAGGCGTGCGCCTGCTCGACCGTCGTGCCGTCGTGCTTGGGGTTGGGCTCCACCTCCCAGGCCACGCCGGGCTTGGTCCGGTAGGCGTGCATGCGACTGGGGCACGTCAGCGTGACGAAGTAGGCCGCGTGCCCGCATTCCTTGGCGATCAGCTCGAATCCCGCGATGCGGGTCATCAGCTCCATCCGCCTGATCTGGCGGTTTGCTGGGCCGCGCGCGGCCAGCTCCGCAAGGGTGTAGTCCTGGCCGTGTTCGTTGACGGCCACCACGGACTCCAGCGCGCGTTCGTTGCGCATGCGCTGGCCCTGCCGGCGCTTCAGGCTCTCGTCGCTGACGTAGCAGCCGGCTTTCTTGTGCACGAGGCCGATGGCGCGGGCCGTGGTCTCGACGGCGCGCGCGTGCAGGCCGCGCAGCATGCGCCGCCACCAGCGCTCGCAGCGCAGCCGCGCCAACACGCCGGGGATGTAGACCCGCCGCGTTGCCAGCTCCAGGCCGCGCAGCTCAACCCAGTGCATGGCCTCAAGGAAGGTGCCCAGCAGCGTCAGCCGCTCGCGCTGATCCGACTCACGGTCGGCCAGCTCCAGCGCGGCCGACCGCTTGAACAGGTCCAGCCGGCGCCCCATGTCGCGGGCGAGCTGGCGGGCCTCCTCGCAGATGCGGGCATCGTTGGCGTCCGCAGGGACACCGGCCCGGTGCGCCGCCGTGATGGCCTTGCACCGGGCTAGATGCGCCGCATTGGCCGCGCCGGCATCCACCGCGCGGCCCTTGTTCCACAGCTCCAGCAGCTTCGCCAGCCAGGCGGCCGGCATGCTGTCCTCAGCCTGCGCCGTGAGCGACGGCCAGCCCTCGCGCGTGGCGCCCAGCCACTCGCGGCGCCGGTAGGCGTCGCGGTCTTCGAGCTGGGCGGCGCGCTTGGCCGGGTTGGTGGAGAGCATCAGACGCCGACGACGTAGACGGCGTGCATGCCGTAGGGCGCCAATGCACGTTGCACCCGCTCTCGCATGCGCTGCCCCGTCCTCATCGTGACGCGCCGCGCGTGCGCCCGCTCCAGCGTCAGCGTGATCCGCCCTGCCGTGGACGCCAAAGCGACATAGAACGTCGGCGAGTACCCGCCCAGCACGCGCACCTCAATGAGGGTGTTTTGAGACTGGCGCATGATCAGCAGTGCGCGCCACCGGACCAGAAGCCGCGAAAGCCGCACTTGCCGCAGGTCCAGGCGCCGCGCTCCGCGTCGCTCGCAGCCGCCGACACGCGGGCCGCTTCAGCGAGCGTGCACGCCAGTTGCGCGGCTTCTTCGTGGCTCAGGAACACCGAGAACATCAGGCCGGGGCCGGCCTTGATGCGCACGACGCCCGGAACGACGGGGCTTTCGCCGGCCGCCACTTCGAGCTGACCGGCCTTGCCTTGCAGGAGCGTCTTCACCGCCACGCCCCCACGATGACGAGGTTTCCGAAGTCATCGACCACGGCTTCGGCCGTCGCGACGCCACCGCCGCCCGACACGCGCGCAGAGCCCGAGCCCGGGAACATGCAGCCGTTGATTCCGCAGCCCATCCAGACTTTCCACATGCCCTTCTCGGGCACCCATTCAGAGCTTGCCCACATGGTCAGGCCCCCACCAGCTCGCGTTCGGATTGCAGGGAGGCGGCCAGGGTGGCGCCGTTGGTCTCGGCCTGGTCGGCGGCCTGGTTGAGCGCGTCGGCCAGCATGGCGGCCTCATGCGGCAGCATTTCCTGGCCGTTGAAGTCAACGACGCCCGCGCCGGCCTCGACGACGGCGCGACGGCCGGCGTTCATGGCGATGGTGAATTTCATAGATCCCCCGATCAGCCCCCTCCCGCTTACCAACCCTTCGGAGAGCGTGGCTGACTCGGACGCGTCACGCCTACTCATCCTCCCTGGCCGCCTGTGTGCAGATCGCTACGGCCCCGGGCCCTTCACAAGCGCTGCCGCGCTCTCCGAAGGGTGCCGACCTGGGGCGGGGAAACGGGGGGCTTCCTGATGACCCCGGTCGGCGAGGCGGACTGTGTTGCTGACCCAGCAACTACGTCAACGCCACAGCATGCATTGACCCCCAGCGACCGTAGGAATAATGTCGCCGCTGAGCCACGAAACCGGGGGGTTTCCATGATTTCTACTGTCGAACTGCTCGACGCCGCGCGCCGCCATCAGGGCGACGTAACCGACTACCGGATAGCCAAGATTTTGGGCGTCCCTCAGGCCACCGTTTCTAACTACAGGACCGGACGCACAAAGCCGATCAACTCAATAGCTATGCGGCTTGCAGAGCTTGCCGGCTTCGATCCAGTTGAGGCCATGGTGGCGGTAAATCTTGAACGCGCGGACACGCCTGAAGACCGCGAAGCGTGGGAAATGGTCATGGCGCGCGTGAGCGCCCCGAAGTCCCGCAAAACCGGCCACTGACGGACTAAAGCGGCACGGTGCCGCACCAGCCTAGCGACGACTTTCCCCAATAGGCATCGGGCCTCCCGGCCGTCAGGGTGCATTTGCCATCCTGCACATTGTCATCTTAATGCCGGCGCCGACCGTGGACGACGGCCTGGACTGCAACGCCTCGGCCTAGACCGGTGGCTGCGCCGGCTAGGATGGCGCGATGAAGAAGTTCGCCACCTGGAACGTCAACTCCTTGTCCATCCGGCTGCCACAGGTGCTGGATTGGCTGTCCACCCACCCGGTCGATGCGCTGGTGCTGCAGGAGACCAAGCTGACCGACGACAAATTCCCCACCATGGAGATCGGCGAGGCCGGATACCAGGTGCAGTGGTTCGGCCAGAAGACCTACAACGGCGTCGCGCTGATCAGCCGCCAGGCGGCCACCGACGTGGTCAAGAACATCAACGGCTTCGCCGACGAGCAGGCTCGTGTCATCGCAGGCACGGTGGACGGCGTGCGCGTCATCGGCGGCTATTTCCCCAACGGCCAGGCGCCGGACAGCGACAAGTTCAGCTACAAGATGAACTGGCTGAACGGCCTGCGCGCCTGGCTGGCCGAGGAACTGAAGCAGCACGAGCAACTGGTGTTGATGGGCGACTTCAACATCGCCCCCGAGGACCGTGACGTCTATGACCCGGTCGCCTGGGCCGGCCAGATCCATTGCACACCGCAGGAGCGCGAGCATTTCCAGCAGTTGCTGGCATTGGGCCTGACCGACGCCTTCCGCCTGTTCGAGCAGCCGCCCAAGAGCTGGAGCTGGTGGGACTATCGCAATCTGGCCTTCCGCAAGAACCAGGGGCTGCGTATCGACCACATCCTGGTCAGCGAGGCCTTGAAACCGCGCGTGACGGCCTGCGAAATCGACAAGCTGCCACGCAAGAACGAGCGCCCCAGCGACCATGCGCCGGTCATCGTGACACTGGACGGCTGAACGCCTAGATGGCGTCGAGGCGGGACTGGAAAGCCTCGAAGAACCGCCCCACGTGCACACCGTCGCACAGCGCGTGATGCACGTCCACGGCCACCGGCATCAGCAGCCGGCCGTCCTCCTCCCTGAAACGCCCGAACGCAATCTTGGGCCGGTCGTCGCCCTGCCCTCGTGCGTGCGTGAACGCGGTGAACGCCAGCCAGGGCAGCGCGGTCATGTGCACCAGCGTTTCCTCGCGCACGTCACCCGGCTCGTCGGCGGCAAAGAGGTCGCCGCTGGCCCGGCGCACACGCTCCACGCTGGGCTTGGCTCGCGCGGCAAAAGCCGCGAGCGACGGCTCGCGCGGGAGGGTCACGAAACCGAAGCTGCCGTCCTCACGCAGCACCGTCGTGCTGGCGTGGATGGCCGCGAACTCGCGCACGCCGGCGCCGTCCGCCTTCAGGGTCTGACGCATGGCGTCGACGGTGTTGGCCGCCTCGAGCGCGGCATGGTGGTAGGCCAGCCAGGGCGTCGCGCCGTGGCTGGCGGCGCGCTCGCGCAGGCCGGTCACGTCGACCGGCACAGTGACGCTGAACGCCGGCTGGGCCATGCGCAGGAAGTGCGCCAGCGCCGCGCGGCGCGGCCAGGCTTCGAGAGGAATGTCACGGTCTTGCATGGTGCGGAGGACGGGGTGGCGACGGGCTTGCGCCAGATCAAGGGCGGTTCATGTGCAGCCCCACATGCTCGCACGTCAGAGGACCCTGTTTATGCGACGCCAAGCCGTTACCCAACGCGAGTACCCCTTCCCTTCCGGCCGCACACTGGTCTCCACGACCGACCTGAAGGGCCGCATCCTGCATGCCAACGCCGTCTTCGTCGAGGCCAGCGGCTATGCGCTGGACGAGTTGCTGGGTCAGCCGCACAACCTGCTGCGCCACCCGGACGTGCCGGCCGAGGCCTTTCGCGACATGTGGGCCACGATACAGGCTGGTCGCCCCTGGTCGGGCCTGGTCAAGAACCGCCGCAAGGACGGCGACCACTACTGGGTGCTGGCCAACGTGACGCCGCTGCTGGACGGCGGCCGGCCGGTGGCCTACCTGTCGGTGCGCTCCGAGCCCACGCGGGACCAGGTGGAGCAGGCCGAGCGCCTGTACGCGCAGATGCGCCAGGAGCAGGCCGACGGCCGTCTTCGCCACCGCCTGGACGGTGGTGAACTGCTGCGCCCCGGCCTGTCCGGTACTGTGCAGCGCCTCGGGCGCCGGCTGCCCTGGCTGTCCGGCGTGGCGGCGCCGCTGCTGTCGGGTGCCGTGGCCGCAAGCGCCCTGGCCCTCGCCGGCCCCTGGGCCGCGGCTGTCGCTGCCGTCGTGGCGGCGTCGGGGCTGGCCTGGCTGCAGCATGCCAGGCTGCGTGCCAGCCTGGGCACGGTCCAGGCTTTCGCCCATGCACTGGCAGCCGGCGATCTGACCGCCCGGTTGCAACCCAGCAGCAACGTGTTGACGCGAGAGCTGGAGGTCGCGCTGGCCCAGGTGTCGGTGAACCTGTGCGCGATGGTGGTGGACACACGCCACGAGATCGACCGCATCCGCGGCGTCAGCGACGAGATCGCGCAGGGCAACCACGACCTGGCCCAGCGCACGGAGGCGCAGGCGGCCAACCTGCAGCAGACGGCCGCCAGCATGGAGCAGATCGCCGCGACCGTGCGCGGCACCAGCGCGGACGTGGAGACCGCCAGCGGCGTTGCCGGCGAGCTGCACCAGGTGTCGCGCCGCAGCGCCGATGTCGTTCACTCGGTGACCGACACCATGGGCGGCATCGCCGGCTCGTCGGGCCGCATCGGCGAGATCGTGCAGCTCATCGACAGCATCGCCTTCCAGACCAATCTGCTCGCCTTGAACGCTGCCGTCGAGGCCGCGCGGGCTGGCGAGCATGGCAAGGGCTTTGCGGTGGTCGCGGGCGAGGTGCGGGCGCTGGCGCAGCGCAGCTCGACGGCGGCGCGCGAGGTCAAGTCGCTGATCGACGATTCGACGCGTCGCGTGGAGGCCGGTGAGCAGCAGACCCGCGCGGCGCGCGAAAGCATCGACGCGACGCTGGCCCAGGTCCAGTCGTTCACGACGCTGATTGCGCACATCGACCAGGGCGCCCACGCCCAATTGCGTGGGGTGGCCGAGGTGCATGGCGCCATCCGCGAGCTGGACGGCATCACGCAGCAGAACGCGAGCATGGTGGAGCAGCTCGCACGCGCGGCCACGCAGATGATGGACGACACCGCGCAGGTGGCTGCCGCGCTGCGCATCTTCCGGCTGGCAGCCAACGAGACGCGGACGCTGCCGGACGCCGTGCAGCTGCGCCGCGTGGCCAAGCAGAGCTAGGCCACGAACATCAGGCGGTAGCGTCGGCGGGGCCGCGCTGGCGCATGCCGAAGTCGTGCAGCGCCTGCCGCAACTCTTCGGCCTGCTCGGTACCCAGATCGGCAAGCAGCCGGCTCGCGGGCGTGTTGCGGATCTGGCCGATGCGGTTGTAGCCCAGGGTCTTGGCGCGATCCAAGGTACGCGCGCTCAGGGGCAGGCAGTCGAGGGGCGCCTCGTCGGCGAGGCTCAACAGCCGGGCGTAGGTTTCGGCGGAGATGGACATCGAGACTCCGCGTCTGTCGGGATGGGGCTGGCCGGTTGTTCGCAGAGATCGGCCAGGACGGCAATGTCGAGGGCCGCACGATGGCGGCGGTCGGCAACGCAGTCCTGGCCGGCCTGCATCTTCTGGCACTCCCTGAGGGCTGGTGTTAGCCGCCCAGCTTGGGAAGGCCGAGCAGTTCGTAGATGACGTCGATGAGTTTCATGGCGGGCTCCGGGTCGGAAAAGAAAGTTGCTGACCCGAACTGTCCCTGTTTTCACCCCCCTAGAAACCTAGCAAGTCTTCCAGGGTGCTTTGACCGACTGCGCCCTCAGAGCAGCCCGGCGGACACGCACTTCAGCACCGCCTGGTGCTTGGAACTAACGCCCAGCTTGCGCATGGCGTTGCCCAGGTGGAAGTTCACCGTCTTCTCGCTCATGCCCAGGATGACGCTGGTTTCCCAGGCCGTCTTGCCCTGCGAGGTCCAGCTCAGCACGTCCAGTTCGCGCTTGGTCAGCTTGGGCAGGTCGGCCTTATCGATCTTGGGGCCCAGCAGCCGGTCGGCCGCCGTCAGCGCGTGGGCGGCCAGCAGTTGCAGCCCGCCGATCATTTGCATCAAGTCGTTGCCGGGCGTCGGCAACGACTCCTCACGGTCCACGCCAAGTAGGAAATGCTTGTTGCCCGGCAGGTGCAGCTTCACTGCGATGCCGGTCTTGTAGCCATAGGGTGCCTGCGCTTCCCAGATTTCGCCCGCACCAGCCGCTGCGTAGGTCTGCTGGTCGTAGACGACAGGGACGGGCTGCGTCATCAGCTTCGCCATCACCGGGTCACGCCGGGCTTCACCCAAGTCCTTGGCCACTTCCAGATACCCCGCGGGCGTATTGCCCAGCGACGTGATCTGCACATCCACATCCTGCAGCAGCCCGCGCATCAACACGCCGGAAATGATGGGGAATCCCATGGCATCCGCTGTCGCGACCAGCCGGCGCTCGAAGCTCGCGAAATCCTCCGCGAGCCCGACATCGATCAGTTGCTGATAGTCCATCTGTGGCTTGGCCATACCTGACAAGTCTGCCAGCTTGTCCGGCGCCCGCTGCGCTCCGAGACTGCCTTCCCGTTCGAATCACACGACCGCGAGGTTTGTCCATGTCCACCTTGATCCGGCTGCCGGAAGGCAGCGTCTGCTGGCCCGTTGCTGCGCTGGACAGCGCCGCGCGAGATGTCCGTCATGCGCAGACTCGCGTGAAGCCTGACCGGGCGGGCGACCGCGGCGTCGGCGGCACGACGCGCTGGGAGCGCAGCTATGCCGACAGTGAGGCCTGGGTGGAGTGGGACTGGGTGGAGATGGCCGAAGGCACCGTCGTGCAGGCCGACCCGCTCAACGTCCGATCCAACGTGCTGCTGCTGGACGACCAAGGCCGGCCGCTACTGTCGTCGCGCCGCAAGGCCTCGCTGGCCACGCTGGTCTATCTGCTGCCCTGGCAGGGGCCGGTGCTGGACCAGCTGCGGCTGTCCACGTCCGCGCGACGCCTGCCGGCCTCGACGCAGCGTCTGGCCGCCTGAACCCAGGCGACAGCACGATGTGACGGCGTTGAGCAGAATCGGTGGCCTACCCCCGAGGCTCTCCATGACCGACGCATCCCCCGAACACATCCTGGCGCAATGGCAGGCCGACGAGGCCGCGGTGCGCGCCCGCCTGCGACCCGGCACGGGCCTGGCCTCGCGCGCCATGCTGGCCGGCAAGACCGGCCTGCAGCAGATGCAGGCCATGCTGGACGGCGCGGCACCGCCGCCGCCCATCAGCGAGACGCTGGACTTCATGCTGATCTCGGTGGCCGATGGCGAGGCCATCTTCCAGGGGCGGCCGCAGTTCAAGCACTACAACCCGCTGGGCAGCGTGCATGGCGGCTGGTTCGCGACGCTGCTGGATTCGGCGCTGGGCTGCTCGGTGCACACCACGTTGCCCGTCGGCCGCGCCTACACGACGCTGGAGTTCAAGGTGAATCTCGTGCGTGCGCTGACCGACCAGGTGCCGCTGGTGCGCGCCATCGGCCGCGTGGTGCACCGCGGCCGGCAGGTGACCACGTCGGAGGCGCAGCTGATCGGCCATGACGGCAAGCTGTACGCCCACGCCAGCACGACCTGCCTGCTGTTCGACCTGCCAGGCTAGCTGCCCGGCAGGTACTGCGATCAGCCGCGCAGGGCGGCAGCCTCGGCGGCCAGCTTCGTGATGCGCGCCCAGTCCTTGGCGTCGATGGCGTCCTGGGGCGTCAACCATGAGCCGCCGCAGACCTTGACGTTGGCCAGCTTCAGGAAGTCGGGCGCCGTCTGCAGCGAGATGCCGCCGGTGGGGCAGAACGCCACGTCCGGGAACGGGCCGCCCAGCGCCTTCAGCAGGTTGACGCCGCCGACCGCCGTGGCCGGGAACAGCTTCAGGAAGCTGAAGCCGGCCGCGTTGGCCTGCATCACTTCGGACGCGGTCGACACGCCGGGCAGCAGCGGCAGGCCTTCGGCGTTGCAGGCCGAGGCCAGCGCGTCCGTGAAGCCGGGGCTGACGCCGAACTGGCAGCCGGCGTTCCTGGCGGCACGCACATCGGCCGGTGTGCGCAGCGTGCCGGCGCCGACGATGGCGCCGGGCACCTTGGCCATGGCTTCCATGGCCTGCAGCGCGACCGGCGTGCGCAGCGTGACTTCGAGCACCTTGACGCCGCCAGCGACCAGCGCTTCGGCCAGGGGCACGGCGTCTTCCAGACGCTGGATGACGATGACGGGGATGACGGGGCCGTGGCTGGCCAGGCTCAGGGTTTCAAGCATTCTTCGATTCTCACAGCCAGGTGATGGCGCCCTCTTCGGCACTCAGCACGTTGCGACGCAGACCCGCGAAGAGTTCGCGGCCCAGACCATGGGCGTTGACGTCGGCCTCCGCCGGGTCCAGCCGCGCGTTCTCGCGGCGGGCCCATTCGGCGTCGTCCACCAGCGCGGCCAGCACGCCGTTGACGGCGCACACGCGCACCACATCGCCGTCGCGCAGCTTGGCCAGCGGGCCGCCGGCCAGCGCCTCGGGGCTGACGTGGATGGCGGCCGGCACCTTGCCGGACGCGCCGCTCATGCGACCGTCGGTGACCAGCGCGACGCGGAAGCCCTTGCCCTGCAGAACGGCCAGCGGCGGCGTCAGCTTGTGCAGCTCGGGCATGCCGTTGGCGTGCGGCCCCTGGAAGCGCACGACGACGACGACGTCCCTCTCAAGCTCGCCATTCTTGAACGCGGCCAGCATGGCCTCCTGCGTCGTGAAGACGCGGCACGGTGCCTCGACGGTGTGGCGGTCCTCCGGCACGGCGGACGATTTGATGACCGCGCGGCCCAGATTGCCAGCCAGCAGCTTGAGGCCGCCGGTGGCGCTGAACGGTGCAGCGGCGGTGCGCACGACGCCCTCGTCGCGGCTCGCGGCCGGCAGCGCCTCGCGCACGACCTCGCCGCCCTGCCCCACCGCGTGCGGCACGAAGGTGTAGGGGCGCAGGCCCTCGCCGCCCACGGAAAGAACGTCCTCGTGCATCAGCCCGGCGTCCAGCAGCTCGCGGATGACGAAGCCCGGGCCGCCAGCGGCCTGGAACTGGTTCACGTCGGCGCTGCCATTGGGGTAGACGCGCGCCAGCAGCGGCACGGCGGCGGACAGGTCGGAGAAATCGGTCCAGTCGATCAGGATGCCGGCCGAGCGCGCCACGGCCACCCAATGGATCAGGTGGTTGGTGGAGCCGCCGGTGGCCAGCAGCGCGACCATCGCGTTGACGATGCAGCGCTCGTCGACGACGTGGCCGATGGGCTTGGCTGCCTTGCCGGCGACACGGCCGGAGATGTCCAGCGCCGTGGCGACGGCCTCACGTGTCAGCGCGGTGCGCAGATCGTCGTGCGGGTGCACGAAGGCGCTGCCGGGCACGTGCAGGCCCATGGCCTCCAGCAGCATCTGGTTGCTGTTGGCGGTGCCGTAGAAGGTGCAGGTGCCGGCGCCGTGGTAGGCGGCGGACTCGCTCTTCAGCAGCTCGTCGCGGCCGACCTTGCCCTGCGCGTACAGCTCGCGCACCTTGGCCTTCTCGCTGTTGCTGATGCCCGAGCTCATCGGGCCGGCGGGCACGAAGACGGTCGGCAGATGGCCGAAGTGCAGCGCACCGATCAGCAGTCCCGGCACGATCTTGTCGCAGATGCCCAGCAGCAGCGCGGCGTCGAACACGTCGTGCGTCAGCGCCACGGCCGTGCTCATCGCGATGGTGTCGCGCGAGAACAGGCTCAGCTCCATGCCGGGCAGGCCTTGCGTGACGCCGTCGCACATGGCCGGCACGCCGCCCGCCACCTGAACGGTGGCGCCCAGCCGGTGGGCCTCGGCGCGGATCAGGTCCGGGTAGTGCTCGTAGGGCTGGTGGGCCGACAGCATGTCGTTGTAGGCCGTCACGACGCCGATGTGGGGCGCCTTCTCGGCCACGATGCGCAGCTTGTCGTTGGCCGGCAGCGCCGCGACGGCATGGGCCACGTTGGCGCAGCCCATGCGCTCGAAGCCGCGCTGGCGGTTGCCGAGCTGGGCGATGCGGGCCAGGTAGTCGCCGCGCGGCTTGGCGCTGCGCTCGCGGATGCGCTGGGTGACTTCGTTCAGTAGGGAGTTCATTCGGTGTCTCCGGGGCGTCGGCTTTGTAACCGAACCTTCAGAATTTAGGTAACCATATTACTTCTTCGCGAGGCTTCGCGGGTTACGACCTGGGTACCGGCATGGCAGGATGGCGGCAATGGCGTCACAGGCAATCCACATTCCGCACGGCCCGGCCCGCAGCGCGCACCTGCTGCAGCGCACGACGGCCGAATGGCGGGACAGCGGCGAGGACTTGCTGCTGTTCGCCTACGGCTCGCTGATCTGGCGGCCGGACTTCGAGTATGCCGAGGCCTTGCCCGCACGGGTGCTGGGCTTCCACCGCGTGCTGCGCATGCGTTCGCGCGTGAACCGCGGCTCGCCGCAGGAGCCGGGGCTGGTGCTGGCGCTGGTCTCGGGCGGCAGCTGCCGCGGCCTGGTCTACCGCGTGCCACGTGCCACGGCCGGGCCGGTGCTGCTGCAGCTGTGGGAGCGCGAGATGCCCAACGGCGTCTACGAGCCACGCTGGCTGAACTGCGACACGCCCGGCGGCCGCCTGCGGGCGCTGGCGTTCACGCTGTCGCGCCACAGCCCCAACTGGACCGGCGTGCTGCCTGAGCCCGAGCTGCTGCACATCTTCCGGCATGCCCGAGGCCGCTACGGCACGACGCTGGACTACCTGCTGCGCACGGTCCAGGGTTTGCGTGAGCATGGAATCCGCGACAAGGAGCTGGAGCGCCAAGCCCATCTGGCTGCGCAGCACGGCCTGTGCGGGCCGCTTTGAATCAATCGCGCAGACGCGCGAGGTCTTCGGCGGTGTCGACGTCGATGTGCACGCCGGGGTCGTCGACCGTGATGGGCTGGGCCGCGTAACGCGCCACGATGCGCCTCGCGCCCTCGTCACCCCGCAAGGCCATCAACTCGGAGTACAGCTCGGTGCCAAAGCCTACCGGGTGGCCCTGCATGCCGCGGTACTGCGCGTAGCAGACCGGATAGCGCTCCAGCCCCTCGGCCACGGCCATGATGGTGGACGGCTGCACCAGCGGCATGTCGGCGGGCAGGATCAGCCAGCCATCGGCGTCGCCGCTGGCGCTGACACCAGCCACGATGGAATGCCCCATGCCGATGGGATGGGGGCGGCCTTGCCCGTCGTGCTCGGGCAGGGTGACGACGTCGCGGGCCGCAACGAGCTTGTGCACCGCGGGCGTGAGGGCCGGCGTCGTCACGACGACGACGGGCAGCTGGGTGGCAATCGCCTGGCGCAAGGTGCGCGCCAGCAGGGTGTCCGCGCCGGGCGTGGTGCCCAGCTTCTGTTCCAGCTTGTGTCCCGGACCTCGAAACCGCGTGCCGCGTCCTGCGGCCAGTACGACGACGGCGGGGCGTCGTTTCATCTTTTCTAGGGCCTGTTGACCATTTGCTGCGGTGCCACAAGCATGCCCAGTCGCGCCCTGCTTGAGAAACTGGGACGTTCACTTAAGGGAAGGTCTGCATACTTCGGCCCCATGAGCAAGCTGAGTGATTTCCGGAAGAGCTACGAACTGGGGGAGCTGGACGAGGCGCAGGCCGCGGACGGCCCATTGGCACTATTCACCCGTTGGATGGATGGGGCCATCGCGCACGACGTGTCAGAACCGACGGCGATGACCGTCGCGACGGTAGGAGAAAACGGCCGACCGTCCACCCGCGTGGTGCTGCTGAAGGGCTTTGATGCGCGCGGCTTCGTCTGGTTCACCAACTACGAAAGCCGCAAAGGAAAAGAGTTAGCTCACCTGCCCTTTGCCGCGCTGCAGTTCCACTGGGTGGAGATGGAGCGTGTAGTGCGCATCGAAGGTCGCGTCGAAAAGACCTCGGCGCAGGAGTCCGACGACTACTTCAAGAGCCGGCCGCTGGATTCGCGCCTGGGCGCCTGGGCCTCACCGCAAAGCCAGCCCATCAGCTCGCGTGCGGTGCTGGTGGCCAATGCGGCCAAGGCGGCGGTGCAGCACGGGCTCAACCCGGAGCGCCCGCCGCACTGGGGCGGCTACCGGCTGGTGCCGGAGCGCTTCGAGTTCTGGCAGGGCCGCCGTTCGCGGCTGCACGACCGGCTGGTGTTCAGCCTCAACACGGGCGCCTGGGTGCGCGAGCGCCTGGCGCCCTAGTGTCCTGTCCCGCTGATACGTGAGCAAAGTCGATGCAGCTTTGCGAGGATGGAGTCGGCGGTAGCGGTCCACTTGAACGGCTGGCAGTTCGCGTTGTACGCGGCGACGAAGTGGTCGATGCGCTGCACGAGTTGCT
>DASWWC010000205.1:0-5444 GCA_036401055.1 Roseateles sp.
CACCTGGCCGTGGGCCAGGGCGAGGCCCAGCTGCGCGCCACCGAGGCTGCCGTGGCCGCCGCGCAGCGCGCGCTGGACGCCACCCGCACCGGCCTGACGCTGGGCACGCGCTCCACCACCGACCTGCTGCTGGCCATCCAGACCCTGGCTTCCGCGCAGAACGCGCAGACCCAGGCCCGCCACCGCCACGTGCTCGCGCTGCTGGCGCTGCACCAGGCCGCCGGCTCGCTGGGCGACACCGAGCTGGCCGCCGTGAACTCCCTGCTGGAGCAACCCTGATGTTTCTTCACTACCTCGAACTCGCCTGGCGCAACATCCTCGCCAGCAAGGGCCTGTCCGCGCTGATGGTGCTGGCGCTCGCTTTGGGCATCGGTGCCTGCATGACCACGCTGACCGTCTACCACGTGCTGTCCGGCGACCCCATACCGCACAAGAGCCAGCGCCTGTTCAACGTGCAGCTGGACGCGGCCGACAAGGTCGGCTGGCAGGCCGGCGGGGAGCCCACCTTCGACCTGACGCGCTTCGATGCCACCGCGCTGCTGCGCGACGGCAAGGCCATGCGCCAGTCCATGTCCAGCGGCTTCAACACCGCCGTGTCGCTGCCCGACGCGCAGACCAAGCCCATCTTCTCCAGCGTGCGCTACACCTCGGCCGACTTCTTCGCCATGTTCGACGCGCCCTGGCTGCACGGCGGCGGCTGGAGCGCGGCGGACGACGAGGCCGAGGCGCGCGTGGCCGTCATCTCCGCGGCGCTGAACGAGAAGCTGTTCGGCGGCGCCAACAGCGTGGGCCGCGAGGTCATCGTGCGCGGCCAGCCGCTGCGCGTCATCGGCGTGCTAAAGCCCTGGAACGTCAAGCCCCATTTCTGGGACCTGACGCTGGGCAGCTACATCGACACCGAGGACTTCTACCTGCCGTTCTCCACCGCCATGGCGCTGAAGATGGGCCACTGGGGCAACATGAACTGCTGGGCCCGCGGCGCCAATGGCGGCAGCTCGCTGGACCTGAACGCGGCCTGCGCCTGGGTGCAGTACTGGGTGGAGTTCGCCAAGCCCGAGGACGCCGCCGCCTACCGCGACTACCTGGTGGCCTACTCCGAGGCGCAGCGCAAGGCCGGCCGCTTCGAGCGGCCCACCAATGTGCGCCTGCGCAACGTGATGGACTGGCTGGGCGCGCAGAAGGTGCTGCCGGCCGACGTGCGGCTGCAGACCTGGCTGGCCTTCGGCTTCCTGGCCGTGTGCATCGTCAACATGGTGGGCCTGCTGCTGGCCAAGACGCTGCGCCGCAGCGGCGAGATCGGCGTGCGCCGCGCGCTGGGTGCCACGCGTGGCGACATCTTCCGGCAGTTCGTCGTCGAGGCCGGTGTGCTGGGCCTGGCCGGTGCGCTGCTGGGCCTGCTGCTCGCGCAGGCCGGCCTGTGGCTGGTGCGCCAGAGCCCCAACGACTACGCCCGCCTGGCCGAGCTGGACGCGTCCATGCTCGCGCTGACGCTGGGCCTGGCGCTGGTGGCCAGCCTGCTGGCGGGCCTGCTGCCGGCCTGGCGCGCCGCGCTGGTCACCCCCGCCGTGCAACTGAAGGTGCAGTGATGAAAGATTTGATGCCCATTCTCTCGACGCTGCGCCGCCACAAGATCGCGGCCGGCCTCATCGTGCTGGAGGTGGCGCTGACCTGTGCCATCGTCACCAACGCGCTGCACCTGATCCAGACCCGCGTCGACGCGCTGAACACCGACAGCGGCCTGGTCGAGTCGGAAATGGCCGTGCTGAACCTGCGCGGTAGCAAGCCGCTGGCGCCGGAGCGCGTCGCGTCGGTCGTCGGCGAAGACCTCGCGCGGCTGCGCGCGCTGCCCGGCCTGAAGTCGGCCACCGTGGCCAACCAGATCGCCTACGGCAACAACAGCAACAACAGCGGCGTGACGCTGGAGCCGGACAGCAGGGGCCTGCGCGTGTCCGCGGCGCAGTACGCGTCCGACGACCAGATGCTGCCGACCTTCGGGTTGCGGCTGCTGGAGGGCCGCAACTTCACGCCCGAGGAGGTGCTGGACAACTTCCAGGCGTTCAGCGTGCCCGATCCCAAGATCGGCCAGCTCATCGTCAACAAAGTGATGGCCGAGCGGCTGTTCCCGGGCCAGTCCGCGGTCGGCAAGACGGTCTACATCTTCGGCAGCTCGCCGTCCACCATCATCGGCGTCGTCGACACGCTCACGCACACGCAGCTGCACCGTGCGCGCGGCGACGGCGGCGGGGCCGCCATGATCCTGCCGTTGCGCGGTGGCGGCTCCTACGTCATCCGTGCCGAGGCGGGCCAGCTGGAGGCGCAGATCAAGGCCGTCACGGCGGCGCTGGAGGCGGCGGACCCCAGCCGCGTCGTCACCCAGGCGCGGCCGGTGACGCAGATGCGCGCCGAGTTCTATGCCCAGGACCGCGCGATGGCCTGGCTGATGGGCGGCGTCTGCGTGGCGCTGCTGCTGGTGACGGCCATGGGCATCGTCGGCCTGGCCAGCTTCTGGGTGCAGCAGCGCACGCGCATGATCGGCACGCGCCGCGCGCTGGGCGCCACCGAGCGGCAGATCCGGCGCTACTTCCAGCTGGAGAACCTGCTGCTGACGACGACCGGCATCGTCATCGGCACGGCCGGCGCCGCGGCCTTGAGCCAGCTGCTGATGCAGAGCTACGAGCTGCCGCGCCTGCCCTGGGTCTATCTGCCGGCCGGCGCCCTGTCCCTGTGGCTGCTGGGCCAGTTGGCCGTCTGGGTGCCGGCGCGGCGCGCCGCGCGGCTGTCGCCGGTCGCCGCCCTGCGCAGCTGAGGCCGGGCACCGCACTCGGACTCTCGCTGGCTGGCACCATGGCGGCATGACGCGCACCGCCCCGTTCCGCCGCCTGGCCGGCATCGCATTGCTCGCCGTGATGGCACTGGGCCTGCAGGCCGGCTGCGCCTCGCTGGACGAGCGCCAGCGCGGCTGGATCTTCCAGCCCGGCGACCGCACCTGGTCCGGCGGCCTGGCGGCGGCGCAGGGCATGGAAGACGTCTGGATTGATTTCCGCAGCCAGACCGCCGACACCGACGTGCGCCTGCACGGCCTGTGGCTGCCGCAGCCCGACCCGAAAGCGCCGGTGCTGCTGTACCTGCATGGTGCCCGCTACGACGTGCGCGGCAGCGCGCCGCGCATGCGCCGCATGCACGAGCTGGGCTTCGCGGTGCTGGGCGTGGACTACCGCGGCTTTGGCAAGAGCACGCCGGGCCTGCCGTCCGAGGCCCTGGCGGCCGAGGACGCCCGCGCCGCCTGGGACTGGGTCGCGCGCCAGCATCCCGGGGCGCGCCGCTTCATCTTCGGTCACTCGCTGGGTGGCGCCATCGGCGTGCAGCTGGCCAGCTCGGTGGCCGACGAGGCCGGCCTCATCGTGGAAGGCAGCTTCACGTCCATCCCCGATGTCGTCAGCACCTTTCGCTGGGGCTGGCTGCCGGTGTCGCCGCTGATCACGCAGCGCTTCGACGCCGCCTCGCGCGTGGCCGAGGTGGGCTCGCCGCTGCTGGTGGTGCACGGCAGCCGCGACAGCCTCATCCCCTACCGCCTGGGCCAGCAGCTGTACGAGCGCGCCCGCGAGCCCAAGCGCTTCGTGCTGGTGGAGGGCGGCTCGCACCACAACACCAATGCGGTGGGCCAGGCCCAGTACCGCGAGGCGCTGGCCGAGTTGTTCGGACTGCAGCCCTCCTAGTCCACCGATTTCACTGATTCACTGGACTAGCCATCTGCCCTCCTATGATCTCCGCAGGGGGATCCAGGCGATGGCAAGTCTTCGGCGACGTGTTTCGGCAGGGATCGTGGCGATGGCCTTGGCCCTGCTCGGCGGGCCGCTGAGCGCCGCGCCGCAGACGCTGCCGCTGTACACGGCCTACACGGATCCGCCGCTGGACGCGACCTCCCCCGGCAACCTGACCGCGCGGCTGGCGCGCTGGCTCAGCGAGCGCTCCGAGGGGCGCTACCGCTTCGTGCCCACGCAGCTGCCGCGCGGCCCGCTGGACGCGCTGGTCGCCAAGCCGGGCTGGACCGGCGCGGTCGTCTGGGCCAATCCGGTCTGGTTCGGTGACACGCGCCAGCAGCGCTTCCTGTGGACGTCGGCCTTCATGCAGGGCGCCGATCTGGTGGTCTCGCGCCGTGAGCAACCGGTCGAATACCTGCTGGAGGGCCGCTCGCTGCAGGGTCTGTCCGTCGCCAGCGTGGCCGGGCACCGGCTGGTCGACCTGGACGGGCTGGTGGCCGCCGGCAAGCTGCGCCGCGTGGACGCTCCGCGTGCGCTCGACGGCCTGCACCTGCTGCAGCAGGGGCGGGTGGATGCGGCGCTGGTGCAGGCCATCTCCATGGACTATTTCCGCCAGGAGCTGCCGGGGCTGGACGGCTGGCTGTACGTGGCCCGCCAGCCGCGCGACACCTATGGCCGCCATGCGTTCACGGCCTTGGGCCAGACGGCGCTGCGCGACTTCCTGGCCCGTCAGCTGCCGGCGCTGGCGGCCGACCCCGAGTGGCGCGCCGTGCTGGCGCCGCCGCCGCGGCAGCTGCGCCTGGTCAGCGTGGACCCGCTGAGCAGCGCCTACAACCAGGCGCTGCGCGCCTTGCTGGACCGCGTGTTCGAGCGTGCCGGCCTGCGCTACTCGCTGACCGAGCGGCCCGCCGAGCGCGCGCTGGTGGAGCTGCGCACCGGGCAGTTCGACGGCGACATCACGCGCCACCAGCGCTTCGACGAGCAACTGCCGGGGGCGCTGCGCGTGGACCCCTCGCACTCGACGATCTTCGAGCTGGCCCTGACGCGCCGCGACGGCCCGCGGCCGGCGCGCTGGGAAGACCTCGCCGGCCTGCGCGTGGCCGTGCCGCGGGGCTACAAGCGCATCGAGGCGCTGAGCCAGGGCCTGGCCGCGCGGGAGCTGGTCGAGGGCGTCGATGTCTGCCTGCGCATGCTGGTGCAGGGGCGCGTGGAGGTCTGCGTCGAGCCGGGCTACACACCCACGACCGGGCTGGGCCGCCTGCCACCCGGCGCGGAACTGCAGGCCCAGGTGCTCAGCAGCAGCGACATGCACCTGTGGCTGGCCGCCGGCCGCGACGACGAGGCCCGCCGGCTCGGCGCCGTGCTGGCGCAGATGGAGCGCAGCGGCGAGCTGGCGCAGCTGATGGGGGCGTTCCGCCGCAAACCCTAGGTGGACTGGAGCTGCCGCAGGTCGGCCATCCAGCGGTCCCAGTGCCGGGCCACTTGTTCGCGCTGGGCCGCGTCCAGCCCGTTCAGCAGCTTGAGCACGCTGGCGATGATCTGCTCGCGGTAGGGCAGCTCCGCCGGCTGCGGCAGCAGGTTGCCCGCCAGCAGCGCGGTGCCGCCGGCCAGGTCGTGGTGCGACCAGGCGCGCAGCGCCTCCAGCGTGCGGGCCTGGCGCAGCGCGCGGGCCTGGGCCAGCGC
>DASWWC010000206.1:0-17172 GCA_036401055.1 Roseateles sp.
CGAGACCGTCTACATGGTCATGAACTACCTGCAGGGCGACACGCTGCAGGACTTCATCGTGACCGCGCGCGACATGAAGCGCGACAAGGTGTTCCGCGAGTCCACGATCCGCAGCCTGTTCGACGAGATCCTGCGCGGCCTGCGCATCGTGCATCAGCACAAGATGCTGCACCTGGACATCAAGCCGGCCAACATCTTCATCACCAACGACAACAAGGCCGTGCTGCTGGACTTCGGCGCCGCGCGCGAGGTGCTGAGCAAGGAGGGCAACTTCATCCGCCCGATGTACACGCCGGGCTTCGCCGCGCCGGAGATGTACCGCCGCGACGGCTCGCTGGGCCCGTGGACCGACATCTACGCCATCGGCGCCTGCATCTACGCCTGCATGCAGGGCTACCCGCCCAACGACGCGCCGCAGCGGCTGGAGAAGGACCGCCTGAACCTGAGCCTGTCGCGACTACGCAATGTCTACTCGGACAACCTGCTCGAAGTGACCGAGTGGTGCATGTCGCTGGACCCGCTGTCGCGCCCGCAGAGCGTGTTTGCATTGCAGAAGGAACTGGCCCGCGAGACCGAGCGCCGCTACACCAAGCTGTCTTTCAGCGAGCGGCTCAAGCTGCAGCTTGAGAACCTCAAATCCGGAGCCAAGGCTTGAAGTTCGACGTCTTCCAGGTCAGCCGCCGCGGCGGCCGCGAGACCAACGAAGACCGCATGGGCTATTGCTTCACGCGGGAGGCCGGGCTGTTCGCGCTGGCCGACGGCATGGGCGGCCATCCGGAAGGCGAAGTGGCGGCGCAGATCGCGCTGCAGACGCTGGCCGCGCTGTTCCAGCAGGAGGCCCGGCCGGTGCTGGAAGACCCGCAACGCTTCCTGCAGGACACCATCGTCATCGCCCATCAGCAGTTGCTGCGCTATGCCCAGAGCAAGGGTCTGTCCGACACGCCGCGCACGACCGTGGTCGCCTGCATCCTGCAGGGCAACCAGGCCTGGTGGGCGCACTGTGGCGACTCGCGTCTTTACCTCGTGCGCTCGGGCAAGCTGATCGCCCGCACGCGCGACCATTCCTACTCCGAGTTGCAGGAGGCTCTGGGCCGCGTGGGCCGTGGCACCGAAGCCTTCAACCGCAACGTGCTGTTCACCTGCCTGGGCAGCCCCGGCAAGCCCATGGTGGACTGCCAGGGCCCCATGGTGATGGAGGCGGGTGACCGCCTGCTGCTGTGCTCCGATGGCCTGTGGGGCAGCGTCGAAGACCACGAGATCGTGCAGCACCTGGGCGAGCAGACCATCGCCGAGGTGGTGCCCGAACTCGTCGAGCAGGCTTTGCGTCGCGGTGGTGCCCGCAGCGACAACGTCACCGTGCTCGCCGTCGAGTGGGAAGGCGAGGGCGACCCCGCCGGCGACACCACGCAGAACCTCGGCAACTCCGGCTTCGCGTCCACCATCCAGGGGGCGCTGGATGCCGACCTCGTCGCCGCCATGGACGACGAGGAGATCGAGCGCTCGGTGCGCGAGATCAACGAAGTCATCCGCCAGTCCGGCCGCGGCCTGAACCGCCGCTAACTCTTTTCTCTCCATGACCAAGACCTTCACGCGCAGCGCAGGCCGCGCCGCCAATCAATTGCGCCCGGTGCGCATCACCCGCGGCTTCACCGTGCATGCCGAGGGCTCCGTGCTGATCGAGTTCGGCTCGACGCGCGTGCTGTGCACGGCGTCCGTCGAGGAGCGCGTGCCGCCGCACAAGCGCGGCTCGGGCGAGGGCTGGGTGACGGCCGAGTACGGCATGCTGCCCCGCGCCACGCACACGCGCAGCGACCGCGAGGCCGCCAAGGGCAAGCAGAGCGGCCGCACGCAGGAGATCCAGCGCCTGATCGGCCGGTCCCTCCGCGCGGTGTTCGATCTGTCGGCCCTGGGCGAGCGCACCATCACGCTGGACTGCGACGTGCTGCAGGCCGATGGCGGCACTCGCACGGCCGCCATCACCGGCGCCTTCGTGGCGGCGACTGACGCCGTCAACAAGCTCATCGCCGACAGCAAGCTGTCGCGCTCGCCGATCAAGGATTCGGTCGCCGCCATCTCGGTGGGCATCGTCGACGGTGTGCCGCTGCTGGACCTGGAGTACACCGAAGACTCGGCCTGCGACACGGACATGAACGTGGTCATGACGGGCAGCGGCGGCTTCGTCGAGCTGCAGGGCACGGCCGAAGGTGTGGTGTTCACGCGCGACGAGATGAATGAGTTGCTGGACCTGGCCGACAAGGGCATCCGCGAGCTGATCGCATTGCAGAAGTCCGCATGAAACTGGTTCTCGCCTCCAACAACGCCAAGAAGCTGATCGAGCTGCAGGCACTGTTCGCACCGCTGGGCATCGAACTGGTGAATCAGGGCAGCCTGGGCATTCCGGAGGCCGAGGAGCCGTTCGAGACCTTTGCCGAGAACGCGCTGGCCAAGGCGCGGCACGCGGCCAAGCTGAGCGGCTTGCCGGCGCTGGCCGATGACTCGGGCTTGAGCGTGGACGCGCTGGGCGGCGCGCCGGGTGTGCGATCGGCGCGGTATGCGCTGGATGCCGGCGGCGAGAAGAGCGATGCGGCGAACAACGAGCGCCTGCTGCGCGAGCTGGCCGGTGTGCAGGATCGTCGCGCGCGCTTCGTCTGCGCGCTGGTCGCCGTGCGCAGCGCCGATGATCCCGAACCGCTGATTGCGATGGGCCGCTGGATGGGCGAGATCCTGGCGGCGCCGAATGGTGAGGGGGGCTTTGGCTATGACCCGTTGATGAACATCCCGGTGCTGGGCCAGACCGTGGCCAGCCTGGGCGCCGAGGTCAAGAACCGGCATAGCCATCGTGCGTTGGCGGCCGTTCATCTGATCCAGCAGTTCCGCGAGGTCTGGCGGCTTGGCTGATCTCCAGCATCTGATGCGCCCGGGCACGCTGCAACTGCCCGCGCTGCCCCCGCTCGCGCTCTACGTCCATCTGCCCTGGTGTCTGCGCAAGTGCCCCTACTGCGACTTCAACTCGCATGAGGTCAAGAACGGTGGGCTGTCCACCGACACGGCGGAGGCCTACCTGGCCGCATTGTGCGCCGACCTCGAAGCCGCGCTGCCGCTGATCTGGGGGCGGCCGGTCGTCAGCATCTTCATCGGCGGCGGCACGCCCAGCCTGTTCAACCCCGAGCAGATCGCGCAGCTGATCTCCGACATCCGCGCGCGTCTGCCGCTGGAGGCGGGCTGCGAGATCACGCTGGAGGCCAACCCGGGCACCTTCGAGCGCGAGCGCTTCGCGGGCTTCCGCCAGGCCGGCGTCACGCGGCTGTCGGTGGGCGTGCAGAGCTTCGACGATGCGCAGTTGAAGACGCTGGGTCGTGTGCACAGTTCGGTGCAGGCCCGCGAGGCGCTGGCCGAGGCGGCCGGCGCTTTCGACACGTGGAACCTCGACCTGATGTACGCGCTGCCCGGCCAGACGCTGGACGACCTGGCGCGCGAGCTGGACACGGCGCTGAGCTTTCAGCCGCCACATCTGTCCATCTACCACCTGACCATCGAACCCAACACGGTGTTCGCCACGCGCACCCCTGAGCATCTGCCCGACCCGGACCTGGCCAGCGACATGCTGGACCTGATCACGGCGAAGACCGGTGCGCAAGGCCTGTCGCGCTACGAGGTGTCAGCCTACGCCCGTGAGGGTCATCGCTGCGTGCACAACCTGAACTACTGGCAGTTCGGCGACTACCTCGGCATCGGCGCCGGCGCGCACAGCAAGCTGTCGTTCCCCAACCGCGTGCTGCGCCAGGTGCGCTGGCGCGAGCCGGCGGCCTTCATGGCGCAGGAAAACAAGGTCAGCAACGAGCACGAGGTGGCGCGCAAGGACCTGCCGTTCGAGTTCATGCTGAACGCGCTGCGGCTGAAGGAGGGCGTCACGCTGACGCAGTTCCTGGAGCGCACGGGTCTGCCGGTGTCCAGCATCGCCAAGGGCCTGGAGGCCGCGCGTGGCCGCGGCCTGCTGGTGGACGACCCGGCGCTCATCCGCCCCACCGAGCGCGGCTTCGACTTCCTCAGCGATTTGCAGGCCTTGTTTCTCTGAGCCGTCAGACGCGGTTCAGCGACATGCCGGACGTGGCGCGCAGCCGCTCCAGCACCTTGGCGGCAATCTGGTTGAGCGGCAGCACCTCGTCGGCCGCGCCGTGCGCGATGGCCTCGCGCGGCATGCCGAAGACCACGCAGCTGGCCTCATCCTGGCAGTAGTTGTAGGAGCCGGCGTCCTTCATGACCTTCATGGCCCGGGCGCCGTCGGCGCCCATGCCAGTCAGCATGATGCCGATGGCATTGGGCCCCACGACCTTGGCGGCAGACAGGAACAGTGCCTCGACCGAGGGCTTGTGGCGGTTGATGGGCTCGCCGTCCTGCACCCGGGCGATGTAGTTGGCGCCGCTGCGCTCCACCGTCAGGTGCAGGCCTCCCGGCGCGATGTAGCCGTGGCCTGGCAGGATGCGCTCGCCGTCCTGGGCTTCCTTCACGCGGATCTTGCACAGGCCGTCCAGCCGCGCCGCATAGCTCTTCGTGAAGCCGGGCGGCATGTGCTGCGTGATGACCACGGCCGGGCTGTCGGCCGGCAGGTTGATCAGGACGTCCTTGGTGGCCTCGGTGCCGCCGGTGGAAGCGCCGATGAAGATGAGCTTCTCGGTCGAGGCCTTGCCCAGGCTGGCCATGGTCACGGCCTTCACCGGTGCGGCCGGGGCGCTGCCCGGCGCCGCGGGCGGCGGCGCACGGCGGATGTGAGCCTTGGACGCGATGCGGATCTTGTCCGTGATGTCCTGCGCCAGCAGGCGGATGCCGTCGGCCACGCCGATCTTGGGCTTGGCGACGAAGTCGATCGCGCCCAGTTCCAGCGCCTTCAGCGTGACTTCCGCGCCGCGCTCGGTCAGCGTGGACACCATCACCACGGGCATGGGCCGCAGCCGCATCAGGCGCGACAGGAAGTCCAGCCCGTCCATGCGCGGCATCTCCACGTCCAGCGTGATGACGTCGGGATTCAGGTTGCGGATCATCTCGCGCGCGACCAGCGGATCGGCCGCTGCACCGATGCACTCCATGTCGCTCTGGCGATTGATGATCTCGGTCAGGATGGATCGCACCAGTGCGGAGTCGTCCACCACCACGACTTTGGTCTTGGCCATCGTTGGCCTCCTCAGAACAAATCGATGGAGCCGCCGCTGCTGGCGACGGGCTGTACCTTTTGGATCGCGGCCTTGTCCTGCTGGACCAGGGCATCCGTGTTGGTCGGGGCCAGGCGTTTCACCATCGCCTTGCCGCTGGCTGGCAGGAAGCAAACCTTGCGCGGGTAGACGTCCATCACGTCCTTGGACACGATGGGGATGCGTTCCAGCTTCAGGTAGTCGATGACGAAGTTGGTGTTGCGCTCGCCGACGTTGATCGAGTTCATGCCCGAGATGACCGCGCCGCCGCCGAAGATCTTGGCCTCCATGCGCGACTTGCTGGCGCCACGCTTCATCATCTCGTTGATCAGCAGTTCCATCGCGAACGAGCCGTAGCGGCCCGAGTCGCCGTTGCCCTCGGGCAGCATGAAGTGGTTCATGCCGCCGACCTTGGCCACCCGGTCCCACAGGCAGGCCGCGATGCACGAGCCCAGCGTGGTCATGACCAGCAGGTCTTCCTGGTCGACGAAATACTCGCCCGGCAGGATCTTGACGGCCGCGTTCTTGAAATGCGCGTCGTAGAAGAAGAACGAGGCTTCGCCCTGCTTGCGCGGCTGGGCCTTGAGTTGGTTGACCTTGGCGACCGCGACGGGATTGCCGATGCCGATGGTCGCCGCGGAAGCGAATGGCGTGCTCATGCTCAGACCCGTTCGTAGATGGTTTTGCCGCGCAGCTTGAACAGGTCGCGGGACTCGGTGAAGTTCTCCGAGTGGCCCACGAACAGCAGGCCGCCCGGCCGCATGACGCGGTGGATGCGCTCCAGCACCTTGCGCTGCGTGGGGCCGTCGAAATAGATCATCACGTTGCGGCAGAACACCATGTGAAAGGGGTCGCCCAGTTGCCACTGCGCGTCCATCAGGTTCAGCGGGCGGAAGTCCACCCAGCGCTGCAACTCGGGCTTGACGCGGATCTTGCCGCTGTTGGCGCCGGTGCCGCGCATGAAGAAGTTCTTCAGCCGCGTCGCGTCCAGCCCGCGCGAATCGGCGTTGTAGACGCCGCGCTTGGCGGTGGCCAGCACATTGGTGTCGATGTCGCTGGCCACGAGTTGCACCGAAGCACCGGCGCCCAGCGCCTCGCTGCAGGTCATCAGGATGGAGTAGGGCTCCTCGCCGGTCGACGCCGCGCAGCACCAGATGCGCACGCCTTTGCCGACGAAGGGCTTGAGGTCGTCCTTCAGCGCGTGGAAGTGATGGTCCTCGCGGAAGAACGAGGTCAGGTTGGTCGTCAGGCAGTTGACGAACTCCTGCCACTCGGCCGCGCCGCTGGGGCCCGTGCTGGCCTCCAGCCATTGCAGGTAGCTCGCGAAGCTCTTGTGTCCGGTCTCGCGCAGGCGGCGCGACAGCCGGCTGTAGACCATCGCATGCTTGCCGTCGTGCAGGCTGATGCCGGCATGCTTGTAGATCAGCTCGCGGACGCGATCGAAGTCCGCCTTGCTGAAGCTGAACTCGTGGTCGAGCGATTCGGTGCCGGAGGCGAGTTCGGGTGCGGGCATGTCTCGTGAGTCGGATTTGTGGGTGCTCGCAGCAGCTCTGGCGTTGGCGCGCCGATTCTGCACCGCAGGGGCGTTGTACGGTTTGGGTCCGGTCCAGCATAGTGCAAACAGGCCGCAGGAACGTGCCTGTTTCACGACCTGGCCCCGGGGAGGCCGCTGCTAGACTGACTTGGGCCCAAAATCCGGCCCCCGCCGCATTGCACATCTCCTTGGAACCCGTCTTGCCCGCACCGCACCCGACCGAAGCCCGCGCGCTCGCGCTGGATCAGGCCCTGCAGCTGCTGCAGCAGGCCGGGGCGCTGCTCCCGGACGAGGCCCCGTACAGCACGCCCTGGCTGCAGGCCGTCATTGATGCGCTGTGCGACCTGTCCAGCAAGGACGCGCTGACCGGCCTGGTCAACCGCCGCAGCTTCGAGATGGCGCTGGCCCGCGAGGTCGACCGAGTCGCACGCTCCGGTGAGGCGGCGCTGCTGCTGCTGCTGGACATCGACCATTTCAAGGCCGTCAACGACACCCACGGCCATGGCGCCGGCGACCAGGTCATACGTGCCGTCGCTCAGGCGGTCGCGCAGACCGTGCGGCCCATGGACCTGGTCGCTCGCGTGGGCGGCGAGGAGTTCGCCATCATCCTGCCCAACTGCGCGCCGCATGTGGGCCTGGCCGTCGCCGAGCGCGTGCGCGAGCGTGTGTCCGAGCTGAGCATCGAGGTCTCGCCGGGCCAGATGCTGGGCGTCACGGTCAGCCTGGGCGGTGCATTTGCGCCCCAGTGGGTGCGTTCCTCGCCGCTGCTGTGGATGGAGCGCACCGACCGCCAGCTCTACCGCGCCAAGGCCGAGGGGCGCAACCGCGCCTGCCTGGAGCCGCAGATCGACTCCCTGGTCAGCGCCGAAGAAAAGGGCATGTTGTTCGCCACCCTGAATTCAGATTCGCAACAGGACTTGCCATGAGCACGACCCACGATCCTGCTGCTTCCCGCCCGGCGCGCGCCGGCGCCCGCACGCTGGCCGTCACGAGCGGCAAGGGCGGCGTCGGCAAGACCTTCGTCACCGCCAACCTCGCCGCGGCACTGGCCGCGCGCGGCCAGAAGGTGCTGGTGCTGGACGCCGACCTGGGCCTGGCCAACCTCGACGTGGTGCTGAACCTGCACCCCAAGCTGACGCTGCACGACGTCTTCACCGAGAAGGCCACACTGGAGCAGGCCATCCTGCCCGCGCCGGGCGGCTTCAGCGTGCTGCTGGCCGGTTCGGGCATGGTGGAGTATTCGCGCCTGACGCCCGAGGTGCGCGACAAGCTGCTGCACATCATCGACCTGGTGAAGCCGCGCTTCGACTGGGTGCTGCTGGACACCGGTGCCGGCATTTCCGACGTGGTGCTGTATGCCATCTCGCTGGCCACCGACGTGCTGGTGGTGGCCACGCCCGAGCCCACGTCGCTGACCGATGCCTACGCCACCATCAAGGTGCTGGCCACGCAGCAGGAGCGACGCCACGTGGGGCTGGTCGTCAACCAGGCCAACCGTGTGGGCGAGGGCAAGCTCATCTGCAGCCAGCTGCAGCAGGTGCTGCAGCGCTTTGTGGGGGCGGCGCCGGGGCAGAACTTCCGGCTGGAGCTGCTGGCCGAGGTCAAGGCCGATGTGGCCGTCAAGCAGGCGGTGCTGAAGCGCCAGCTGATGCTGGAGCACTACCCCGGCTGCGACGCCGCCCAGGCCATCAAGGCGCTCGCCTCCAAGCTCCTTGGCTGATTCCCCGACCACCGCTTTTGAATGGATCGGCGGCGAGGCGCGTGTGCGCGAACTCGTCGACCGCTTCTACGACCTGATGGATCTGGAGCCGGCCTATGCGCGGCTGCGCGCGGCGCATGGCGACACGCTGGACAGCGCCCGCGACAAGTTGTTCTGGTTTCTGTGCGGCTGGCTGGGCGGGCCGGATCACTACATCAGCCGCTTCGGCCACCCGCGGCTGCGTGCCCGCCACATGCCGTTCCGCATCGGCATTGCCGAGCGCGACGAGTGGCTGGCGTGCATGGCGCAGGCCATGCAGGAAACCGGCGTGGACCCGGCCCTGCAAGCCCGGCTGGCCGAGTCCTTCGCGGGCACGGCCGACTGGATGCGCAACGTTTAGTCCAGCCTGAACGCGAAGTCCTGCTGGAAGCTCGCGTCGCCCTGGCACTGGTAGCCGGCCAGCGCGGCCTCCACCGAGCGCTGCAGCGAGCGCCGGGTCTTGCCGTCCAGTGCGCCTTGCGCCACGCGGAAATCGCTGCCGACCACGCGGCCGCCGCGCACGGTGGCCAGCACCTGCAGCACCGCTTCGCCGCTCCAGTTGACGGCGGGCACCTCGGGCTTGGGCATGACGGAGCAGACAGCACCGGGCGTGCTGATCAGCGGCTTGGCCATGCTGGGCGGCACGGCCGCCTCGACGGTTCGCGCCGGGCTGGTGGGCTGCGGCGTCGAATGGGGCTGCAGGGGGACGGCCGCGATCAAGGCCGGCTCGGCGGGCGCCTCGACGAAGTCGAGAGGCACCGGAACTTCCATCCGCGGCGCGGCGAACCGGGGCTCGGGCGCCGGTTGTGGCTCCAGCCGTGGCGGCGGCTCCTTGACGTCGGGCGGCAGCGGCTTCAGCGTCGTGATTTCCGGTGGCCGGGCCGACGGTCGGATCAGCCCGGCGCTCAGCGCATAGATGCCCGCCAGATGCAGGGCAACGACCAGACCTATGCCCATGTAGCGGGCGGGCGCGGGGGATTGGCGGGTCAGGTTCATGGGCTCTCCTCGGCGGTGGCTGGGAAACCTGCCGCGCGCTGCGGCGGCTGCTGCGCCCCAGGCTACTCCCGCCTAACGCGCAAGGTCAATGGCATGGCGCCGCGTCGGTGGAATGCGACGCGCCAGCGCGCCGACAGGCGCTGTCAGGCTTGCGTCAGGGCGTGCCGTTGAGCAGCACGATGAGCGCGCCCGCGCCACCGTCGCTGGCGCGGGCCTGCACGAAGGCCAGCACCTCGTGCTTCTGCACCAGCCAGCGGCGCACGCGGCCCTTCAGCACCGGCTCGCGGCCCGGCGAACCATGGCCCTTGCCGTGCACCACGCGCACGCAGCGCAGGCCGCGGCGGGCGCTGTCGTGGATGAACAGGCCCAGCGCCTCGCGCGCGCCGTCGCGGCGCAGGCCGTGCAGGTCCAGCTGGCCTTGCAGCGCCCAGTGGCCGCGGCGCAGTTTGCGCACCACTTCGAGCGAGATGCCTTCGCGGCGGAAGCTCAGCGTCTCGTCGGTGTCCAGCAGCGTGTCGACGTCGATCTCGTCGGACAGCGCCTGCAGCAGCACGGCCCGTTCGTCGGCCTCGCGTTGGCGCGGCTCCGGTGCCGGCTGCTCGCGGTCGTGGATGACGCGGTTCGTGCTGCGCAGCGGGCTGACAGGGCCGACCGTCAGCTCGAAGACGCGGCGCTCCTGCTCTGCCAGCCGCAGCGCCGCGGCGAGGCGCTCGCGCTCGATCTCGGCGGCCAATCGGGCCGCCGCCATTTCGCGGGCCAGCGGCTTCAGGTCGGCCAGGCTGCGGACGACCTTGGTCACAACAGACCCCGCTCGGCGAACGACACCACCTCGCTCGCGCCCACGACGAGGTGGTCCACCACACGCACGTCCACCAGTGCCAGCGCCTGAACGAGCTGACGTGTCAGCAACTCGTCCGCCTTGGACGGCTCGGGATGGCCGCTCGGATGGTTGTGCGCCAGGATGGCCGCACCGGCGCCCAGCGCCAGCGCGCGTTTGACCACCTCGCGCGGGTGCACGGTCGTCGATGTCAGCGAGCCCTGGAACAAGGTCTCCATCGCGATGAGCTTGAGCTGCGCGTCCAGGAACAGCACGGCAAACACTTCGTGGCCCAGCCCGCCCAGCTGCAGCCGCAGGTAGGTCTTCACGGTGTCCGAGTCGGTCATGGCCGGCTTCTCGGCCAGTTGCTGGTTCAGCGAGCGCCGCGCGATCTCCAGCACGGCGGCGATCTCGGCGCGCTTGGCCGGGCCCAGGCCCTTGACCTTGCCGAGGTCCTGCACGCTGGCCGCCAGCAGCCCCGCCCAGCCGCCGAAGCGATCCAGCAGCCCCTGGGCCAGCTGCAGCACCGGCACGCCTTTCATGCCGGTGCGCAGCAGCAGCGCCAGCAGCTCGGCGTCCGCCAAAGCCTGCGGGCCGCGGGCGAGCAGCTTCTCGCGCGGGCGGGCGTCGGGGGGCAGATGGGTCAGCGACATAAAATCGGCCGCAGTCTAGCCAAGCGTTTGCTTCCCCCTCGCATGAACCCCATCCAGGCCGGGTCCTTCCTGACTCTGCATTACCGGCTTTCGGGCCCGGACGGCGCCGACATCGTCAACACCTTTGACGACAAGCCCGCCACGCTGTCCATCGGTGCCGGCCAGCTGTCGCCCGCCATCGAGGCGCGCCTCATCGGCCTGCCCGAGGGCGCCCACGAGCGCTTCACGCTGGCGCCCGGCGAGGCCTTCGGCGAGCGCAACCCCGAGCTGCTGCAGCGCGTGAAGCTCAGCCTGCTGCGCCAGCTTGGCGACCCGGACGAGACCTACCACGTCGGCGATGTCGTGCAGTTCCCCGGCCCGGACGGGCAGGGCGGCTATGCCGGCGTCGTGCGTGAACTGGGCGACGAGGCGCTGCTGTTCGACTTCAACCACCCGCTCGCTGGCCAGCCGGTCAGCTTCGAGGTGCAAGTGATCGGGGTGCTGTGATGAATGCTGTCGTGCACCCGCAGGAAGTACTGCTGGCCGAGCCGCGCGGCTTCTGCGCCGGCGTGGACCGCGCCATCGAGATCGTCGAGAGGGCGCTGGTCAAGTTCGGCTCGCCCATCTATGTGCGCCACGAGATCGTGCACAACACCTACGTCGTCAACGACCTGAAGTCGCGCGGCGCCATCTTCATCGAGGACCTGGCCGAGGTGCCGGCCGGCGCCACGCTGGTGTTCAGCGCCCACGGCGTCAGCCAGGAGGTGCGCCGCGAGGCCACCGCACGCGGCTTCCAGATCTTCGACGCGACCTGCCCGCTGGTGACCAAGGTGCATGTCGAGGTCGCCAAGCTGCACCGTGAGGGCTTCGAGTTCATCATGATCGGCCACAAGGGCCACCCCGAGGTCGAGGGCACGATGGGCCAGCTGTCGGACGGCATCTTCCTCGTCGAGGAGGTCGAGGACGTGGCTAGGGTGCGGGTCAAGGACCCTGCCAAGCTCGCCGTCGTCACGCAGACCACGCTGAGCGTGGACGACGCGGCCGAGATCCTGGCCGAAGTGAAGCGCGTGTTCCCGCAGGTGCGTGAGCCCAAGCAGCAGGACATCTGCTACGCCACGCAGAACCGCCAGGACGCCGTCAAGGTGCTGGCGCCGCAGGTGGACGTGGTCATCGTGGTGGGCAGCCCCACCAGCTCCAACAGCAACCGCCTGCGCGAGCTGGCCGAGCGCCTGGGCACGCCCGGCTACATGGTCGACGCCGCTGAAGACCTGAAGGCCGAGTGGCTGGAAGGCCGCCCGCGCGTGGGCCTGACGGCTGGTGCCTCGGCGCCCGATGTGCTGGTGCAGGCCGTCATCGACCGCCTGCGTGCGCTGGGCGCGACGACCGTGCGCAGCCTGCCTGGCGTGGAGGAGCATGTGCGCTTCCCGCTACCCATGGGGCTGGGCGACAAGTCCATGGCCGAGGTGAGCGCCTCACGATCTTGAAGCCGGTGCTTCCAGCTTCCGGCGGCGCCTGACTTGGGCGCCGCTTTCGTATTCGATTTGAAGGACACCCATGCTTGACATCACCCAGCTGCGCAAGGACCTCGATGCCGTCATCGAGCGCCTGAATGCGCGCAAGACCCCACAGCCCTACCTCGACGTGGAGCGCTTCAAGGCGCTGGAAGCCGAACGCAAGGCCGTGCAGACCCGCACCGAGGAGCTGCAGGCCCGCCGCAACAGCCTGTCCAAGCAGATCGGCATGGCCAAGGGCAAGGGCGAGGACGCCTCGGCGCTGATGGCCGAGGTCGGCGGCATCGCCGACGAGCTGAAGGCCGGTGCCGAGCGCCTGGATGCCATCCAGGTCGAGCTGAACGAGCTGCTGATGGGCGTGCCCAATCTGCCCGATGCCAGCGTGCCCACGGGCACGGACGAGGCCGGCAACGTCGAAGTACGCCGCTGGGGCCAGCCGCGCACCTTCGACTTCGAGGTCAAGGACCACGTGGACCTCGGCGCCCCGCTGGGCCTGGACTTCGAGACCGGCGCCAAGCTGTCGGGCTCGCGCTTCGCCTTCCTGAAGGGCCCCGCCGCCCGCCTGCACCGCGCGCTCGCGCAGTTCATGCTGGACGTGCAGACCGCCGAGCACGGCTACACCGAGTGCTACACGCCCTACATCGTCAACCGCGAGATCCTCGAGGGCACGGGCCAGCTGCCCAAGTTCAAGGAAGACATGTTCTGGGTGCTGCGTGGCGGCGATGACGAGCAGGTCGAGCAGTACCTGATCTCCACATCGGAAATCTCGCTGACCAACACCGTGCGCGAGAGCGTGATGAAGCCCGAGGACCTGCCCGTCAAGCTGACGGCGCACAGCCCGTGCTTCCGTTCGGAGGCGGGCTCTGCCGGCCGCGACACGCGCGGCCTGATCCGCCAGCACCAGTTCGACAAGGTCGAGATGGTCCGCATCGAGCAGCCCGAGCACAGCATGGCCGCGCTGGAAGAGATGACCGGTCATGCCGAGGCCGTGCTGCAGAAGCTGGGCCTGCCCTACCGCACGATGCTGCTGTGCAGCGGCGACATGGGTTTCGGCTCGACCAAGACCTATGACCTGGAGGTGTGGCTGCCGGCGCAGAACACCTTCCGCGAGATCAGTTCCTGCTCGAACATGGGCGCCTTCCAGGCTCGCCGCATGCAGGCGCGCTTCAAGAACGCCCAGGGCAAGAACGAACTGGTGCACACGCTGAACGGCTCCGGCCTGGCCGTGGGCCGCACGCTGGTGGCCGTGCTGGAGAACTACCAGAACGCCGATGGCAGCATCACCGTGCCCGAGGCGCTGCGCCCCTACATGGGCGGCGTGGAAGTGTTGCGCGCCTGATTTGAAACGGGTGCCGAAAAGCTGGCTATAATGGCCGGCTTCGCACCAACGCGCACCGAATCAGGAGAGGTGGCAGAGTGGTCGAATGTACCTGACTCGAAATCAGGCGTGCGGTATCCCCGCACCGAGGGTTCGAATCCCTCCCTCTCCGCCAAGAACAGCCCGCCGGCAACCCCGGCGGGCTTTTTTGTGTTCAGCGCGGCTGTTGCTGCAGCTCGACGCCGACCTGCACCGGGACTGCGGCGCTGTTGGTCCACATCCAGCAGTGCGCCGGCTCGGCGTCGAAGGTCTGCAGTCCCTGGGCCTTCTCGGCCCTTTCCAGCCGGGCCGGGTAGACGACCTCCTTGCCCTGGTGCACGTGGATGTTGAACGGCAGCGGCACGCCGGCCTCGAAGGACCACGCCACGCGGCTGCCCCTGGGTAGCTTGCCGCAGACCTCCAGCAACTCCTTGGGCGCCAGCGTCGCCGCGTGCGCGAAGCGGCCATCGGCGCTCCACGCGATGTCGACGACCTGGGCCGCCGCGAGCACGGAGCCACTGGCAGCGAGGCCGAGCAGCAGTGCGGCGCCGGCCTTCACTTCACCACCTCGATGGCGGTGACGATGAACTGGCCGCCTTCGTGCATGGCCTTGAAGCGCAGCTTGTCGCCGACCTTAAGGCCTTCCAGCAGGCGCTTGTCACGAGCCTGGAAGACCATGGTCATCGCGGGCATGTCCAGCGACTTGATTTCGGCATGGCGCAGCGTGATCTTGGCCGCGGCGAGGTCGACCTTGCGCACCTCGGCATCGGTCATCGCTTCCGCGGCGGATGCTGCCGTGGCGGGAGTCTCGGCGGCCGACGAAAGGACGGGGGCCGCCAGCAGGGCAGCACAGAGAAACAGCTTCTTCATGAATGGATCTCCTTGATGGGTTTCAGCGTGCGCGGACGATGAGCTTGCCCCGCATGCCGGCCTGGAAGTGGCCCGCAATGAGGCAGGCGAAGTCGAACTCGCCCGCGCGGTTGAAGGTCCAGACGATGTCGCCGGTCTGGCCTGGCTTGACGTGGGCCATGTAGGGCTCGTCGTGCTCCATGCCAGGGAACTTCTGCATCAGCGCTGCGTGCGCCTCCAACTCCTTCGGCGTGCCGATGACCAGTTCATGCAGCACGGCGCCGGTATTGCGCATGAGCAGCCGCACGGTCTCACCCTGGCGCACGTCGATGCGCGAGGGCGTGAAGCGCATGTCGTCGCTCATGCGGATCTCGACGGTGCGCTGGGCCGCGCGGCGTTCGCCGGCGATGCCCCAGGGCTTCTGCTCCTTCTTGACGGCGGCAGGCGCGCTGGCTGCGTGATCGCCGTGCGCCTGCGCGCCGATCGCGGCAAGGGCCAGCGCCAGGGTGGTGATGATGACTTTCATGGTGGTTTCAATGCTTGTGATGGCCTTGGGGTTTGCGGACTTGCACCTCGACATCCGACGCGTGGGCAGCCGGAGCCGGTGCGCTGGCGGCGGGCGGTGCCTCACCCACCTCGCGGGCCACGGTGCCGGGCGGGTGCTGGAACCAGCCGGGGTCGGTGTAGTCGCCGCGCTTGAGGCCGCGGCGAACCTTCAGCATGCTGAACATGCCGCCCATCGCGACCGGGCCGAAGGGGCCTTCGCCCGCCATCATGGGCGCCGTGTTGTCGGGCAGCGGCATGCTCATCTCGGTCATGTCGTGCATGCCGCGCTCGCCCATGACCATGTAGTCCGGCACCAGCTTGCGGATCCTCGCCGCCAGGCCGCTGTGGTCCACGCCGATCATCGTGGGCACCCCGTGGCCCATCGCGTTCATGGTGTGGTGGCTCTTGTGGCAGTGCAGCGCCCAGTCGCCTTCCTCGTCGGCGATGAACTCCATCTGCCTCATCTGTCCCACGGCGATGTCCGTCGTCACCTCCGGCCAGCGCGCCGTCTTGGGCACCGGGCCGCCATCGGTGCCGGTCACCTCGAACTCATGGCCGTGGATGTGGATGGGGTGGTTGGTCATCGTCAGGTTGCCGACACGGATGCGCACCCGGTCACCCTGGCGCGCCACCAGCGGCGCGATGCCCGGGAAGACGCGGCTGTTCCAGCTCCACAGGTTGAAGTCCAGCATGGTCATGACCTTGGGCGTCGCGCTGCCGGGATCGATGTCGTAGGCATTGAGCAGGAAGGCGTAGTCGCGGTCCACCTCGGCGATGTGCGGGTGCTTCGCCTTGGGGTGCGTGATCCACAGGCCCATCATGCCCATGGCCATCTGCACCATCTCGTCGGCGTGCGGGTGGTACATGAAGGTGCCGGGCCGGCGCGCGACGAACTCGTAGACCCAGGTCTTGCCCGGCGGGATGGGCGGCTGCGTCAGGCCGGTCACGCCGTCCATGCCGTTGGGCAGGCGCTGGCCGTGCCAGTGCATGCTGGTGACCTCGGGCAGGCGGTTGGTCACGTACAGGCGCACGCGGTCGCCCTCGACCACCTCGATGGTGGGGCCGGGGCTCTGGCCGTTGTAGCCCCACAGGTGGGCCTTGAAGCCGGGCGCCATCTCGCGCACGACGGGCTCGGCGACGAGGTGGAATTCCTTGACGCCGTTGTTCATGCGCCAGGGCGCGGTCCAGCCATTCAGCGTGACGACGGGGTTGTAGGGCCGCCCGTTGGGCGGGACGAGCGGGGCTTGCGTGTCGGGCGAGGTCTGGATGACGGGCTCGGGCAGGGCCGCAAGCGCCGCCTTGGAGACCGCCGCCAGCGACGCCAGCGTCGATCCCGCGAGCAGGGAACGTCGGTTGAACATGGAGAAGTCCTCGGGATTCAGTGGGGCGCCGCAGCGGCGGCGGCAGGGGCGGCGCCGGCCTGGGGCAGGGCGGGGGTGGCGCGGCCCAGCAGGGCCTGATCCAGGTCGGCCTGGGCCAGCCAGAAGTCGCGCAGCGCGTCCTGCGCCGCGGCCACGGCGGCGACCTGGGCGCGCGCATCGGCCAGCAGCTCGAAGACGCCGATCAGCATGCCGTTGTAGCGCAGCAGCTGCTCGTCGGAGATGCGCCGGGCCAGCGGCAGCAGCTCGTCGCGGTGCTGGCGCGCGATGTCCCAGGCCGCGTGGTAAAGGCCGTAGGCTTCGCGCACCTCGGAGCGGGCACGGATGGCCGTGTCGGCGGCGTCATGCGTGGCCTCGCGGGCCAGCGCCTGTGCGCGTGGCAGCGGACCGGCGCCGAACAGCGGCAGCTCCAGCGTGACCTCCCAGCCGCGCTGAACGGGCGCCTCGTTGGACGAGTTATGCGCCACGCCCAGCTCCAGCATGGACACGAAGCGGTTGATGCGCCCGGCGTCGACCTGGCGCGCCGCCTGCTCCAGCCGCAGCCGGGCGGCCTGCACGTCCAGGCGCTGCGACAAGGCCAGCGTCTCGATGTCCGGCTGCTCGCGCGCCGCGGCCGGCAGGGCGGGC